>DRHF01000049.1 GCA_011049715.1 Desulfobacterales bacterium
GATTGTAATGGCACCCGGTAGCCTTGGCGAGCTCGGCATACTGATTGGTCACACCCCCTTCTTGACAACCCTAAAACTCGGGAGTGCTTCTAGAAACCCGCCATTAACATATACAAACCGTTCAGTACCATCAACATCATTATAGTGAAGCATCCCGAGTTTTAGGGTTGTCAAGAAGGGGGTGTGACCAATCAGTATGCCGAGCTCGCCAAGGCTACCGGGTGCCATTACAATCTGTGCATCCTCATCCACAACAGTCTTCTCAGGGGTAACCACCTCTAATTTTATGGTTCCTGCCATTGATTACCCCCTATCCCTATACTGCTTCAGCCATTTCTTTAGCGGCTTCAAGCACATCTTCGATTCCACCCCGCATATAAAAGGCCTGTTCAGGAATGTCATCATGCTTTCCTTCACAGATTTCTTTAAAGGCATTGACCGTGTCTTCTATTTTTACATATTTCCCCGGCTTGTTTGTGAAGGCCTCCGCTACATGGAACGGCTGTGAAAGAAACCGTTGTATCTTCCTTGCCCTCGTCACGGTGAGCTTATCAGCATCCGACAATTCTTCCATACCCAAGATTGCGATAATATCTTGTAATTCTTTATATTTTTGTAGTATCTGCTGAACTTCACGCGCAACCTGGTAGTGTTCTTCTCCGATATAGTTCGCATCGAGAATCCTCGATGTGGAGTCGAGTGGGTCCACAGCAGGATAGATACCCAGTTCGACAATTTGTCGTGACAACACAACCGTTCCATCCAGATGAGCAAATGTGGTTGCAGGCGCCGGGTCGGTCAAGTCATCTGCCGGCACATACACACACTGGACAGATGTAATCGATCCTTTGTCCGTCGAGGTGATCCGTTCTTGAAGCTCTCCGAGTTCCACTGCCAGTGTCGGCTGATAGCCAACCGCGGAAGGCATCCGGCCTAAAAGTGCTGAGACTTCTGATCCCGCCTGGGTAAAACGATAAATATTATCAATAAATATCAAAACATCCTGTCCTTCTTCATCTCGAAAATACTCAGCAGCGGTCAGGGCCGAAAGCGCGACACGCGCTCTCGCACCAGGGGGTTCGGTCATCTGGCCATAGACCAAAGCGGCTTTGGGTAACACCCCGGAGTCTTTCATTTCATGGTACAGGTCATTTCCTTCCCTGGTTCGCTCACCCACACCCGCAAATACAGAAATACCGCCATGCTCCATGGCGATATTATGGACCATCTCCATCATGATAACGGTTTTACCAACCCCGGCGCCGCCAAACATTCCCATCTTTCCACCGCGGGGGAAGGGGACCAGAAGGTCGATCACTTTGACGCCTGTCTCAAGGGCACGGACGGTCGTGTCCTGTTCAGTAAATTTTGGGGCTTCCCGATGTATCGGAAGTGTCTTTTCCATGCTGATTGGGCCCAAACCGTCCACAGGTCGGCCCACCACATTGAGCACCCGGCCGAGCCCTGCCTCACCCACCGGCATCATAATCTGTTTTCCGGAATCCTTTACCGACTGGCCACGGACAAGACCGTCGGTAACATCCATTGCAATCGTCCGAACTACATTATCACCCAGATGCTGTGCGACCTCAACCACCAGATTGTCCGGCTCGTCATTTATGGTCGGATTGGTTATCAACAGGGCAGTGTAAATTGTGGGTAGATTGTCTTGCCCAAACTCAACATCGACAACAGGTCCCATGACCTGCGTAATCTTACCTATGTTTTCTCCCATCTACAGAACCTCCTATCAAACAATACGCCAAATCTTTTCCAGAGTTTACCCTTTAAGTGCTTCGGCCCCGCCGATGATATCCATCAGTTCCGCGGTAATCGAAGCCTGCCGTGCTTTGTTGTATGCCAATGTAAGGCTGTCCAGCATATCATTGCATGCCTTGGTTGCATTATCCATGGCAGTCATCCGCGCTGCATGTTCGCTTGTGGACGTTTCGAGGAGCGCACGGTATAGTTGGACATATATATTTCTGGGAAGCATCTCACCCACTAGTTTTTCCGGTGAGGGCTCACAGATATGCTCTGGCAAATAGGCTTTATCTTCGCCTTTGCCCCCCTCTTGGGACGGCTCTATCGAGGGTATCGGAAGAATTTGCTGGACCGCAGGGGTCTGTCTCGCCATGCTGACAAATTTAGAAAAAATGATATAGACCTCATCAAACCTTTGGGTGAGAAATCCTTTGATCAGCTCCCGACCTGAATCGGATGCGACGGTAAAACCGATGCGGCTTCCCACCACCCCCAGATGTTCGCTATCGATTAAAATTTCATTCTTCCGGCACCAATCCCGACCTTTTTTGCCAAAAGTTGTGAACAGGATATTAATGCACTTTTCTTTTTTTTCCTTAACCAGGGATCTGGCTTTGGCAATCAGGTTGGCATTAAAACCACCACAGAGCCCCCTGTCTGAAGTGAAGAGTACAACATGTATACGGTTCACTTCCGCGTGGGGGACCATCAAAGGGCGGGTTGCTTCTTCGCCGGATCTTTCTGCCAGATTCTCCAAAACCGCCGAAAACTTGTCCGCATAGGGCCGAAATGCGACCATTGCCGATTGGGCCCCTCGAAGCCTGGATGCAGCCACCATATTCATTGCTTTTGTAATCTGCCTCGTCTTTTTAACGCCACCTATCTTATTTTTAACATCTTTTAGCGTTGCCATACACTTAGGCCCTTATGCCACCGATTCCTGGAACACCCTATTTTCACCGTCCGATATGCCGTTCCACCTTTAAAGCTCATTTTTATTTTATGCTATCTGCAAATTCCTTATCATATTCGGTAAGGGCTTTTTGCATCAATTCATCGATTTCCTCGGTAAATTCTTTTTTTTCCGCAAGATCTGAAAAAATCTGTGGATATCTCTCTTCCAAAAACTGGTAAAGCCCGGTCTCATATTTCGTGATCATATCAATCGGGTATTTATCAAGAAAACCTTTGGTTCCGGCATAGAGTATTGACACCTGTTTTTCCATGGAAAGCGGTTGATATTGTGGCTGTTTTAGTATCTCAACCAGTCTCGCACCTCGAGTGATCTGGCGCTGCGTTGCCGCATCCAGGTCACTTCCAAAAGCGGCGAATGCCTCAAGTTCACGATATTGCGCCATATCCAGACGCAGCGTACCCGCCACCTGTTTCATGGCTTTAACCTGCGCAGAACCACCCACTCTCGAAACCGAGAGCCCAACGTTGATGGCAGGCCTTACACCGGCAAAGAAAAGCCCCGGCTCAAGATAAATCTGACCATCTGTAATTGAAATGACATTGGTCGGTATATATGCCGAAACATCACCGGCTTGTGTTTCAATAATTGGGAGGGCAGTCAGGGACCCTGCGCCGAGTTTATCATTGAGCTTGGCGGCCCGTTCAAGGAGTCGGGAATGATTGTAGAAGATGTCACCGGGATAAGCTTCACGGCCTGGGGGACGTCTCAACAGCAGGGAGATCTGTCGATATGCTGCGGCCTGTTTGGACAAGTCGTCATAGATGATCAAAGCATGCTGTTTACGATCACGAAAATATTCCCCCATGGCACAACCGGCATAGGGTGCAATAAACTGGAGCGTCGCAGGATCACTGGCACAGGCAGCAACAATCGTTGTATACTCCAAAGCACCGTGTCGTTCTAAAACATCATGGACCTGTGCCACGGTCGATTTTTTCTGTCCACACGCAACATAGATGCAGTAAATGTCCGAATTTTTCTGGGCAATAATAGCGTCGACGGCGCAGGCGGTTTTCCCGACCTGACGATCGCCGATGATCAACTCACGCTGTCCGCGGCCCACGGGGGTCATTGCATCAATCGCTTTGATTCCCGTGTACACCGGTTCGTGAACACTCTTTCGGTCAATAACGCCCGGTGCAGCCATTTCTACCCGTCGAAACTCTTTGGCATCAATCGGTCCCTTTCCATCCAGGGGTTCCCCCGTAGCTGAAACCACTCGTCCAAGGACACATTCTCCAACCGGGACCTCTGCAATACGGCCCGTTCGTTTGACCAAATCGCCCTCTTTTATATGGATACTCTCGCCCATAATGGCAATACCCACGTTGTCTTCTTCAAGGTTCAATACCAAACCCAAAGTGCCACCGGGGAATTCAACCAATTCCAGCGCCATGGCTTTTTCTAATCCATACACTCTGGCAATACCATCACCCACGGACAAAACAGTTCCAGTTTCGCTCAGCTCTACTTTTTTATCAAAATCTGTGATCTGCTCTTTGATAATTTGACTTATTTCTTCAGCTCTTAGTTCCATTTGACACGCTCGCCCTTTTTTAAGGATTCTCTCATATTAACCAATTGTGTTTTAATGCTTCCATCTAAAACCTGATCGCCAATCCGAGCAACGATACCGCCGATGAGATCAACATCCTCTTCCAACTCCAGGACAATCTCTTTACCTGTCATTTTTGATAAAGCTAACCGAATTTTCTCCACAGCTTCTGTTGATAAAACGGTTGCCGAAACAATGCTGGCCCTTGCCACACCTTTTAACTCATCCGCCAGCTTTTGATAAAATCCATTGATACTGTCCAAAAATCCAATACGTCCCTTTTCAAAGAGCAGCAGGAGAAACGATTTCATGACCTTGGAAAGATTCATTCTTTCAACGATGGTCTGCAAAACCTTTTTTCGGCCCTCAGCAGGGTATCGCGGATTGCAAATGGCCTGCCCAAGGGCTTTTTCCCGCAAAATTAGACTTGAAACACCTTCGAGTTCATCCCGGTAGATTTCAGCGCGGCCATCCTCCTTTCCGATCAGGAGGAGTGCCTTTGCATAGCGTCTTGCGATTGTAAATTTTCTCACTGTACGACCACCTTCTCTATGTATTCATCTACCAATCGATTCTGATCTTCACTTGAAATCTTTTCCCTGATAATCCCCTCGGCCTTTGCCAGAGCCTTTTCAAGAATCTCTTCCTGGAGCTTCATTGTCGCCTGTTTGAACTCGTATTCGATAGTTTTTTGTGCCTGTTCATTAAGTTTCTCAACTGCAGCTTCCGCTTGCTGCAGTATTTTCGCCTTTGCCTCATTTCCCTGTCTTATATACTCATCAACAATCTTTTCAGCCTCTTGATCTAAAAATGAAAGCCTTTTGTTATATTCAGCCAATTGCTTTTCAGCCGCCTCCTTCATTGATTCCAACTCGCTGAGCTGGTTCTTGATTCCCTTAATCCGTCCAGCCAAAGCTTGAGAGGCCGGCTTCCGCAAAAGAAAAAAAAGCGCCGCCGCTAAAACAGCAAAATTCATCACCCGATAGGTGTCGGTCGCTACCCACCGCTTTTGTTCATTCTCTTTTTCACGTCCTTCCCCGGATGCCCCCAATGCCTCTCCTAGTGAAAAGATCAGGAGCATTGTCACAAAAATTACCAAAAAAGCCCTGGCGGAAACCCGACGGGATGTTTTACGAAAACAAGAAAACCTCATGTAACAGCCCTCCCCAGAATCTTTCGACCAATTACATCGGCAAAACCATCGACTTCTTTTTCAAGAGATTGCCTTACACCTTCAGCGTCTTTTTCAATTTTTTTTCGAACATCTGAAAGATTCGTCCGGGTCCGTTCATTTATATCTTCGATTATCTTTTTTTCTTCTTCAACACCGTATAAAAAAATCGCTTCTTTCTCTCTCAACCCTTTTGCTCGAGCCTCGTCGATGCCGGCGGTAAATATGTCATCTTTTTCACCGGCATCTGTCTTCAGCGCTTCGATATCCAGCTCGAATTCAGTTACTTTTTCTTTTCTCTGAAGAATGATTTTTCGGATTGGTTTATACAACACTAAATTTAATATCCAAATCAGAAAAATAAAATTAACAATCTGAATAACGACAGATCCATCGACGTTAATCATCAGTAAGCCTCCATTTATGAATGGGCAAAAAGGATAGATTTACTTGGATTAATTTGATCCGGATTTGGCTCGAATCGCGAGTCGAGCGGTCTATACCATCGGCCAATATCGATTGTCAAAGTTTTTTTGTTTTCTCTTCTTTTTTCGCCCCATTAGTTAATCACCTCGGGCGTTCCCTGTGGTAATTCAAGTATCGGGTGCACAGTCCCCGGGTTCTACTCAAACATGAAGCGCCTCATGGCGATGTTCATCAAAATACCGATACTGGCCATCATGGTGATGATGGAAGAACCCCCGTAACTGATAAACGGCAATGTAACGCCGACAATCGGCATTAGCCCCATCACCATACCAATGTTGATAAATACCTGCCAAGAAATCATGATGGTGATGCCGACGGATATCATTGTACCAAAGGGATCCCTGCATCCGTAGGCAACATTTAAACTACATGCAATCAGCATCAAAAAAACAAGAAAAATAATGACCGACCCGACAAAACCCCATTCTTCCGCCAGAACTGAAAAAATAAAATCGGTGTGCTGTTCAGGTAGAAAAGAGAGGGCATTCTGTGTCCCTTTTAAAAATCCCTTGCCGAAAATCATACCCGATCCGATGGCGATTTTGGATTGGATAATGTGATAACCGGTCCCGAGTGGGTCCCGGTCCGGGTTAAAAAAGGTCAGCAGTCTTTGTTTTTGATACCCTTTTAATAGAAACCATACCATAGGGGTAAAAACAGCGCCGGAAATTAGGATATAGATGAATGACCGCCGCTCAATTTTTGCAAAAATGGTCATTGAGCCGACAATCAGAACGATCAGCATCGCTGTTCCCAAATCGGGCTGCTTGAGGATCAATACAAACGGAATGGTCGTCAATATGAGGGGGATAAAAAGTTGGCGGAGGGTGAGCCCTTTTGAGTCGAGCAACCTCGAATAGTACTTCGCCAGACAAATAATGACCGCAATTTTGACAAACTCCGATGGTTGAATAGATATCCGACCGATGTTCAGCCACCGTCGGGAGCCCCCAAACTGTTTTCCAAAAAGCAAAACGCAGATTAAGAGAACGATGCATACCCCGTAAATGAGGTAGGCCCATTGGTCCAGCCTTTTGTAGTTGAACAGGAATGAGGCAACCATCACCATCAGACCGGCGCCAAACCAGATCAGTTGCTTTGAGAACAGAATTTCGTGGGGAGAAAAAGGTCCTGCCCTCACCGCACTGTACAGTACAACAAGACCCAAAGAGCCGAGTAAAAAAACTGTTCCTAACAACCCCCAATCAAAATATTGTACCAACCGTCGGTCGAACATTTTTCTTCTGCTCCTGTTCAGTTACGTGTCAAGGTTACTTTTTGGTCCTTTGAAATCTGAGCCTTCGATGACTCACCCGATTCTTTTTTTGATAAATATGTCTTTATCATCTCCCGTGCGATCGGCGAAGCGGTACTAGAACCGTATCCGCCGTGCTCCACAAGGACGGCAATCGCTATTTTGGGTTGGTCGGACGGCGCAAAGGCAACAAACCAGGCATGAGACTTTAAACGGGCCGGTATATCCTTTTCTTTACGTTTTCTTTCGGTTTTTTTTCTGCTAAACACCTGTGCGGTTCCTGTTTTTCCACTGATGTCGATGTCGTTTAAACGGGCAATCCATGCGGTCCCTTTTTTGGTGTTCACCACTTTCCAAAGTGCTTTTCTGATAATCGAAAGGGTTTGTTTTTTAATCGACAACCTCCCCAGGATTTTTGGTTCATGTTGCGTAATGATCTTTCCATCTGCAGATTCGATTGCCTTTAATATTGATGGCTGGTACCTTATACCCCCATTCGCCACCATTGAAATCAAAACCCCCATCTGCAACGGAGTCACCAGGTTAAATCCTTGACCGACGGCCACCGAAAGGGTTTCACCCCCCTGCCATTTTATTCCTGTCCGGCGTTTTTTCCATGCAGCTGTCGGAACCAACCCCTTTGCTTCTCGATCAAGATTAAGTCCTGACAGGGATCCGAGGCCGAACGCTTTCGCATATTTTGCGAGGCGATCAACACCGAGTTTTTGACCCACCTGATAAAAAAAGACATCGCATGATTCAGTTAGTGCGGTTTCTACATTGACCCAGCCATGCCCCGTCTCTTTCCAGTCCCAGAAAATGCGATCTCCAAACTTATAAAATCCAGGACAGTAAAGTTTGGTTTTTGTGTCGATAACCCCTTCCTCTAAACCCGCAATAGCGGTTACAATTTTATAGGTCGATGCGGGGGGATATTCGCCCTGGATTGCTTTATTCTCCATCGGCCGAAATGGGTTGGATACGAGGGATTGCCAGCTTTCTTGAGACATCCCACTGCCGAAGGCGTTTTGATCAAAGGATGGACTGCTTGCCAGGGCCAGAATTTCTCCTGTTTGCGGATCCATTGCAACGACAGATCCAACTACATTTTCAATTAAGCTTTCCGCTTTTATTTGAAGCTCATGGTCAATGGTGAGGTAAATATTGTGTCCCGGCTCAGCATCGATCTGTTTCAATATTCTAATCACTTGTCCATTGACATCGACCTCAACCTGTCGCCCGCCGCGTTTTCCTCTCAAGTGATGATCATACTTTTTCTCTGCCCCAAACTTTCCGACGAGACTCCCACCCCTGACGTCCTGATATTTTTGACTTTTGAGCTCATCTAAATTTATTTCACCCAGATACCCGATCAGATGTGCCGCTCCATATTTTTCCAGGTATTGCCTTCGCGCTTTAACATTGACCACGATACCCGGAAGATCGAATTTATGGACTTCAATGGAGCCCAATGAATCGCGCCCGATGTCTTCCTTTAGGGCAACGGGTTTAAAGGGTGAAATTCCTTTATCAGATTTAATTTTCGATAGTAAATCAGTTTCAGGCAAGTTTAAATATTGGGACAGCTGTTTAGCGACGCGTTCGACTGGTCCGGCATCTTTCAACATAATGCTCAAATCAAAGGACGGACGATTATCGACCAGCAATTTCCCTTTGCGATCTGAAATTGACCCCCTTGAAGGCTCTATCATTTGTAATCGGATGCTGTTATTTTCTGAAAGCCTTCGGAATTCCGCACCGCCGATGATTTGAAGGCCAACCAGTCGAATAATCACGATAATAAAGGCCGACAATATGCAGAGCATGACTCTGGCCAAACGTTGCTTAAACCAGTCGTTATCAACGGTTTCCAAATACGAATTCAAGACGTTTCCCCTTAACAGATCCCGTACCAAAGCCAAGAAAAAATCATCAACTATGGTACAGCTTCCGCCATTGTACCTCAAGAAAAAATGAGTATCTATGTCGGGCAAAAAATTCCGGGCCCTTGTTCTTCTTATCTGCCTGCTTCTCTGGACCGCTTGAACGTCCAGCTATCCCAACGGTTGTGCGTATAATTGTAAAAGATAAGAAAAATCGGACTCGTGCCCAGGGCCGATAACACCTGAATGGTCGCTATGCGAAGGGCATCTTCAGGAAATCGAAAATCCGGTTCAAATATTGTTACCATACCGATGAATACGACATTTTCCAGCAGCACGCCGCAGGCAACAACAAAAGGCAAAAGAAACATATTACTCGCATGCATAAATGTTCGCATCCATATCGCGCCCAGAAATAACCAGACATAAATCGATGTGAACAATCCAAAAGGACCGCCGGACAGATTATCCATGACCAGTCCGAGTAAAATGATAATCGGCAGCGTTTTCCAGGCAGGCCGGAATAAACCGAGGTAGAGAACGTATGGGATCAGCAAATCGTAAATCTTATCTGAAAAGGGGAGAAGCGGAATCAATGTCACCTGAAGGATTATCAACCCTAAGGATACGGCAATATATAAACAATAGATCATTCCTTATTCACAAAGTCATGTCTTTGAAGGTTTAATAACACCATAACTTCTTCCAGTTTTTCAAAATCAACATGGGGCGATACGTAAACTTCCTGGAAGATCCCCGAGTTCCGTCGGATGACACCTGAAACAGACCCAATCGGTAAGCCTTTTGGAAAAACGCCATCAAAGCCGGATGAAACAACTTTATCTCCAACTCTTATATCATCTTTGCGCAGCACATAGTTGAAAAAAAACCGACCTTTTGCCTCTCCTTTGATGATTCCCCGGGCCCTCGTCCTCTGAACTGTCGCGTCCACAGCGCTGTTCCGATCAACAATCAGCAGAACCTTGGCGTAATGGGTTGAAACATCCATTACATGTCCGACAATACTCTCTGGAATGATTACCGGTTGCCATTTTTCAACACCCTCTGCTTTTCCTTTATCGATGATAATCGTTTGATACCAGGGAGAGGGGTCTTTACCGACAACTTCAGCCGCAAGGACTTTATTGGTCGCTGTTTGTTGGAATTTGAGCAAGTTACGGAGGCGGGAATTGGAAAGTGCTATTTCATTTAACTCTTGATTTCTTCCAATGGCTTTTCGCAGTTTCTTTTTGAGATGATCATTCTCATTTGCCACTGAAACGAGAAAAAAATAGTGGGTCCAAACATTCTTTGCAAAATGAATTGTACGGGTAACCGCTTTTTGAAAGGGGGCGACGAAAGGAATGGCAAATTGATTCAACCCATAAAAAGAAGAACGGTGCCTACTGGTAATAAAAAGGGCTATAATGTTGACACCGATCAGAACGATCACGCCAACAGTTATCACCATCCTTCTCGAAAACATGAAACTATGTGATTATAACCTGTTTGAGTATTTCAATGCTATCGAGCGCCTTTCCCGAACCCAGAGCGACCGTGGATAATGGATCCTCTGTTACCGTTATGGGGAGTCCGCACTCCTCTCTGAGTAATTTATCAAAATTTTTCAAGAGGGCGCCGCCACCGGTCAACACAATCCCCCGATCGACAATGTCCGCGGCCAATTCCGGGGGTGTCTGTTCCAGGGCGATCTTAACCGTCTCCAAAATAGCATCGATCTGTTCTGAAATAGCGACACGTATCTCTTCGGAATCGATTTCGAGAATCTTGGGAATTCCGGATACGAGGTCCCTCCCTTTTACCTCGATCGTCTCCAGATGCTTTGGTTCCGGGTATGCATTTCCGATCGTGGTTTTTATAGCCTCCGCTGTCATCTCACCGATTAGCAGATTATATTTTCTTTTAATATACTGGATGATGGCGGCATCCATTTTATCGCCTGCCACTCGTATTGACCGGCTGAATACAATTCCGGCCAGACTAATGACCGCAACCTCTGTTGTACCGCCACCAATATCTACAATCATGTTGCATGTCGGCTCGGTGATCGGAAGCCCGGCCCCGATGGCAGCTGCCATCGGTTCTTCGATGAGAAACACCTCGCGGGCGCCTGCGGATTCGGCAGATTCCTTTACTGCACGCTTTTCGACCTGGGTAATGCCGGATGGCACCGCAATTATAATTCTGGGTCTGACAAATGTTCGCCGGTTATGCACCTTGTGGATAAAATGACGGAGCATCGCCTCGGTGACCTCAAAATCCGCGATCACACCATCGCGCATGGGCCGGATGGCCACGATGTTGCCGGGTGTCTTTCCCAGCATATTTTTTGCTTCCATGCCGACAGCCAACACACGGTTCTTGGTGCGGCTATCCGTGCGTACCGCGACGACGGACGGTTCACTCAGTACAATGCCCTTCCCTTTGACATAGACGAGTGTATTTGCAGTCCCCAAATCGATGGCAAGATCGTTTGAAAAAATACCCAAAATTGAATCGAAAAAAAACCCCATGGCGCCTCGTTGTTATATAAGCAAAAGTATGTCTTTTTTTGTTTTCGAAAATTCAGATAACAATAGAAGAACAAACAACTATCAAAATTATATTTTTAATACAAGGGTAAATTACCACTCAAATTTCGCACCCTAGATTTTACCAGGACTCCGCTTCCACACGGCGGGAAGGCAACTCTCCGATGGATTGGAGGTCGGAAATCACGATAAATCGGCAGTGGGGTGGGGTTTGGCGTTTCGATCTAATTCCTTTATGATCGCATCATGCAATCGAGGTCTGAAACCCTTTATCTTAATATTTCCGCGCCAAGGATGGATACGATTTGTCAGAAGTATAACGATGATGGAACGATCAAGATCGATCCAAAACGATGTCCCGGTGAACCCCAGGTGTCCCACGCTCCTCTTTGAAAAATAATTTCCGCAACTCGCCCCTGATACCGATGGCGTATCAAACCCGAGTGCCCGGTCTGAATTTTTGTCGGTTTGAAAAAACTGATAAACCCGATCCTTTTCAAACATCGGCATTGACGGACACCCATTAAATGATGACAGCAGTTCCGACAACAGAATATTCACCCCGCCAGCGGTTCCGAAAAGACCGGCATGCCCCGCAATGCCTCCCAACACGTACGCATTCTCATCATGTACGACTCCGTTTAAAAGAATATTTCGCCACAGACAGAATTCAGTGGCCGCAAAGCTTTTTTTGGAGGGCTTTTCCTGCAGGTCCACAAAGAACAGCCCGTCTTTATCATCCGGTCCAATGCCCAGAAACCGATAAATCTCTTTGGTTACAAAACGATCGAGCCGCTGTTTTATGATATCTTCGACCACCCACCCAAGTGCTATAAATCCAAGATCACTGTATAAAACGTTTTTACCTTTCGGATATACCATCGGTTCCTTCAAAAAAAGATCCATCAGTGCGTCTTTTCTCATCTTTAAAGGAATCTTCCTGAGCTGAAGATAAAATGGCCGATAGGCGGGAAGCCCCGAATGATGGCCCAGCAGATGGCGTATGGTTATTTGCCCTTTTTTGGTCTTTTCAAATCGAGGCAATACAGAACCCAATTTCAGTTCAAGGCTGATCGTCGATTTTTGAATCAGCTTGATGATCGCAAGTGTTGTCGCAAGTGGTTTTGTAAGGGATGCCAGATCGAATACTGTTTCTATGGTCATTTTCTCTTTTGAGAAGAGGTTGGCATATCCGTAGGCTTTAAAAAATCGGATTCGGCCTTCTTTTGCAATGAGAAGGACACCCCCTGGAAATACATGACGCAAAAGGGCTTCCCTCATGAGTGTGTCAACAGATTTCATTTAAAAAAGGTTTCAGCAATGACGACTACCCTTGGGTGGCGCAACCATGAAACAAAAGGGTTTTTCTGTCGGTATTAAGGGTGGCATCGATGCCGATCGGAACCGTCATGTTATCTTTGCCATGACCAATTTCAAACCCGGCGAGTATCGGAATATCTTCCCCTTGAAATACAGATTCCACAACCCTAAAAATCTCATCATCCTTACCACAATTGTCAAAAGAACCGAGCAGCAGACCGCTCAGCCCATCAAAACATCCGGCGAGCCGCATCTGCGTCAACATCCGATCAATTCTGTAAACAGCCTCACCCTGGTCTTCGAGAAACAAAATGTGACCCGTGTAATCGGGCTCAAAGGGGGTTCCCACCAGATGACACAGGGTGTTCAAATTTCCGCCTGAAACCGGACCGGAGGAACAACCCGACCTGATGGTGACCCCTTTCTCTGGTGTTATTTCAAGCGGTTTCTCTGATGAAAGAGCCGATATCATTGCTTTTTTTGTCTTTTGGGTTGCATCGCTAAGCGTGGTTACCATCGGCCCATGAAAAGTAACCAGACCGGTCAGGTTATACAGTGTGGACAAAAGTGCGGATATATCGCTAAAACCAACAAAAGCCTTTGGATGCTGCTGAATCATGGCATAGTCCAACATGGAAAGGATTTTCATCGTGCCGAACCCTCCCCTGGCGCAAACAATCGCCTTAATTGTGGGATTGACAAAAAGATCATTCACCATTTTTGCCCGATGTATACCTGACCCGGCGTGATAACCATCCCTTTCAAATACCCCTTTTGGAACAAACACGGCGAATCCCATCGATTCCAACGCTGCGATTCCCTTTTTGAACCTTTCACGGTTAAAAGGACCTGCGGGTGCTACAACTCCGACCTTGTCTCCGGGGTATAGTCGATCGGGTATTTTTGCTTTTTTCTTTTTGTTCATTGTAAAAATAATCAGACACCTAAACAAAATACTTTTTGACCGATAAGTCATTTTTGATATCACGTCGCGACTTGACATGACAAGATCTAAGTGTTAGAAAAAACGATGTCGGGGCGTGGCGCAGTCTGGAAGCGCACTTGAATGGGGTTCAAGGGGTCGCTGGTTCAAATCCAGTCGCCCCGACCAATAAAATCAGATACTTACCTTTAGGCGAGTTTCTCGGATTTGGAAAATGTGACAGTTCGCGTTTTAGAGGCGGTCAATCCATTTAATAAATTGACCGCTTTTTTTTGTAATATCAGTTGTTTCTGGAATGCTAATTCTTAAAAGGTTTTGTGCCGTTGTTAAAGCGCTCACCATCAATTTTTTCCGGAAAAATTTCTTTTTACCCTATGCCTGATGCGGCTTTTCTCAAAATATCAGGCGCGAAACATTAGTTATTTATTTTAAATCGTTTATATGCTAAAAGGGCGATCATTTCAATAAAATAAATAATTTCAATAGATTAAAAACCCTTTTTTAATCTTTATCGGAGAAAAGAGATTTGCCTGTTGTTTTTAAAACAGACCGGTAACCCAGGTCTCGGGTTGGAAAGAAAAGCAATCGAAAAGGAGGAGAGTTAAAAAATGGATTTTCATTTGACACCGGAACAGGAGGACTTTCGAAAAGCGTTTGTCACATGGTTGGGAAAAAATATACCGGATGATTTCGATCCCTCGCGCCGTCGAAGTTATGAAACCCAAGAAGATTTAAAACGTGCTTACAAAGACTTTCAGAAACGGCTCTGTGAAGGGGGATATGCTGGAATGCATTATCCTATAGAATACGGCGGACAAGGTAAAACCATCGTTGAGGAAGCCATTGTCCTTCAGACCCTGGCCGCCACCTGCTTCGAACTCCGTTGGCCGGGGGTCATCACCCACGGCATGGCGGTTCCGACCATTTACACCTGCGGCACTGAAGCCCAGAAAAAGATGTTTCTCACTAAAATTCACGATGGCACCCACCTCTGGAGCCAGGGTTTCAGCGAACCCGATGCCGGGTCGGATGTGGCCAACACCTCTACGCTGGCAGTTCGTAAAAACGATCATTATATCGTGAACGGACAGAAAGTTTGGACGAGTTTCGCCCATGTGTCCGACTACTGTCTTCTCCTTGTTCGCACAGATACCGAGTCTAGCAAACACAAGGGCTTGAGTTATCTTTTGGTGGATATGTCACTGCCGGGTATCGATATTCGGCCCATGACCCAAATTACCGGGGAAGCTGATTTTAATGAGGTCTTTTTTGACAATGCTAAGGTTCCGGCCGATATGCTGTTGGGAGCGGAAGGCCAGGGGTGGCAGATCGCAGTCACCACTTTGATGTTTGAACGGGTTTTGGGGGACGTGGTGATGGGAGCGGCCTACGAGAAAAAAATTGAAAAAATGATTGCAATGGCTCAACTGGTCAAACGCTCCGGCCGGCCGGCCCTTGAAGATCCGATTTTTAGGCAGCAGATCGCCAGCGCCTACATTGAAGTGCTGGTGTTGAAATATCACGGATTGAGAAGCTTCAGTCGACAGCTCAAAGGGGGGGTGCCGGGACCGGAGGGTTCGGTCGGGAAGCTTTTGTGGAGTGAACCCAATCAGAGACTGACCGAAGCCGCCCTCGGAACCCAAGGCATGTTCAGCCAGATTATGGGCGGTTCACCTTGGTCTATTCAAGATGGATTCTGGCAATTCGATTTTCTAAGATCCAAAGGAAACACCATCGAAGCCGGCACCTCTGAAATTCAGCGTAATATCATTGCCGAACGGGTGCTCGGTCTACCGAAGGATATATCACGTGCGAGTATAAAGTAAAGGAGAGGTGGATGGATATCAGCCTAAACAAAACACAGAGAGATATTGCTAAAGAAGCCCGCAGATTTTTAAAGAAAGAATGTCCCATGGAGTTTGTGAAGGAGATGTGCGAAGACGAAAAGGGCTTTACTGAAGATATATGGAAAAAAATGACAGATATGGATTGGATGGCCATGCGCATTCCGGAATCCTACGGCGGCATGGGAATGGACCTGATGGATCTGAACATGGTTCTGGAAGAGATGGGGCGGGCTGTTTTTCCCGGGCCGTTTTTCTCCACGATTTTATTGGCTGCGGAAGCCATAATGGCTTCAGGGAGTGACGCGCAAAAGGATAGGTATTTGCCGGGAATTGCGGACGGGATATTGCGGGGGACCCTGGCGTTGAATGAACCGGATGGTGGCGCAGATACAGGTTATATTCAGATGGCGGCCCGGGCCGAGGGGGATGATTTTGTCCTGACCGGTACGAAGATTTCCGTCCCTGATGCCCATGTGGCGGATGTTCTGATCTGTGCGGCGCGAACCGAGGCCGGAGACGATCCGAACAAAGGAATTACCCTTTTTCTCGTGGACCCGAGTGAACCCGGGGTATCTGTTTCACTGCTGCCGACAATGGACGGCACCCGCAAGCTGTGTGTGGTTGAGTTCAAAGGGGTGCGTTTGGGCAAAGAGTCGATTCTGGGCAAAAGCCACCGGGGATGGGGGACCTTGAAACAGGTGCTGCAACGGGCACAGATCGGGCTCAGTGCCGAGTGTGTGGGGGGTGCAGAGCGGGTCATGGAAATCGCGACGGATTATGCCAAGATCCGTATTCAATTCAATCAGCCGATCGGTACCTTCCAAGCTGTGAAGCACCGTTGCGCCCAGATGTACCTGGAAGCGGAAAGTGCGCGCTCGCTGTTATATTGGGGGGCCTGGGCCCAGGATCATGGTGACGAAAAGGAAGCGGCTATTGCGGCATCCGCAGCCAAATCCTACTGCTCTGAAACCTTTACCCACAATGCTTCCAGCGCCATACAGATATTGGGCGGCACGGGATTCACGTTGGAAAGCGAGGTCCATTTTTACCTCAAACGGGCCAAAGGCAATGAGATGGCCCTGGGTGATCCGGCATTTCATCGCGAACAGGTGATGGGCCTTCTACAAACAAACGAAATCGACAAGTAACAGGAGGATGGTTTGATGGGACCCCTTGAAGGTATGAAAATCCTGGAAGTCGGCGGAATCGGGGCAGCGCCGTTTTGCGGCTATATGTTGTCGGATATGGGTGCCGATATTTTACGTATCGATTTTAAAGGACGACCGCGATCTTTTTTGGAAGCAAAATATGATGTTTTGTATCGGAATCGCCGGTCAATTTCAATCGATCTTAAAAATCCCGAAGGCGTGAAGGCGGTTCTTAGGCTCATTGAACAATCTGAGGCCCTCATCGAAGGCTTCAGACCCGGTGTAATGGAACGGTTGGGCATAGGCCCCGAGGTCTGCTTCAAACGCAATCCCCGGCTCGTGTTTGGCCGCATGACCGGTTGGGGCCAGGAGGGTCCCCTTTCACAGGCTGCGGGGCATGATATCAATTATATAGCCCTTGCGGGTACGCTGCATGCGATCGGACGGCCCGGTGAAAAGCCGGTACCCCCGATAAACCTCCTCGGTGACTTTGGAGGTGGGGGCATGCTGCTGGCATTTGGTATTATGTGCGCCGTTTATGAGGTTCGAAAATCCGGCAAGGGACAGGTGGTGGATGCGGCAATGATCGATGGTGCCGCAGCATTAATGGCAGTTTTTTACGGCATGAGTGCCGCCGGGGAATGGTCTGACCAACATGGGACAAACCTTTTGGACGGCGGTGCCCATTTCTACGACACCTATGAGACAGCTGATGGAAAATGGGTGTCCATCGGATCCCTGGAACCGCAGTTTTATGAATTGTTGTTGAAATATACCGGGATCGATGATCCTAAATTTCAACCCCAGGCAAATAGAGAAAGGTGGCCTGAACTCAAAGAAAAGATCGCCGAAGTCTTTAAATCAAAAACCCGGGATGAGTGGTGCAAAATCATGGAAGGGACCGACGTCTGTTTTGCGCCTGTCCTATCTTTTGAAGAGGCCGTAAACCATCCTCATAACATTGCGCGAAACACATTTGTCGCGGTTGAGGAGGTCATGCAGCCGGCGCCCACACCCCGCTTTTCTCGAACGCAACCCGAAATAAAATGGGCGCCTCCGAATCCCGGAGAGCACACCGAGTCGGCCCTTGCAGATTGGGGATTTGATGCCGGGGAGCTTAAAACGTTAAAAGTTTCGGGCGCTGTTTGAGAAATACCAAAAATATAAAAAATAATAGA
>DRHF01000050.1 GCA_011049715.1 Desulfobacterales bacterium
CCGGCATCGATGCTGCTCACCAGAAAGGCTTATTTGAAAAGGGCGTAGAGGAGGCCGGCACCAAAAAATGGCAGGATAAAGCACTCACTAAAGGCCCGGGCCGATTCGCTGAAGGTGTTTACGGTGCCAGTTCCGACTATGAGGACGGTTTCAGGCGATATCACGCCGCCATCGAGGCTGTTGATCTGGGCCCGAAGTTTCCCAGACGCGACCCGAGAAACATCGAGAGGGTGAAAGCCGTTGTCAACGCCTTGATTAAGGAGAAATTGGAAGGATAATTGAGGTTATTTTTCCGGATAGTAGCTGTTTTTAAGATCTTTCAACTTCTGTTCATTGTTTTAAAATGGTCAAAAGGCGTTATCAAAGATGATAAGATCATGATTTGTGATGTTTTTGATCTTGGTTCTAAATTGGCAACTGCTCTGAACGTTTCAACTTCGTTTCACCGTTCTGATTTCGAGGAATTTTTAAGTGAATTATCCGATGAAAATCTTATATCAAGGAGGGAAATTAAACCATGAAATATAGACTCGCAACAATCCTAGCCAGGGAGGGCGTGGCCGCTGATAAAACAGTCGTTATCGGTATAAACCTGGCAAATCCAGTTTCTCAATTCCACATCGTTTACGAATCAACCAACGTCGGATCTACAATCACAAATGGTCATGTTGCAAAGTGTATCACCAGGATTGAGTTGGTTGATGGTAGCGATGTTTTATTTTCGCTTACCGGAAAGAAATGCCAGGCCCTTGATTTTTATCATCAATTCAAAGAGCCTGCAAACCTCAACGTTTATCTTAATGGGATGAACTGTGAACAAGTTTTTAATGTCAATTTCGGTCGGTACCTGTGGGATCCCATATATGCGTTTGATCCCGCAAAATTCATTAATCCACAACTGAAAATCACGATTGATCTCAATGGCGGAGGCATGGCGTCAGTTGCCGGGTTTATTTCCGTTTATGCGAATATTTTCGACGAAAAGGAAATTTCGCCAGCGGGCTTTTTGATGGCTAAAGAGGTCGTTGATTATCCGATGGCAAGCGCCGGCCATGAATATGTAGATCTCCCGACAGATTTTCCCATCCGAAAACTTTTGATCAGATCTCAAACAGAGGGAACCGGTAATGAGTATCTGATCGACACCGTAAAACTTTCAGAAGACAATGACCGCAAAATTCCTTTCAACCTCACCATGTTTGAGATTTTACGGAATATTTGCGGGTGGTCTAAACCCTTCATTGAGGATCTCATCGTTCCTGCAGGGGCACCTTCAATTGATTGGTATTGCACCCCCTGCTATTGGCCGACCCTGGGCGTTGCTCCCTGGCAGGGAGAAGCTGAGGAACACATCGGGACGGTTTATGCCGGCGACGGCGGGAAAGGTCAGCTCTATGTTGAAAGCACCGGAGGAAATTGGATAGTTCACGTCCAAGGATATTCCCCTCACGGTGTTATAGACATCCCCTTCGGCCTTCAGGACGATCCTACAGATTGGTATGATGTTTCCGCGCTTGGCTCGTTAAGACTCGATATTAAGGCCAGAAGCGGAAGATCTTCGTCAGATACGGTTCAGGTCTTTCTACAGCAATTGCGCAACTATGCCTGATAAATGGATTTTTTGGCTTATATTTCTACACCGAAAAATACTCCGGAAATCCCTGGCCAAGTCTTAAAACTTCACCTTACAAGAGGCCGCCTAACCGGCGGCTTTTTGTATTTTCCGTCCGGCTCTGCAGGTACCTTGCATTTTGTGGCCAGACTTGGCGGAACTCAGATCCTTCCTTTTTCCACCGATCAAAGTTACAGACTGGATGATTGTGTCATTCCTTTTTCTCTGGGTATTGACCTACTTGAACCTCCTTTTTCAATTGACTGTGTGACCTGGAATGATTCAAACAATCATGCGCATGCTTTAAGTGTTTGCTTTTTTGTCTCGCCGGCTGCTAAAAAGAGATCGATCATTCAAGTTATAAAAAATCCTTTTTCCGGAACTGAGGGTTATCAAAAATCATGATCGACTCCGCAGATTACTCAAAGGAAGCCGAACCCACAGCCCACTCGGGTACCCATGAGGATTCCGGGTCCGATGAAATTAACGTTTTAGATCTCAGTGGCGAGCTCGCGGATCCGCAACCCAGCACCATTGCCCTTATTACTAATTTGCTATCTAAACTTGGTTCTATTATCACTTCTCACTGGATCCTTTGTTCAACTCCTGTAAATAATTCATGGCTC
>DRHF01000051.1 GCA_011049715.1 Desulfobacterales bacterium
CACACTCTTCAAACACTTATCCTTCAGTACGATCATAAACTGCCAGTTCTTCTTCCGGCAAATCTCCATTATAGGCCCTGATGACCCTGTGGGCCCTTTGGCATAAAGCCCATCCAGAAGTACCATGATCGCTAGATGAGAAAACTCTTTCTTCAAACGCAGGCATGAATTGTATTGAGTAGGAAAATAACAATAGTACGTGTCGTTTGTGCACCGAGCCGATCGTGATTCGAACTAATGCACTAACTATGCAGCAAGAAAATTCGGGATTTCTATCCTGTTTGTGTAGCAGAAGTTTCGAAGTTCGTCCAAGAGGGGGAGGAAAACGGGACACGAACTAAGTCTAAAATAAATTAACTTATTTTATTCTTTTTGGAGTGCCCTGACAAGGGGTACCAAGCGTTTGGGAGCGATTTCAAATTGTGGGTAAATATCAGATCATGCTGCATTTTGTAGAGTCCTTTTAAAATCATTATAAAACCTGCCACTTTTTATAGAAGATCTTATCTGCAACATGCCCTTGGCTCCCGATGGTGACCAGTTCATTCCCCCCTGTTTAAGCCTGCCTCTCAGCTCATAATCCATATCTAATGCCTTCCTCAACGATATTAAATCTTTCCCCTCCGGCCTGAATATCTCATGAAACCTATTCAAGCTCTCCTGATAGGCTTCCCGCCCTGTAAATGTTGAGAAAAAATAATTGAACCCAGGTGTGTGTTTCTTCCTTAACTGGGAGCCTTTTAAAGCTTATTTTCCCCACAAATCGAATTCCCACCCCAAGCGTTTATTATCTCGAAACGTCGACTAAAACAACCAAACTTAAATCACCCCGTGTCCCCGAAAGAAGGTCCTTGATAAATAATCCGCTACCTGCCGCGATTGCTTACAGGACAGCAACGGGTATCAACCACATAGCAAAAAGCTCCTGATAATCTTCGATTATTTAGATTCTACCTGATCAGCACAACAGAATGCCTCTTTGGAAGATTCAGTAACTAACGCATCCTGGGAACCAAGATTCTCAATGTGCTCTTTCAGGTCATAACTTTTTTATCTAAAATCTACATCTTCCCCTTTACGATTCAGCACAGGTATGGTAGAATATTTGTTGTGTTTATCAATTCCATGAATCCTGATGACATTTAATCATAATAACCAATCAATTCAATAAATTGAGGAACGATGTCAATTACGGCTAGTGCACATTCAATCCCAATTGTCTCTATGCGGGGAATCACAAAATCGTTTCAAAATGTGCTGGCCAATGATGATATAAATTTCGATATTTTTGAATCTGAAATCCATGCATTACTTGGAGAAAATGGCGCGGGCAAAAGCACCCTCATGAAAATCTTGTATGGTTTCTATCGTGGGGACTCTGGTGAGATTTTGTTGAGGAATAAACCAATATCCATTAAGTCCCCTCAAGATGCCCGATATCACCAAATTGGTATGGTTTTCCAGGATTTTACTCAAATCCAGGCTTTCAGTGTGCTGGAAAACATAGCCTTATTTTTACCAGATCTTCCTCCTGTTTATAAACAAAAAGAAGTAGAAGAACGGATAACTGAGATTGCGGAGCGTTACGGACTGCATGTTGATCCTTATGCCGTTGTTTCTGAGTTATCAATTGGTGAACAACAAAAAGTTGAAATTCTAAAATTATTACTCTCAGATGCCAAACTTTTAATACTTGATGAACCCACACGCGTTCTTGCCCCCCATGAAGTTGGTGCGTTATTTGAGGTTCTTGATAACCTCCGGAAAGATGGATATGCAATAATTTTAATTACCCATAAATTTAAAGAAGTCTTTGCCTGTTCTGATCGTATAACCGTTCTTCGGGAAGGAAAAGTATCAGGTACCATGCTTAGACCGGATGCAAGTGAGGAAATACTGATTGGGATGATGTTTTCCAGGAAATTACCGAAATTACAGAAAATACAAAAGATCGATCACAAGATCGAAGATGGTCCTGTTTTGAAACTCACAGATATTGAAACACATAGTGAAGGGAATACTGTCAGCCTCAAGAAAATTAATCTGGAAATTTTTTCGGGAGAGATAGTAGGGGTGGCAGGTGTATCCGGCAATGGACAAAAGGAGTTGGGTGATGTTATCCTGGGGATGGATAAGAGTGCAGCGGGAGAAAAGTTTTTGTTCGGAAAGGATTTCACTAACCGTACCATTGGAGAAATTCGTCGATACGGAGTAGGCTTCATACCTGAAAACCCTCTTTCGATGGCATCAGCCCCATTTATGACCGTTCTTGAAAACATGGTATTAACCGACACCCGTCGTTATTCCAGGCATGGTGGTTTCAAAATAGATTGGCAGGCTGTTAAAACGGATTACCAGATGACACAAGAGGAACTGGGTTTTAAATTTCCCTTTTATAATATGCCAAAATCCCTCTCCGGCGGGAATCTGCAGAAAATGGTGATTGTCCGGGAGATGACCCACGATCCCCGCTTATTAATCGCCTTATATATCACACGCGGCCTCGATGCGCAAAGCACAATTGCTGTTCATAGAGCTTTACTCCAGTCGCGTGAGAAAAAAGCAGGTGTTTTGCTAATATCGGAAGACCTTGAAGAATTGTTTACTTTGAGCGATCGGTTGATTGTACTCTTCAAAGGAGAAATTGTGGAC
>DRHF01000052.1 GCA_011049715.1 Desulfobacterales bacterium
CTGAAAATATAATAACCGGGTCATTGTCCTAAAACGTTTGAAAACAAGGCCTCGGAAGGTTCCGGCTAAACGCCCGCTAAGACCTTCAAACAGTGATCCGACCGCCGATTAAAAACCCTGCCCGCCTTTGCAGATAAATCCCAGGGGAAATGACAACGGATGTCTAAATAATAACGCACTTATTAGTAACTCAAGTTTCACACCTCCTACTGATTTGGGCTATCTTAAGGATCTGCTGTCGAGGCATTGGCCATTTTTTATTGGTAGCAATTGTTTCTTGGTTCTGGAATTTGTGTCTTTTGGGGCAAAATATTTCTAAATTTTATTTTTCTCATGCAGGCGCAAAGCGCGCAAAGGAAAAATAGAAAAAAATTCTTGGCGGTCTTTGCGCCTTTGTTTACCCCGTAGGTCCGGAAGATCGTACTGGGGCGAGAGATTTTTTTGTTTCCCCGATAAATCGGGATTTCCACTTCGTTACAACCGGCTTTATTCGGGTTAGGGTATCTCGAAAAATCGGTAGGGTCAACCACGGGAAACTGCTTCTGCCAGAAGGCAGAGAAGTTCATACATGATCGTGGCGCCAACCAGAGCGGTGTTCCCGCTTGGATCATAGGGAGGTGAAACCTCCACTACATCGGCCCCGATCAGGTTCAATGGATTCAAGCCCCGCAGCAGGGTTAGGGCCTCAATGGCGGTGAGGCCACCGACCTCAGGCGTGCCGGTGCCGGGGGCAAAAGCGGGGTCCAGAACGTCTATATCAAAAGAAATATATGTCCGCCCATCACCTATGACCCGATGGACTTCGTCGATCACCGCAGCCACACTGATTTTCGTAAACTCGTCCATGAAGATGACGCGCATGCCGCTGTCGAGGGAATAATCCCACCCCTCTGTTTTGTTCTGCGCGCCACGAATGCCGATCTGCACGGTGCGTCCCGGGTCGATCAGATTCTCCTCCACCGCCCGGCGAAACGGTGTGCCATGCATGAATTTGCACCCCATGAATTCATCCCAGGTATCGGTATGCGCGTCGATATGAACCATACCGATAGGGCCATCAACGACCATCGCTCTTAAAATCGCCAAGGTAACGGAGTGATCGCCTCCAGCGGCCAACGGCACGACATTGGCTTCGTAAAGTTGTGTGAAAAACCGGGTAATGTCATTAAGCGTCTCTTCCACTTCATAGACCCTGGTAAAAGGGACATCGCCCGCATCGCCTACTCGACAAAGCCGGTACGGGTTGATCCGGGTCACGGGGTGAATAGACCGCATCATGGTGGACGCATTGCGGATCTCGCGCGGACCATGCCGTGCACCCGGTCGGTTTGTCACCGCTCCGTCATAGGGTATGCCGACCATGGCGATGTCAAATGCATCCAGATCGGTGATGAGCGACGATCGCATGAATGTGGGGATTTCCATGTATCGAGGGGCGGTCATGGACCGCTCAGGGTCCAGGTTTTTGGGTGTCTGATTAACCATTTGAACTTATCCTAGATTAAAAAATCGGTTTTCATTTGGATCTCTTTTTTCTATGGGATCTAAACGATTATATCAAACAAGACTTGTAGGATGCAAGAAAAGGTTTGGTGATGAAAACCCAAAGGGTTGACTTTAAAGCAGGACAATGATTTTAGAATTTCAGCGCATAAAGATATATTACAAGCTCATTCCTTGATTTTTATCTTGTATCGAGAGGAAAAATATTAAATGATGGGATCGAAATCCCCGGAAAATGCCTGTCCGTCGATGTATCGTGTCCACCAGAAGTTTAATAAGGCATCCATTACGGACATAGAAACCGCTATCCGTGAAGAATTTCAACGGATAAACCTAAAACGCCGGTTAAAAAGCGGTCAACGGGCAGGGATCACTGTGGGGTCACGCGGGATCGACAGGTTGACCGATGTTGTCGCTACGGTGGTGGCCTGTCTTAAGAATTTGGAATTGAAACCCTGTATTATCCCTGCCATGGGTTCCCACGGCGGGGCGACCGCAGCGGGGCAGATCGAAATATTGAAAGGCCTTGGCGTAACCGAAGCCTCGGTAAAAGCGCCGATCATTTCCAGTATGGATGTGGTTTCACTCGGCAATCTAGCTTCCGGCGCCAGCGTGCACTTTTCAAAGGATGCCATGGCGGTTGATTACCTAGTTGTCGTCAACCGGGTCAAGCCCCATACCGCATTTCATTCCGATGTTGAATCGGGCTTGTGCAAAATGCTGGCGGTTGGATCCGGTAAACATGAGGGCGCCAAAAATATGCATAAATTCGGTCTCGGGGCGAGCATCGTACCGGCTGCTGAGATGATACTCCAACAGGCTCCGGTGTTGTGCGGTCTGGCCCTGGTCGAAAATTCCCTAGAAAAAATTCAAACCGCGTGCCTGGTGCAGCCGGCAGAGTTCATGGAGACTGATCGAAAACTACTGACCCATGCACGTCAATTGTTGCCGCGGATTCCATTGGACGATCTGGATATTTTGATTGTGGATGAAATGGGCAAAAATATCAGTGGCTCCGGCATGGATACCAATGTTATCGGATCCTGGCGAAGGGACGGTGGAGAGCGAACCCCTGATTACCGGACCCTGGTTGTGCTCGATATAACCGAAAAATCCAAGGGCAATGCAGTGGGAATCGGAATGGCGGATTTAACCACGCGTCGTGTTGTTAATAAAATCGATCTCAACACCACATATACCAATGCATTGACAGCCGGAATATGGGCCAGCGCCCGTATGCCGATCGCCCTGGAAAATGATGAAGCAACCGTATTAATGGCCCTATCCAGGGTCCGCGATCCAAGCCAGGTTCGCATGGCCAGAATTAAGAATACCCTAAAGTTGGAAAACTTTTGGGTAACCAAGGCCCTGTTTCCGGAGCTTGAAGCAAAACCTGAAATCATAATTGATCAAAATCCGATTCTCATGGAATTTGACCCGAAAGGAAAAATACTCCCCATGTCCTGAAAAACCTGACTCAAGTTTCGCACCTGATATTAAAACCAATGATAGCCATACGTTTAGGAAGATGAAGATAAGGTAATTTAAACATGACAAATTCTATTATAATTGGTACCGGCAGCTATATACCGACCTTAAAGGTACCCAACCGACATTTTTTGGATAATGATTTTTACGATGAAAACGGAAAAAAACTTGAGCGGTCAAATAGTGATATCATCAAAAAGTTCGAAGAAATCACATGTATCAGCGAACGAAGATATGTAATCGATAGTTTAAACACATCTGATATAGCATATGAATCGGCAAAATCGGCATTGGAAGGTATAGATCGGGAAAGCCTTGATTACATAATCGTCGCCCAGAATGTAGGTGATGTGAAGTACGATAACGTAAGATCTGATATGGTTCCAACCATCGCTGCCCGGGTGAAACACAAATTGAGAATAAAAAATCCCTATACCGTTGCTTATGATATCCCCTTTGGCTGTCCGGGGTGGCTTCACGGGATGGGTTTGGCAAACCTTCATATCAGATCGGGTGGAGCAAAGCGGGTTCTTGTAATTGGGGCCGAAACACTCTCCCGGATCTCAGATCCCCATGATGTGGACAGCATGATATATTCGGACGGAGCCGGAGCAACCGTGTTGGAAGCAACAGAAAAGGCGGCCGGCATTCTGTCACATACGACAAGATCGGATACTTTTGAATCCGCCTTTTTGCTGTGGGTTGGTAAATCAAATAACCCCAATCATGAGGGAAATGAACTGTTTATCAAAATGCATGGTCACGAGATATATAAGTATTCTGTCAGGACGGTTCCGAAAACGGTTAAACAAAGCCTCGATACAGCGGGGCTTTCTTTAACCGATGTAAAGATGGTACTGATCCACCAGGCCAATGAAAAAATGGATATTGCAATTTTGGAAAGACTGTTTAAGTTGTACGACATAAAAAAAATCCCTGAACACATCATGCCGATGACGATTTCATGGCTGGGCAACAGCTCGGTTGCTACCCTGCCGACGCTGTTGGACCTGGTCCAAAGAGGAAAGCTGAAAAATCATAAATTGCGTTCAGGGGATATCGCGGTCTTTGCCTCTGTTGGAGCCGGTATGAACATTAATTCAATGGTTTACAGGATGCTTTGAAATCGAAATTCCCATTCAATTTTTTAATGACTTGATTTTTCCAAAAAATAGTATATTATCGGCAATAATCAAGAAAGCCTGTCTTGTGGACGGGCCGGTTTCGTTCTAAAGGGAGAACCCATTTGTCAAAAGTGGTAACCTGAAGTGTGGAACCATGAGAATTTTTTTGAAAGGAGGATATCCGAATGACAAATGGAGTTGTGAAATGGTTCGACGATCGAAAAGGCTATGGCTTTATTGAACAGGAAGATGGCGATGATGTATTCGTCCATCATTCAGGAATCAATGCGGTCGGTTTCAAATCTCTTAATGAAGGCGACCGGGTTACCTTTGACATAGAGCAAGGGAAAAAAGGTGCTTCAGCGGTAAATGTTACTGTAGTTTAATCAATTGTTCCGAGTGAAAAAAGGGCGCTCCATCGAATGATGACGGGGCGCTTTTTTTATATTGATAGGCGATAGGTCGACACCCTTGATCGGTTTGTGACAACACTTTAGGTTGTCTATCCAGCTCTCCTTCTCGGCCACTTCTTTGCTCAGACCCACTATAATTCAGATCTCTAAACTTCCTCCGGTCAGCCCTAGCCTCTCCGTTCTTTTCCATAATTACACTTCGGATTCATCTTCTAAGCGGTCAAGGATAGCCTGGAATGTGTTGATAGGTAGTACCACAAACTTTACTTTTCCATCTTGTTCAATTAAAGAATATGGGGACAAAGAGTCACAAATAAAAAAAGGACTTAGGAAAACTCCTAAGTCCTTGATATTACTGGCGGGGACGACGAGACTCGAACTCGCGACCTTCCCGTCAGGAATGACGGGACGTTCTAACCAGAGCTTAATTGTACCAAGGATTCAATAAAATCCTTGCGTTTTTGACGCTTGATTGCATATTCCTTTTTCATTGCACTCGACCTGTCTGGATGTTCTTCAATAAATACTAATTTCCAAGGACGTTTTGTTCTTGTGTATTTACTCCGCCCCTGATTATGGCGCAAAACTCTTTCTTTTAAATTCTGTGTAGTTCCGATGTAAAAACTGTCGTCCTTCTCAGACTGAATGATGTAAAGATAGTAAGCCATAAAATAAGAAAGGCCTGTCACCTTTTTCATGAAATGACAAGCCTTGTTAAAAATGGCGGGGACGACGAGACTCGAACTCGCGACCTCCGGCGTGACAGGCCGGCGTTCTAACCAAAACTGAACTACGTCCCCTGGAACTGACGATTATTTAAGACCATCCCAGTGATCAGGGATCTAATTCACGATCTTCCCGTCCTGAAAGACGGGACGTTCTAACCAAAACTGAACTACGTCCCCCGGAACTGAC
>DRHF01000053.1 GCA_011049715.1 Desulfobacterales bacterium
AATATGCCGGTTTCTAACAGGGGTTCTGACATTGTTTGACCCTCTGCAATACTGGTTCGCACATGGTATAAGGCCGCTTCGATAACTTTGTTGCCTGATGTTTTTGCGACAATGTCAAGTGCTTCTAATATTGCTACCCCGCTTGCCAGCATCGTTGCCATGGTGCGTGTAAACTTCGCGACGGCAACCTTACGTATTAGAATGCCGAAGACCGGCAATTTTAACGAAAGCCTATCCAGAAAAAGTCTTCCTTTTTCGGTTTGGTATAATCGATTCATCGCAAAACCAAAAATAATAATGCCAACGAAAATATACAAGGAATTGTCTTTTACAAAATTGCTGATAGCTACAGTGATCTGGGTTGGAAGCGGAAGCGCTTTTCCAAAATCCGCAAACATTTCCTGAAACACCGGAATAACGAAAATTAGAATAACAGCGACCACCAGGACAGCAACAATTAAAACAATGATAGGATAGGTCATTGCGCCTTTGACCTGTCTTTTCAACTTTGCTGCCTTTTCCAGATAAGCGGCAAGCCGTTTCAAAATCGTATCGAGCACACCGCCTGCTTCCCCGGCTGCGATCATATTTGAAAAAAGTTCATCAAATTGTTTGGGAAATTTTTTCAAAGACTCGGCAAGGGTTGATCCACCTTCAACCGACTCTGTTATCTGTTTCAACATTTTTTTAAATGTTTTATTTTCCTGTTGTTTGTAGAGAATATCAAGGCACTGTATGATCGGAAGCCCAGCGTCGATCATGGTGGAAAATTGCCGCGCGAATAGGATGATATCAGATTCTTTGACCCGCGGCTGAAGAAAGGTAACATTTTCAAAAAGGTCTTTGGGTTTTTTCTTTATTTTGGCAGAAGTTATCCCTATCCTGTCGAGATTGGCCCGCACAGCTTCCGCGTCAGGGGCTTCCAACTCTCCTTTTTGGATCATGTTCTTCCTGTTCTTACCTTCCCATTTAAAAACCGGCATGATCGACCCTCCTTGGGTTATATGTCTTCCTTGTTATGCCTTGCGGCTGTAATCGATCTGAGCAACGCCTTGGGAACTACCCTCTAATGGTGTAAAAAACACCTCTTGGCATCACTATTTTTTTTATTGCACCGTCCTTTTTGAGCGCATCCAATCGATCAATGACATCATGCAATTGAACACCCAATATCTGTGAAATATCTTCTCCTGTGCAGGGCCTGCGCCTTATCGTGGACAAAAGCCGTTCATAAAGACCCCCCTCGCAGAGATGGTCCTTCTGTTCTACGGGATGAGCCCGTATCATATCCGCATGATGCAGATATTTTGCAATTTTCGCCAAGGATTTCTTTTCAGCTGGCACCACCCAGCTCTCAGCACCCGGTCGGTCGAGCGTATTCAGGTGAACGCTGTCCGGATGTATCAGATCTAGAACCTGTTTTAGTTTGGAAAGTTCATCTTCGTGGTCATTGACACCCGGAACCAAAAAAATTTCTACCCAGAATAGATGTCTAAAGTCCTCCTTAAATGTGATTAAACCCTCTATAATTTTTGAAAGATTCAAACCAGGATGGGGCCTGTTGATTTCATCAAAATTCTTCTTAGATGCAGCATCGAGTGACGCTATGATCAGATCCACATCGAGCACCTGCTTCCTGATCTCAGATAGATGCAGCAGTGTACCGTTGGTCAAAAGAGCCACTTTGTATTTGGGGTATTCGGATTTTAGATAATGGACTATCTCTCCTAATCCACTGTTGAGGGTCGGCTCACCTCCTCCCGAGAACGTGATAAAATCAAGTTTTGGATCATGGGACAGGAAATCTGCGAGTTCTTTTTTTATTTGATCTATAGAAATGTAAACGTCCTTTTTCAAAGTGAGATGGGTAGTCCTTCCACACTCACAGTAGATACAATTGAGCGTACAGGTTTTATGGGGAACAAGATCCACACCAAGGGACTTGCCAAGTCGCCTGGAGGGAACAGGTCCAAAGAGGTATCGATAATCGATGGATTGTTTATTCGTCATTTATTTTAATGGGTTGTCAATTTGATTTTAAATCTTTTATACCATACCTGTATTGAAACAGCAACTGATAGTGCGAATCGATCACTAACCGGGCCGATCTATCGCTTGATAAACCGGCACATATATGCCTATTCTCACGTAAATTGATTGATCGATTTGAAGCGGTTCGTTAGACCATATTATTAAGGAAGACCGGCGGTGTCCAACAAAAAAATACCGGATAAGGAAAAAGATTTTACTATCATCGCATCACATATAAATGCAGACTTTGATGCCCTCTCATCGATGCTTGCGGCACAAAAACTGTACCCGGATGCTGTTGTGGTTTTCCCGGGTTCGCAGGAAAAAAATCTTAGAAATTTTTTCATCAGTTCGATGGCGTATCTTTTTAACATGGCAGATATCAAGGATATCGACTTTTCCAAGATCAAAAGATTGATTATCGTTGATACAAAACAGGCCGGTCGGATTGGCAAGCTATCCGCTCTTTTGGAAAATCCTGAAATAGAGATCCACATATTTGATCACCACCCTCCGATGACCGGAGATATAAAGGGCGATTATGAAGTTCATCGTTCAACCGGTGCCAATGTTACCATCCTAATTGAAATCATCAAAGAAAGGGGAATTGACATTTCCCCGGATGAAGCAACGATAATGTGTTTGGGTATATATGAAGACACCGGTTCGTTCACCTTCCCATCAACCACCGAGAGAGACTTCATGGCAGCTGCTTTCCTTATCTCTGCAGGGGCAAATTTAAATACAATATCGGACCTGATCGCCAGAGAAATAAGTCCCGCACAGGTTACACTTTTAAACGAGATGATACAGGCAGCAATTTATTATAATATCAGCGGAATAGAAATTGCGGTAACAAAGGTAACAACAGACAACTATGTCCCGGATTTTGCCTTTCTTGTCCACAAGATGCTGAAAATGGAAGATTTTAATGCGATTTTTGCCATCGGGTTAATGGGGAGCAAAATTTATATCGTGGCACGAAGCAAGGTGCCCGAAGTCGATGTAGGCGCAATTGTTACGCCCCTCGGAGGCGGTGGACACCATTATGCAGCTGCTGCAACCATCAAAGACAAAACATTGGCACAGACTGAACACCAATTGCTAGCGATTCTTGATAGCCAAATTAAGTCAAGACGGCAGGCAAAGGATCTGATGACTTCACCACCCATCACTACGGATGCCAATGTTTCATGCAAAGAGGCAAGTGACCTGCTCACCCGTTACAATATCAATACACTTTTGGTGACGGAAAAGCCGAAGGATCCGAATGCTCCCGGTGCCAGAGAAAAACTTTCAGGGTTTATCTCCCGTCAGATTATTGAAAAAGCGCTCTATCACAAACTTGATCATGTTCCCATACGGGAGTACATGACAACAGAGTGGGCTTCGGTTGCACCGGATGCAGATCTGCTGGAACTGCAGGAAAAAATAATCGAAAACAAACAACGCATACTACCAGTCATCGATAAGGGGGTCATATGCGGTGTCATCACAAGAACCGATTTGCTCAATATGTTGATTCAACGATCAAACCATTCCTCCGGTGCTTCACCGAATCCCTATGAAGAACCGGTTCATGCAAGGACCCGAAATATAAATAAATTCTTAAATGAGCGCCTCTCCTCCCGTTTGGTCCAAATTCTGAAAACCATCGGCAAGGTGGCCAGTGAAATCGGGTATGATGCTTATGTGGCAGGCGGATTCGTACGTGATCTATTTTTGTACAGATCCAATGAAGATTTAGACATCGTTATCGAAGGGGATGGTATTTTATTCGCAAAAAAATATGCCGGTTTGTCCGGGGCCCGGATCCATGCCTATGAAAAGTTTGGGACAGCGGTTATCATTTTCCCTGACGGGTTTAAAATCGATGTGGCCTCTGCCAGACTGGAGTATTACAAATTTCCGGCTGCATTGCCTGTGGTGGAGATGAGCTCCATAAAACTTGATCTTTTCCGGAGGGATTTCACGATCAATACCTTGGCTGTTCAATTGAATCCTGATAAGTTTGGCACACTTATCGATTTCTTTACCGCACAGAAGGATATTAAAGAGGGGGTAATTCGAGTTCTGCACAACCTGAGTTTTGTCGAGGATCCGTCCCGTGTATTTCGCGCCATACGATTCGAACAGCGCTTTGGATTCTCTGTCGGCAAAGTCACTGCAGGACTCATTGAAAATGCCGTTAAAATGAATTTCTTTAGACGGCTCAGCGGTCGGAGAGTCTTTGCCGAACTCCGTCTGGTTTTGGAGGAGGAGAACCCGACCCCTGCTATTCTAAGGATGCAGGATTATAACCTATTTACCGTTATTCACCCTTCGATGGTTCTTAACAATGAACTCAAATCATTGTTTAGTTCGGTTAAAACCGTGCTGTCCTGGTATGATTTGCTTTTCTTTACAGAATCCTATATGAAGTGGGCCGTTTATTTTCTCGCGCTGATGAGTCAATTTGATATGAAAACTTCTGAGGAGATCTGTAAGCGGCTCGAACTTGCACCGCGATACACGACAATTTTTCTCAAAGAACGGTTGAAGGCTGAGAAATCCCTTCTGTGGCTCGAACGAAACCAACAGCTTTCAAACAGCACACTTTATAAGAAACTTTACGGCATTAAGACCGAAATAATTCTCTACATGATGGCCGTCACCAAGCATAAAAAAGTCAAACAGTCCATATCTCATTTTTTTACCAAATTGAAATATATCAAACCCGCGATCCGCGGGAAAGACCTTCTAAAAACAGGGATAGAGCCCGGACCGATCTACAGGGAGGTTCTTCAGGCTGTTTTGGACGCCAAATTGAACGGAAAGCTCAAAACGCAGCAGGATGAACTTAATTTTGTGCACCAGTATGTTTCATGATACCGCATCCATCAACTGGATCCTAAAAACACCCGATTTTCAACGATCGGAATTTCTACCTCAGATTGATGCTTGCCAGGCGGCAGGGACTCAATTTTGCTTTATGAGCACCGGAGCGACGATATGAACGGGAAGAAACGGATAGTCAGTGGCATGCGACCTACAGGGCCACTTCATCTGGGCAATCTGCTCGGCGCCCTTTCAAACTGGGTGGAAATGCAAAAAGAATATGATTGTTTTTTCTTTATCGCAGACTGGCATGCTTTAACCAGTAACTATGAAGATACAAGCGCGGTATCAGACTATGTCAGACAAATGATGATCGATTGGTTGAGTGTGGGACTTTCAGATGAAAAAAGCACCCTCTTTGTTCAGTCCCATATCAAAGAACACGCTGAGCTGTTTCTTATCCTTTCCATGATAACGCCTGTTCCATGGCTTGAACGAAACCCGACCTATAAAGATCAGATCGTTCAGATAGAAAACAAGGATCTCTCCACCTTTGGGTTTCTGGGGTACCCGGTGCTTCAGGCAGCGGATATTATCATGTACAAAGCCTATGGGGTTCCGGTGGGACTCGACCAGGTTCCCCATGTTGAAATTACCCGTGAAATTGCTCGGCGGTTTAATTTTTTATATGGAAATATTTTTCCGGAACCAGAAGCCATTTTAACCAAAACCCCAAAAATCCTTGGAACCGACCGCCGCAAAATGAGCAAAAGCTATAACAATGCCATTTTTCTATCAGACAGCCCGGATAGGATTAGATCGACGGTTGCCAAGATGATTACCGATCCCCAGCGGGCAAGAAGATCCGATCCCGGCAATCCGGATGTCTGCAATGTTTTCGAGTTCCACAAGATATATACCGACGCAGAAACGGTCGACAAGATTAGCCATGCGTGCAGAAATGCAGAAATCGGATGTGTCGAATGCAAAGGAATTATGGCTGAAAACCTTATAAAGGCCCTTGAACCGATTCGAAACAAAAGAGAACATTATGAAGCTCGGCCCAAACTTGTTGATGACATCATCACCGATGGGTGTAATCGGGCAAGAAAAGTGGCAAAGCAGACCATGAAAAAAGTCAGATCTTCGATTAAAATTTAAATTTGTTGAATCAGTCCTAGGAATTGTACCCTTCATGTTGGACGAAATTTACATGGCAAAAATCGATGATATTTTTCAAGGTCCAATGGATCTCCTTGTTTACCTGATCAAGAAAAATGAGGTAAACATCTACGATATCCCAATCGCGTTGATAACAGATCAATATCTTGAATACATGGAATTGATGAAGTCACTGAATATCGATCTTGTCGGCGACTTTATTGTGATGGCCGCCACTTTGACACATATTAAGTCAAAAATGCTGCTGCCGACCCATGATGATGAGGAGGGTGGTGAAGACCCTAGGCTGGAGATCACCGGACCGCTTCTGGAATATCTTCAGATGAAGGCCGCTGCAGAAGAGCTGGCCGAAAGAAACATTCTCGGCGAGGATACTTTTGTCAGAGTGCCTGGAAAAAAGGAGTACCCACCGGAGGCCAAGGGTGATTTTATAAAGGTCGGTCTATTTGAACTAATCGATGCGTTCCAACAGATACTGAAAAATGTGTCGGACGAAAAACGGATCGATTTAACGGCAAATGAAAAATCTGTAAAAGAAAGCATATCTGAAATTGTGGACATCCTCGAAGTTCAAGGATCGGTCACTTTTCAAGAACTTTTTTCAAAAAATATTACCAAAAGCGATATCGTGGTTACCTTTCTCGCCATATTGGAAATGGTGAAAATCCGTCTGATCAAGATCGCCCAGCATGTCCAGACTGGGATCATCAGGGTATTTTATCTTTGATGGATGAGATTAAAAATATCATCGAGGCACTACTTTTTGTTGCCGAGAGTCCGCTGTCAATCGATCGGATAAAAAATGTCCTCGAGCTTACGGAAACAAAAGAGATCCGAAATGCGATTGCGTCACTTGCAGAGGAATATGGCACCCGTAACGGCGGCTTTTTTTTGTGTGAGGTTGCTGGCGGCTATCAGATCCGGACCCGATCTGAATATAAAATGTGGGTTAAGCGTTTTTTAAAATCAAAGCCGATTCGCATCAGTCGGGCGGGGATGGAAACTCTAGCAATCATCGCATATAAACAGCCTATTATACGTAATGAAATCGAACATATTCGAGGGGTTGACTGCGGTGGTATCCTTCGAATGTTACTGGAGCGAAATCTTATCCGAATTCTGGGACGAAAGAAAATTCCAGGTCGACCGTTAATCTATGCGACGACAAAACAATTTTTAGAGGTGTTCGATTTAAAGGATTTGAAAGAACTCCCCTCTCCCAAAGAAATTGAAAAGCTTGAAACGCTTTCAACTGAAAGCACGGGGCAACCCCATCTTATCGAATCGGCAAATCCTGATGATGAAAAGGGAAAAAATACTTGACTTAAAAAACCGACAACCTATTATAGATTTTTAGATGTTGTTCGCCCAGTGATCTCATCCAACTAAAAACTCGCATCTGACCACCTTTTCAAGGAGTTTGTATGAACAGATCAGACTTAATCAATTTCCTAAAAGATAAAAATGACCTTGGCAAGCGAGAATCTGAAAAGGTCATCACGACCTTTTTCGATACCATATCCGAATCGCTTGCCGACGGTGATCGTGCTGAAATCAGAGGCTTTGGTAGCTTTACAGTTAAACGATACAAATCATATACCGGTCGAAATCCTAAATCCGGCAAAAAAATCAAGGTGCCTTCAAAAAAAC
>DRHF01000054.1 GCA_011049715.1 Desulfobacterales bacterium
TAAAATGAAACTATTTATTACTTTGATTCTTGTGGCCGTCTTGTTCGGATGCGGCTATCGAATCTATATCATCAAGGGCAACAGAACTGTCAATATCACCTTAGAACAATTCAGTGTCGAGAAGAAGGGTGGACAATACGAGTTCAGCCCGACTGTGGATGTGGGGCCATAAAAGTTAAAACTACAAGAAAACATTTTGAGGTTTTTAAAGCCGAAGCCAATAAATGGATTCAGGATTTTGGATTGACAGATTGGGACGTCTACTTCTCGCATATTGAGTTAGGGGATTTAAAAGCTCAATGTAAGTACGATTTAGTTGGCCGCATTGCGACACTTTCTCTTTCAACAGCTTATGCCGATGATATTATTGACTATACGATAGAACAGGATGTTAAAAAATCGGCATTCCATGAAGTTTGTGAGTTATTACTTGGCCCTTTGGAATCCATGGTAGAACAAAGATATGCCTTGGGAATCGATGATGTACGGGAAGAGACACATCGAATTATAAGGCGGCTAGAAAATTTTATGTTAAAGGTAGCACCATGAATACATTAATCACATACGATATCGTCAGTGACAAAGACGGCAAGCTGAAAGATGCGGCAAAAATAGCCTGTAATTTCTGGAACCGGTTCATCATTCCAAAGACTCCCATTGTTATCCGGCTTGGAACTTTTAAAAGCAAGGGGTTTGTGATTGCCCGAGCTTATAAGCCCTACTCCAACAAAGGTGTTGTTTTCGGTCCGATTGAGTTTAATGTAAAGTATCTTGATCTGTATGACGCCCTTGACATTGCAGGGACTGTCATCCACGAAATAGGCCACACCCTGGGAATCGGGTGGAACAAATGGATGGATATGTTCGACCATTTAAGCGGGGAGTTTAAGGATATTTACATTAAAGAAATTCCTGCCCTGCGATCTATGATGGTCGAGACAGGTTATGGACCGGGAACTCAGTATGCTCATTGGGATGAGGGGGTGTTTAATTTAGAGCTAATGACCGGCTTTAAGGACCCCATGGAAGAGGTGCTTCCCGTCACTATCGCGGTGATGCGTTTGCTGGGACACACAGTTATCGAAGAGCTGCCAAAGCTGACTAACCTGGACGAACTAATGGAACAAGTCGATGGCATCGTATTTTCCAGATCCGGCGATGTGGAGAAAATTGATAAAAGCTACAGCGAAGAAGCTGAGATAATGGAGGAGCTTTATTTCTGATGAGCATTGAAATGCCCATACTCAGACCCGTTCCTATTCCGACCAAGGGGCTTGGCTTCTGGCAGCGTATAAAGGTCTGGAGGCGTACAACCCGGAAGTGGGAGGTTATGGAGGATTGGCACTATAACGGATTTGATTTGATACCAAAGGGTTTTATTTTCGATGGTGCTTCTATTCCTAGATGTCTATGGTGGTTCCTATCACCTGTAGGATTATTACTTATTCCAGGATTGATCCACGATTTTGACTATAGGTATGGCAAAGACTTAGTCGATAGACTGGTTGCCGATAAAACCTTTCGAGGCGAGATAAGAATAGTGACAGGCACGACAATAATCCCTTGGATAGCTTACTTTGCCGTAAGAATCGGCGGCTGGAAAGCATGGAAGGAGCATCGGAAAAATGATACCAAACTGGATACTTGAAAACGCTCTTAACTGGTTTGACCCAGATGAATACCTGGAGGCAAACCCCGATGTAGCAAGCCACCCGTTCTGGGGCCTGCACCCGCTCTGGCATTTTATATCGTCTGGATACACCGAAGGACGAACCTGGAAGGGCGACCCTCGGGAAGTGACGGTGGTTCAGCCGTCCGACCCTTCAGAGCCGACCGATCCAGGCACAAACAGTCCTCAATCCCATACCGTCTGGGTAGATAAGTTCTCAGGCGATGAAGGGAATACTCAAATCAGTTCATCTGGAGATAACCCACAATACAAACGCTTCGGTGCGGTTGTATATGGTGGATGGCCGAATACAGACAAGCGATATTTTTATAATACAAGACATGTGGAGAGCGGAGTAGGCCATGTTGAATATTGGCCTGAGCTAACCGGAACGTATGAGATTAAGTGGTATTTCCGAAAGACTGCCAACAGGGCAAAAACCCCCTGTGATGTTAGGCTAGTCACTACCGACCTTACGTGGACATTGAGGTCTGTTTCGCAGCATGCCGATGAATCCGATTATGCAAGTAAATATATCGGCACTGTTGCCCTGACCGCAGGTGATTATATCAGTTGCGTTCCAGGGGATCACAAATCAATCTCATTCGGCAAGATGGTTTTTACGAAGGCGACATAATGGCTGAAAATACTGAACCCCAACATACGTGTCTGCATGAATATGATTTTGGGACTATCGAGCAAACATTCAAATCCATTGAAAAGTCATTCACTCTTATCTGGCGTTTCATATTTGTAATATTAATTATATTTGGTGGTGGAATCATTACCGCTGTAGCAAGTGCGGTCTTTAAACAACCTTAAACGGGAGAAAGGAAAATGAAAAAGCTATTCGCATTGTTTATAACGACTCTAGTGTTTAGTTGTTCCGGTAGGGCTTTGGAAGTTACGGATAGCACACTTGCCCCCCCAGAAAAATTGCCTGCCCTGACATTGAAGGTCGGAGACGAGATGCCGGATACGAGTGGAATTGAGATAGTAGAGGTGTTCCCTTGGCATCATCTTATTCTTGGTAGGGGAGGCGAACAACATTTTAAGGGCGATGTGGATGGGATCTGGACAATGGAAGCGTTCCTTTATTGCGACGGCAAATTGCTGGAGAATCCTTTTGGAATCTATATAAGTGAGTTAAAAGTTATTTATTTAGACGGGGACATGAACAGGGAAATTGATGAGGTTATAATGGTAGGCTCTAAAAGAATATCCATAGGAGAAACCGCTCCTGATTGTCCTCTCCCTGCGACAAAGATCTAATGCCCAGGCCAACCGAAAGAGATACGGGTAAATGATTACAATTAAAGGCATAGCGGTTTTAATAGCCTTGATGGGCGTCCCGACCATGGACTCCCTGATGGATGTCGTGGAGTGGGTCTATGAGGAACACGATCAAAACCTTGTCATAACCTCCGGGTTCCGTAAGGGCGACCCTGGAGTGCACGGCCAGATCCCGCTAAGGGGCTTAGATATCCGCTCTAGAGTCTACTCGGATCCGGACCGGCTTTGCAGGCTGATTAATGATCGATGGGAATACGATTGGAAAAGGCCGGAGAAGAAAGTCGCCTCCCTGCACGGTGAGGGGGACGAGATTCATATTCATTTAAAGGTGCACCCGAGGACAAGGCTGAGATAAACAGTTTTACATAACCCTCCATGGAGGGATTTTGGTTACCTCCTGATTAACGGGTCGCAGCTATGGCATTGTGCCGTAGCTTGTGGCCCGTTTTGTTTTTACGCCTCGTGCGAATAATTGTTGACATTGAGTTGTGATTGTGTTAGAGATTAGGCGTTTCTTCATCGGAACACCTCCATGACGGCCCGCCGGAGCCAGCCTTTGGTAAATCCGGCAGAAAGGAGGGACCATGAAGCGAAAATACACAGAAGCAGTACATGCTAAACGGGTTAAGAAAGTGATTGAGAAGAAAAGGCCGTGTGGGCGGTGTCCTAAAGCTCCGTATTTTTACGGAATAAAAATGCTCAAAAATAATCCGTGGGGGGAAATACCCTACCCCTGCAAAGTATGTGTGGAGTTCATTGGGGGTGTATGGGATGAAAAAGCAATGCGGTATCATGCCAACCTTAGATGCCCATGCTTTGTTTTTAGTGAAGAGGAAGCCGTCAAGCGTACTTGGCTTGCCCTGGAGGAGAAAGGGTATCTATGACGACCGACCCATTATGCTGAGACCTGGGGCGTGGTTAAGAAATTGGAGGTGAGGGATGCCAGCACTAAACTTTAAAAAAGAGTTCGCTGATCTTGTCGAGTCGGGGGAAAAGACCCAAACGATTCGGCGGCCGCGGAAACGTCCCATCTACACAGGGGATAAACTCTATCTCTATACGGGCATGAGAACGAAAAGCTGCCGGAAACTTGGGGAGGGTGTTTGTAAAAACGTCAAACAAATAACTATTTCCTCAGACGGATGGGTGAATGTAGACCACATAGAATTTCCAGCGAGTAGAATCGCGTATAAAGATGGGTTTAATTCTGTTGAGGATTTCATCGGGTTTTTTCTCAAACGATATGGTTTGCCGTTTCGGGGGATATTGATTGAATGGTGCCAAGACGGTGAGAAAGACCCAATTAAGACTTGACAGATACAATCCGATGTGTTAGAGGTACGTTATGTCTTGCAGGGGTGGCGGAATTGGCAAGTCCGAGAGTGGGGTGTTTAACCAGAAGGGCTCAAGAGATCAGGGAATTGGGCTGAGTAGGCTTGTCATTGGGAACGACTAAAGACCAAGGGTAGGAAGTCTTAAAGATGGTTGACCAGCGCCGCATGAAAGGTTGGCTAAAAATACCCTGCCCCCTGCAAGATTTTAAACCGAAATGAAGGGAGAGTGAATCATGGGAGAACAAAGAAATTTAACGGAAGAAAACGTCGATGAATTAAAAGTGAAACTCGATAAAATGCAAGAAACCAATCCAGAACTTGAATATCGGTTTTATGAGCAGGATGAGAAAGAATCACTCGAATGTATGGAGCAGCCTTCAAATAAAAAGATTTTTGAAAAACGGGAGGCCATTGAACGCCAATTGAACCTGATTTTTGACGGTCATGTTCTAATTGATGGGAGGTTTCGGAAAATTAGACCGATGGGAGAAAACACATGAAAGAACGCAAATTACCCTACGGCGAGATAGCACATCTCGCCGAGCTATCGGGCTACACTCCGATGATGATAAGCAAGATGCTATCAGGTGAGCGGAGAGGCTGGCGGAAATCCGAAAAGCTTAAACGGCTATGCTCGGCCACGGGCACTACGACAAACCTATGGCGCTACGGTACGCCGGAGGAAATACTCACGGAGGTTTTAGCAGCGGAGAAAAAGATGAGAGCTAAAAAAGGAGGGA
>DRHF01000055.1 GCA_011049715.1 Desulfobacterales bacterium
CGTTATGATATCCGCACGGTGCAAGAACTGCTCGGGCATGCGGATGTCTCCACGACCATGATCTATACGCATGTCTTAAACAGGCCGGGACTTTCGGTCCGGAGCCCGGCTGATTTTGAATAGAAAGGCAATATTTTATGATACCTGTATATTTATTTTCTGTCAATATTTATATGCTATTTTAATTTTGTAGTGTTCACGGCGGAGCTCTTGTTGATTTTGGCAGCGATCAGGGCACTGTGAAGGTTACCAGTTCTTATCGCTTGACAAGGCATCAGATATGATTAATTTTTACCGTACTGAGTTTCGTGTAATCTTCCATTGTACAAATCGGCCAGGTAATTTTATGATGTGTTCGCCATTTCAGTGGGGAAAAAATTGGGGGGTGATGATATGACCGTTGTAAGATGGGATCCATTTAGAGGTGTTTCAGCCTTACAAGAACGGATTAACCGACTGTTCGACGAGTCATTTTCCCAAACCAAAACACATGATGATGATGTCACTTTGTGCGCATGGGAGCCCGCGGTGGATGTATACGAAACGGGCGGCGCTATTGTCTTTAAGGCAGAGTTACCCGGTATCCGAAAAGAGGATGTTTCCGTTGAGATAAAAGACAATGTCCTCACACTAAAGGGAGAACGGTTCGTTGATCCGGAAATTGATGAAGAAAAATATTATCGCAAAGAGCGATGCTTTGGAACATTTCACCGATCGTTTACACTCCGATCTGTTGTGAAGCCGGACCAGATCAAGGCCAAATTTACAGACGGTATCCTTGAAGTAGAAGTTCCCAAACCCGAAGAAGAGAAACTAAAACATATTAGTGTAAATATTGAGTAGCATTCTTGGCCAACTCCTTGAGCATCAACTCAGCAAACAAAACCTATTTTGTGCTGGGTTCCCAGTACTTCCTATTCTTTGGTGTGCTCGGCATTTTTCTCCCCTACTTTAACCTCTACTGCTACCATATCGGTTTCAGCGGTTTTCAAATCGGTATTTTATCCGGCCTAAGATCCATGATTTTGGTTCTCTTCTCCCTGATCTGGAGCGCATTAGCCGACCGATTTCAGATTCGAAAACCATTGTACATACTCTGCCATTTTTTTAGCACCACCCTGTGGATTTTCTATATCTTTACTTCCGATTTTTTGCAAATGCTCGTTATTACTTTTTTCTTTGGAATATTTTACTCCCCTATTATTTCCTTTTTGGAAGCAGTTACCATCGACTCTTTGGGAAAGGAGAAAAAAAAATATGGGATAATCAGGGCTTGGGGTTCCCTCGGTTTTATCCTGATGGTTATTCTTTTCGGGAAAATAATAGACCTTTTTACCATTAAAATCATACTGGTATCTATTTTTGTCGGATCATTGCTTCAGTCGTTCATTTCAACCACAATACCGGCGATGACAATCAAAAAGAAGCCACCCATGGTTCCTGAAACAAATGCACTTTTAAAGGGACGTATTATAATTTTTCTTGTTTGTGCCTTTCTGATGCTGGTTAGCCACGGAACATACTACGGCTTTTTCTCCATACATCTTGAGAATCTGGGTTATGGAAACAGCTTTATCGGCATGACTTGGGCCTTGGCCTCTTCTGCCGAAATCCTAGTGATGATAAAATCAAACCGTATCTTTAAGCGGTTTTCCCTTGAAAATGTTTTGAAATGCTCATTCATTGTGGCCGCAGCAAGGTGGTTTGTACTATTTGTTGCCAAATCACCTTTGGCAATACTATCTTCACAAATTTCCCATGCCATCACTTACGGCACATTTCATATGGCCAGTATTCTATACATCGATTCCTTGGCGCCGGATAGGGCCAAAACCCTGGCACAGGCCGTCAACAATGCGGTTACCTATGGGCTTGGTCTAATGACCGGTTTTTTCATCAGCGGTGCCTTATATGAAAGGGTCGGCTCAAATTTTTTATTTATGGTCAGTGGTTTCATTGCTCTTTCCGGGGGTATACTTTTTTGGTGCTTTCCTATGGTTGACCGTCAATCTAATAAACCGGCGCCTCGGTCGGTGTAAACCGGTTTTCCATGATCGAGTGACAGGGTGTGACGGGACAAAAAGGCTGCCTGATGACCGTCGTGGGTCGTAAAAACGATGCTAATTTTTCTCTCCTCATTGATCTGTTTCAAGATATTTAAAATCGTGGTCTGATGTTCGACGTCAACACTTGAAGTCGGTTCATCGCACAAAAGCACTTGAGGGGAAACCACCAGGCCCCGTGCAAGTGCCACACGCTGGGTTTCACCCGCGGATAAATTTTGTGCTCGAGCCTGAGCAAAATGCCGCATTCCCACCATGTCAAGTGCTTCGATTACAATTTTAATCCGCTCATTTTTCGGGATTCGTCTGATTCTCAACCCAAATTCCACATTCTTGAAAACCGATGTTGTAAACAGGAGGGGATTCTGATCAACCAGAACCACCTCCCGGCGTAAATTTTGCAGGTGTGATGTTGAAAAAATGACCTCTGCGGAACGGTATAAAATATTGCCCCGTGTCGGTGGTTCAAGAAAACCGAGAATGTTCAAAAGCGTGGTTTTCCCGGCGCCATTGGACCCCAGAAGAGCGTAGATAATTCCGCTTTCTATTTCCAGAAAAGGGATATCGAGAACAGTTCGATTATCGAAAACTTTTTTAAGATGTGAAATAGCATAAAGCATTAGATCCTAGACCTTCCCTGCAGGGAATGGAAAAGGAGATTAATTCCAAAACTGACTGTCAGCAGAATTATCCCCAGGGCAATCGCCAGCGTGAATTCACCTTTATCGTATTCCAAGGCCATGGCGGTGGTCATGGTTCGGGTAAAACCTTTGGCATTTCCCCCGAGCATCATGCTGATGCCGACTTCAGCAACGACTCGACCGAATGCGGCTATCACCGCCGCAATGATTCCAAATCTAGCTTCCCTGAAAAGAACCACCGCCGTCTGAATCTGAGTTGCACCTAGCGTCATGGCGGTTTTACGATATCTCGTATCAATCCGGCTGATAGCGGCGATGGTAAATGTAGCGACAATCGGCAGGACCAATAGGGTCTGCCCGATGATGATCGCCTTTTGGGTATATAGGAGTCCCAATGATCCAAAGATGCCTCTCCTGGCAATAAAAGAATAGACAAACAGGCCGATGACCACCGTGGGAAGTGCAAGTAAGGTATTGAGGATGGTCAACACCAATGGTTTACCCGGAAAGGATTTAAAAGCGATGAAAAAGCCGAGGGGAATCCCTATCAAGCTGGCAACAAGGGTTGAAGTACTGCTGACCTTCAAAGAAACAAAAACAATTGAGACCATGTCAGCGTCCAGGGAAACGACGAGATGAAGGGCTGAAATCAGACTGTCGGTCAGTAAATTCATCTTTATTTAAAAACAACCTTTCCGGATTGAAGCACCATGCAGCCCCGAATGTCGGGATTTTCACTGCGCTTTGACAAGCGACTTGGAATGCGCTCACTGTTTCGGTTCAAAGTACTCAAGCAAATCGGTCTTATTATCAGTTCATCTTTTTTGTATATAGAGCAAAGAACTGTCCGGTTCTTTTGAGAATTTATGTCCCATCATGGTAGTGCGTCCGGATAAAAAAGCGCTTTTCCATGGAGCCTGTAATTTGCAATAATGTTTTGCCCTCTCTTTGATACCAGCCAATCCACGAAGGTTTTCGCCAGCACATAGTTGACATGGGGGTATCTGGATGGATTAATCGGTATCACACCATAGGGATTCGCAAGTATAGGGTCTCCTTCACATAAAACCTCCAAATCGAGGCCTTGTTTTCTTCCATGTTTATATTTGATAAAGGTCCCTCTGTCCGCGAGAATGTAAGCCTGTTTTTCTTCAGAAAAAGTTATGGCCTTTCCCATGCCCTGGCCAATTGAGAAATACCACTTTCCCAACCCCTCTGGGTGTAAAAAACCGATTTCTCTTTTTATCCCTTTTTCTCTGATATGGGTGACCTTTTTCTTAAGGTTTAACCCCGTTTTTTCCCAAAGGTTTTGCTCCTTTGTGTGTGTGCCGCTATCATCTCCCCGAGATATAAACGGGATTTTGGCAAGTGCAATTTTTTCAAATGCGGCCACAGCATCTTGCATCCCTTTTATACCCGCCGGATCACTTGAGGGACCCAGGATTACAAAATCGTTGTGCATGACCGGATACCGTTTTGTCCCGTATCCGTCCCTGACAAATTTTTCTTCCCTTGATTTGGAATGAATAAAAATCAGATCAACATTTCCGTCTATACCATCACGGATGGCGGCGCCTGTCCCTTTGGCAATGATTTTTATACCGATTCCAGTCTCTTTTTCCAATTCGGGTAAAAGTATGTCAAGCAGACCCGAGGTCTGTAAGCTGGTGGTTGTGGACATCTTTAGTATTTTACTTCTGGATTGGACCTTTTCAGCAGTGACACCGATGCTGAGAATGATGCAGATCGCTAAAACCGACTTAGATTTCATTCTTTATCCTATTCTCTTTTGGTTTCATTTGGGAACACCATCTTCCCGCTCAATGTCACATCATATCCCCGATGTTTTTCAGCCATTTCAAGGAAAGGCTTTTCATGCAGCATACCGAGAAACAGTTGCACCTCTGGGTCAAAAAATCTCTTTTTTGTGATGAGAAAATCGTACCGTTCCCAGCGCACAGGGATGAATTCCAGATCCAGGATGGAAGCGACCGGCCGTATTCCAGGGCCGGCATCTGCGCGTCCGGATAAAATCTCAAAACCAACTTCCAGGTGGCTGTTGACCTCATGGTCGTAACC
>DRHF01000056.1 GCA_011049715.1 Desulfobacterales bacterium
GCGGGAAATCCAGGTAATTCCATCGTTTGATGTCATAACACGATTATTGACCCCACTGTACGCAGTCGCGCAGAAAAGGGATAGCTCAGGACTCCAACAAACTGAACGCCATAAATTGTCTGCAGCAGAGGTCCGGATGGTCCAATCAATTCCGTTGGGAGACGTCATAACACGATTGCCGGTTCCAGTTCGAGCAACCGCGCAAAAAAGGGATAAAGCAGGACTCCAGCAAACTGATAACCATTCGTTGTTATTGGCAGGTGTTTGGAGGGTCCAATCAATTCCATTTGGAGATGTCATGACACCATTATCAGTACCGTCATGTGCAATTGCGCAAAAAAGGGATAAAGCAGGACTCCAACAGATTGAGCGCCATGAGATGTTAGCAGGAGAGGTGCGGATGATCCAATCAATACCGTTGATAGAAGTCATAACACGGTTATTGGATCCGGAAGTAGCAACTGCGCAAAAAAGGGATAAATCAGGACTCCAAAAGACTGAGAACCATTCATTACTAGCAGCTGCGGCGCGAATGGTCCAGCTTGTTCCGTTGGAAGATGTCATAACTCGATTAATGGTTCCGGAAGCACCAACTGCGCAAAAAAGGGATAAAGCAGGACTCCAGCAGACGGAGCGCCATGAGATGTTAGAAGCGGAGGTTCGGATGGTCCAGGTAATTCCATCGGGAGAAGTCATAACACGGGTGCCGGTTCCAGTATCTGAAACACAACAAAAAAGAGATAACTCCGGACTCCAACAGATTGAGAGCCATGAATTATTTACAGGAGTTGAACAAAGGATCCAGTGAGAAGTGATAATAGAACCAAGTTTAGATAGCAAATTAGTAATAAGGGCAATGGTGCTGGGTTGCGGATCCGCGAGCTCGCCACTGAGATCTAAAACGTTGATTTCATCGGATCCTCCGTCTTGATGTGAGGTTGCATGTTCTTTGGGTTCGGCAGTCTTCGAATAGTCTGCAGTCTCATTCATGATTTTTGATAACCGTCTGTAGAGGAAAAAGCGTCTTTAATGGTTTTGATAAAAGGCTTTTTTATACGCGAAGGCGTTAAATAAAAGCAGATAGTCAGTGAATGTGCATAATTGTTAGAATCGTTCCATGTGATAATGTCAATGTCAAAAGGAGGTTCTAACATATCGATGCCCATTGAAAAAGAAATGGTGCAATCATCAAGTCTGAAACTCTCTCCGGGGTTAAAAGGTAAAATTTGATGGCCTCCAACTTTAGCTAGAACATGGAGTAAACCTGCAGGCCCGGAAGGGAAAAACAAGAAGCCACCATTAAGGCGGCCTCTTGTAAGGATTAAAGTCGTTATTTTAGGAGCTGCCGAGGTGGTATTCTTAGGAGTGCTAATATAAGCTGAAAAATCCATTAAGAATACGGCAAAGCTTAATAAGGCCGGAATTGAGAAACTAAAATCTCAGCGGTTGCGACATCTGCCACGCTGGCAGTATCTTTAATCCTCAGGAGTAAAGATTCGAGGGCCGGGACTTTATACCAGTCTTCGAGGTTGTCGCTCGGTTTAGGTAAAAGAGGCATAACGCCATGTGGTAGAGCGCCCATTATCATGGCCTTGTGATTAATACTCGTGCTTGTGCCAACTTTTCGATATTTACCACCACCTGTAGACCAAATTGCGCTGGCATCGGCAGCGCCGTATGGGGAGTAACCAACATACTCCAGATCGCAAGGCATTGCATAAAAAACGGTGACTGTGTCGATACCGTTTAAATATGCATGCTCAAAGCAATAGCCATAAGACTCTAATGCGTCGTGGAGCAATTCTGTCATTGTCAGGTCAAAGGGAATTTTCCGGTCATTTTCCTCAGATAGCCTTGCTGAGTCTAAAAGACCGAAAAAGCTTTCGTCGGCATAACGACATTTGACATAAAGCTGTTTCATAACGTGGTCAACGGGAAGGTCGATATAGTGAAATCCGGATGTCTGAACCAGGTAGCTGTATATCTCCTTTGACGTGATAAAGCCGGTCGGAGTGACTTCCTTACCGTCGAAGATGTGAGCACGCACGATGCATTCATTGACAGTTGTGTCAACCTCGCAAATGTCCTCGTCCCAGGTGATTTTCAGTTGTGGGCTTATGAACTTTTTGGGGTCAAAAGCCATTATGGGATCGTACAGGAAACGACCGAAATCAATACCGATGACGGCGGTTTCTGCATGACCCGAGATGTCGTCAATATAGGAGTAAGGCTTATTTCTCCGGTCGTAGAAATTAAGGGCCTGGGCCTGCAGGCCGGTTAAAGAAAAGAGAACGTCCGATCCATCGATTAACTCAATTCTTGTGAGGTTGGCGGCCGGATGCTCTGTCATTACCTCGCTGACGTTGGTGGTCTTGAAAGCGATTGAGATTCTTGAAATGACGTCCTGAAGATTGATATTTATGATTTTTGTCCCTGCAGCGCCAAGATCTTCGGGAGACAGTATAGTTGCGACTCTTGTATCCATAATTTATTTCTCCTCCGTTGTCTTCTGGGTTTGATAATTTTTGTCGCCAGGTAATGGAATATTATCGTAATGACTAAACTTGGCAGGTAAACCTAGCAAGTCAGAAAGTTTGAAAGCTAAATCAAGGGCTTCTTTCAAGGTTACCTTCCCATCTTTTAATGCGCCTTTCGACCATTTTGATACGATGAAAAAGGCTCGTATAATTTTGAGCCAAGGCATTAAGTGCCGAGTTTTTCAGCGATCAAAGCGTCGACAATGATTTTCACACGTCCCAGGTTTCGGGGATCCCGTCTCGGGAATTTGGGGCCCAGATCGGCTGCTTCGATAGCAGCATGATAGCGCTTGAATCCGCTTTCGAAGTCCGGACCGGCAATTACAACGCCTTCGGCAAATCGGCCAGGACCCTTCTGGAGGGCTTTATCCTGCCATTTTTTGGTACCGGCTTCTTTTACGCCCTTTGCGAATAGGTCTTTGGTGTGAGCGGCATCGATGCCGGCTTTCCAGTTTGCTTTTGCGGATTCGGTTTCTTCTGCCCAATCACGTTTAGGATTTTTGATGCCCAGCTTGTAGTCTTCGGTACGCATGGGCGTGACACGGGTCCATTTGTCTGTTATTGAGCTTAGCTTTTTTATTTCTGCCATTAGAAATACCTCCAATTATTAAAAGTTAACAAAGTAAAACAATGTAAACGGTTTGATAAATGACACGGAAAAAATATTGTGTCAATAGAAAAAGTATCGGTGAATTAAAATCGAGGTACCGTGTTGTAGCTTTCTTACCATCTCGAAATAAATCAAGAGGTTGCATGCCATGAATGGAAAACTACAACACGGTGATGACGTGGGGATCCCGCGGATCCCATCAGGTTGAAAAGTTCCATCGATGGGAGAATTAAACGGGTGTTTTTAATATATCCCCGATAGTCGAAAAATCGGAAATGCGGGACCTCCTCAAAACCTTCTTCGGATCCGGAGAAGGAAAAAGCTTCTTCTGTGAAAAGCGCCGGCGGATTTTATTCTTCTGAAAAACAAAATCCAATAGCCATTTACTGATTTTAACACCCAGTGAGATTAAAAAGGCAACGCCTTTTTTTGTCAACTGGCGGTTCGACGGTTTTAAAAATAATGTACCATCATCTCGTTGTCCAAACCTCCGAAAAGACTTGATTAAATTAAAGTCATTCAAGCTTTTCAAATGCTTGTCGATGGCATAGATTGAAATGTCGATGTCATGATATTTAAGCAATAATTTCTTAATCCTCAACCTGGTGGGCCAGCAATAAGATCGATGATATTTTTCGATCAGCTTAAAGATAACAATCAAGACAGATATCTTACTTCTTTGAATCTTCATTTAAGGATCCTCCAAAATCTCTTTTAAAATGTTCTGGAAATTAGAATAAGAAATTCGATATTTCTTAATTAAATACAAAATAATTATTTCTAACCATTCGATTTTAAGATCCTGATCCATTAAATAAGGGGGTGATTTCTCCTTTAAAAAATCTGCGATCGCAGATTCAAAATTCGCGATTATAATTTTATCTTCATCACACATGATAAAATTGGCATGGATCTTGCCATTCCCTTCCTAAGGTAGGCGAAGCCGCATCTAACTAACTACAATCAAAGATCAAAGTGCTCGCAGCGCATAAAGCTCGAGGGGTCTTGTCAGGTCTAGCGCGAAGCGCATCCCCTGACACCTTATAAGCCCTTTAATTTCTATTTAACGATAGTAAATATTTACAGTACAATTCCTACAACACGGTGAAAGAGTTTGAAACTACACAAAAAAAGGGCGATCGCGAGATAACCAGGGAACAAATCAATAGAGATAATCAAAAAAATGATAGAATGAATAGAGGACGAAATGAACTGGAAAGAAATTATATATTAATAAAAGCCAAAGGAAAGCGGAAAAAACAACAAAAATTAGTAAATAAAGCCAAGCGTATTTCATGAAATTTAGGGATCTGAGAGTATCAATAAAAGGCGTTTACCGCAAAAAATACAGGTGTCGTGAGCTTTCTCGTAAATGGATTGAGATTTAACAGTACAAAGTTTTTCATAGCAATGGCCGCACAAAATATCGATATCAGAGTCGATCGAATCTGTCAACATGATAGAACCTCCATAAAATTAGGGTTTAAAAAGATTAGGCTGAATGTAAGGGGATTCCCAGATCTTCTCGTAATAGGCGCGAAATGTGAGAGCAAGATGGAGATTTAAAAAAACGGTATCGCAGGAATTGCAAAAAACAGAAGATTGGCGCGTGGGATTATTCCAGTGAGTATCGAAAGGAAGATCGCAACCGCATTTAACACATTGATTTAACATAAAAATCACCAATAAAAAGATGTTAGGGTTTAAATAAAGGTTTCTTAGAAACTCGAAAAAGGGCCATAGCTGAATAATGACGAAAAGCGATCGGCTTAAAGTTGGAATTAGAACGATTAGAGAAACAGGTGGAGCAGATGCGGTTCCATAGTTTGTTAGGTCCAATACGATAGCGTAAGGTGGCGGGTCTGATTTTACAAAGATTACATAAGCCGGTCATAATAGAAAAAGAA
>DRHF01000057.1 GCA_011049715.1 Desulfobacterales bacterium
CAACTTCTTAATTTTAATGATTTCTTTCGAATAAACGATTTTATTATGTTTTTAATACCCCGCCCGCTTGCGGCGGGGAGCTTCATTAAAATATGTTCCTTACTTAAACAAATTGCTTGCGATGAGTTAACGTCCTGTTCATATTCTAAGAAAGGATCTTACCACCTGTCCTTTCCATTAAATATACAGATTATCTGTGGTTGTTATCATTAGCGAAGCATGAAATAACTTTCCTCCTTTTCTACTATTTATAAAAAATGAGTATGTATATCAATGACTTCAAAATCATCCATGAATGTCTCCTCAGCAATTCCAATCGCTTTTATCGAATTTAAAAGAATACTCCACTCTTCTATCCGACAGTGGATCGATACCCTCTTTTCAGAGCCTCCAAATTCAAATCCAGCCTGGATTCAGGAACTGTTGCTCGCACCTCCGCTTCAGCTTCATCAAGGGTTATCGACATCACCCTACTTCCCACCAGAGCGCCCAACATCACTATGTTGGCAATAATTGGGGCGCCGATCTCCAGGGCAATCTCCGTAGCCGGTATGAACCATGCTTGTTTGGAAAATCGGATGAGGGCGGATTTGATCTTGAAAAGTTCCGGATAAACCTGATCACCGATTATAAATTCAACTGGAGGGACGATCTTTATGTTAGTCAGGACCATCACCTCTGGATTCCCTAAAGACTTCAATTGTTGGAGCGCCTCCATGGGTTCCATACTCAGAATTATATCAGCGTCTCCATCGGGGATGAGCGGCCCATAAAGCCGTTTCTTGGAAATTCTTAGGCAACTGAACACAGAGCCTCCCCGTTGAGCGGCACCGAAGGTCTCTCCGATTGAGACGCTATAACCCTGTTTGGTTAAAATTCGGCCTATCAGCCTGGATATCAGGATATTGCCTTGCCCGCCAACACCGCAGACCACAACGTTTGCCGGATCTTTTACGTTCTTCATCAAGAAACCTCCCTTTCTTTCTGAATCGTACCAAATGGGCAAATATCGGTGCACACGCCGCACCCGCTGCAAATTTCGTCCAGAATTGCCGCCTTGCCGGTTTCAGGGTCCCAGGTCAGGCCTGGGCACTGGAATTGGCTTGTACAAATCTGGCATTCTTCTCCACGGCATGAATCGTTATCCACTGTAATTGCGTAAGGTTTTGTCTTTTCCAGACGCATCCGCACCAACTCACAGGGTCTTCTCATGATCAGCACTCGAACGCCGGTATCATCCTTCAGCAAATTTTGGACGGTTCGGATCGATTCACGTACATTGAAGGGGTCCGCAACTGTTACCTCGCATCCCAATGATTGACAAAGGGTCTCAATATCTATTCTTGGTGTCTTCTGTCCTAGTGCATTGAATCCAGTGCCAGGATTATTTTGAAATCCCGTCATGGCGGTCACCTGGTTGTCCAGCACCACCTGAATATAATTTGACTTGTTGGTAACTGCGTTGATCAGCGCAGGGATCGAGCTATGGAAAAACGTCGAATCCCCACACATCGCCACCACCGGCTGTTTGTAACCGAATCGACGGAGTTGACCGAGACCGGATGCTAACCCGGCGCCGGAACCCATGGCATGAAGCAAGTTCTGTTGTTTTTTTCCGCCCGGGAAAACATCAAGCGTATAACAACCAATGTCACCGGTAAGATAGGCATTGCGTCCATCCCGTTTCATGGCCTTCTCCAGTGTCCAGAAGGTGGCTCTATGCGGGCAACCCGGGCACCAAGCGAGCCCTCGGCTGATAAGCAACTGATCGATCTCTTCGGAAAGCTTACGCTGATCTGCTTCCAGTGACTTTTCATACGGAATCTCTAAAATTTGGGCCAGGGCTGCAATCACACGGTTCGGCGTAATTTCACCATAGTCCGGTATGTGTCCGGACTCTCTGCCGAAGACATTCTTGTTGCTCAAGCGCGCGTCTGTCAGGGCAGCCTTTACGTAGACCTCGATGACTGGATCAACCTCTTCTGCAATCAGAACGCGCTCTGTTTGGGTAAGGAATTTTGTGACCAAATTGCTCGGAAACGGCCACAGCGTCGCAAGCTTCAGAATACCGACACTATTTTCGACACCAAGCGATTCCACCGCATCCCAGGCACACTGATACCCACTGCCACTGCAAATGATAACTACATCAGCGGGTTCAGGCCCTTCATACCGGTTGAAGGAAGAAGCTTCGAAACGTTCTTTGATCCGGGCCAAGCGCTTTAGAACGGCGGCATGCTTGGGTCTGGCAAGATACGGGCTGATGGATGAATTGTTGTCTGTGCGGGCCTCGACCTCTTTTTTTTGTATTTTACCCAATTCGATGGGGTTGCTGGCATGGGAGAGGCGTGTATAACTTCTTAACATGACATGGCAATCGAATTCGTTGGACAATTCATAGGCCCATTTCACCAGGTCATTGGCTTCTGCAATAGTACTCGGCTCCAAAAGCGGCGCATAGCTGAAGCGAGCTAGCCATCGGGAATCGGTTTCATCACCGCTGGAGTGACCATCTGGATCATCGCAAACCACCACTACCATGGAGCCTCCGTTTGCACCCAACCCTGTCATGCTGAGATGTGTCAGAAAATCCAATGCAACACTTAAACCAGCATTTTTCATGGATGCCAAAGATTTGAGCCCAGCAAAGGCCGCTGCAGCCGCCCCTTCACAGGCTACCTTTTCGTTCACGGACCATTCTACATAAACATCAGTCTCATCTGCGTAACCAACAATGGTGTTGATTATCTCAGATGAGGGGGTTCCCGGATAACCGGCTACAAATTTAACTCCAGCTTCCAGAGCAGAATGTGCGATCACCTCGTTGCCCAAAAGAAATTGAACGTCTTTTTTTTTGGTCATTTTTTTATCCAATCCATGGGGTAATGATTTTTTAGGGGGATTGAGCCATTCCTGTGACACGAAGGTAAAATATATCAGCTGCCTGGACAAAATTCTTCATGCCGGTCTCATTACAATCTAAAGTTAATTAATTTGCCCCGATTACCGAACGGATAAATGATTCGTCTACGGGCATGAATTCCCCAGGTTCTTCAACTAAAAAGTGGCCGCCATAGCCTTCAATAATCTTTAGCTGAGAACCTCGTATCTGCGCATTCATTTGCCTTTAATTTAAGTGATTAAGGTTTCATTGAGTGGATGGCTCTATCTCTAAATTACATCTACCCAGATGTTATGTTAGCTACTGACAACATTTTTTTTATTCTTCATTTTTCCAGATAGGCTCCTTTCATGGCCGACGTTGCCTGTCTGGAATAACGCTCAAGCACTCCTTGGGGTTGTTTAATGAGAGGTGGCTTCCATCGCTTTTTGCGATCTACAAGTAAGGCCTCAATTTCGCCTGCATTCTTCCGTTTATTATCCACAGCTACTATTGAAAGTACCCTATTTGGTATATCGATACGAATAAGATCCCCATCTTCAACCAAGGAGATAGGCCCTCCTATGGCCGCTTCGGGGGAGACATGTCCGACGCAGGGACCTCTTGTCGCCCCGGAAAATCGCCCGTCCGTTACGATGGCTGTATTACTGAGTGAGGGAATGGTAACAAGAGCCTCCGTGCAGGCGAGTATCTCCGGCATGCCGCTACCCCTTGGCCCCTCGTAGCGAAGAACTATCACAGAACCGGGTTCGACCTCACCGCTCAAGATGGCTGTCAGGGCCTTCTCCTCCTTATTGAAGACTTTGGCCGGCCCTTCGTGGGTCAACATATCCGAAGGCACAGCTGAATATTTGATCACCGCCCCTTCAGGGGCAATGTTACCCTTTAAGACGGCGATCGATCCAAAACCCTTGCTTTTCTTTCTGGGATGGATCACATCCTCCCTTTTCAGGTGATAGTTGGCCAGATAGCCTTCTCCTCTTTGGAAAAATCCCTCTCTTTCGATCTCCTCAAGGTTTTCTTTGAGCGTCTTCCCCGTTACCGTCATGACGTTGAGATCCAGCATTTCTCTGAGTTCTATTTGGATACGGGGGATGCTTCCAGCAAACCAAAAGAGTTCGCTCGTATACTCTCCTGAAGGCTGGACGTTTGCGAGATAGGGGACCTCATGGTTGATACGATCAAAAAGTTCGGCATCAATCTCGATGCCTAATTCTTGGGCAATGGCAGGGATGTGGAGAAGGACGTTGGTCGATCCGGATATAGCTGCATGGATCTTTATGGCGTTTTCAAAGGCCGCCTTTGTTAGGATATCCGAGGGCTTGATCCCCCTTTTGGAAAGGTCCAAAACCTTTCGTCCAGCCTTACGGGCCATGCGACGGATGTCGAACTGGCTCGCAGGGGAGAGCGCAGAGCCTGGAAAGGCCATGCCTAGAGCCTCAGACATGCATTGCATGGTGCTGGCGGTTCCCATGAACTGGCATGCTCCATAACCGGGACAGCCAGTTAGTTTATAGTTCCTGATCTCTTTAGACACATCTTTTCCTTGCCGCATCTTTGTGGCTGTATCTCCTATCAAAATGCTGTGCCCCATGTTAGGCCCGATCCGATTGCTGCCACCAGGGACATGAATAGCCGGAATGTTCAACCGAGATACAGCCATGAGATGCGCCGGAATGGACTTGTCACAGGAGGATATGACGATTAATCCGTCCCAAGGGATAACCCGGCCGTGGACCTCCACCAGATCGCAGAGGACCTCCCTGGAGAGTAAAATATAGTTCATTCCGTCATGGAGCATGGCCCATCCATCACATATATCCGTCCCGTGAAAATTGGCCGGTTTGCCCCCTTCCTGATGGACACCAATCGAGGCCTCCTCGGCCAAGGAATTTAGGTGAAAGCTTCCAGGGTGGCTACTTCCATAAGCATCCTCCACCAGGATTTGAGGGCGACTGAGATCTCTCTCATCCCAGCCTGTGCCACAGGATAGGGCATCGATCTGGATCCAGTCCTCCCTTACCTTTTTGCTTCTTTGTTCTCTCTCACCCGACATAGAATTCCTCTTTCCGATCAAATCTCTTATTCATCTCAGTGTCTCAAGGAAGACACGACTTTGTTAGCACCCTGGAACAACATCCTTGTATCATATCCGACCACTATGTACCGGACACCCAAGTCAATCCATTTCTTGGCGGCGGCTTCGTTATCCGCAAAGGTCCCCACAACCATGTTTCTCTCATGGGCCTTAGCGATCACCTCTTTCATCTTTTGGATTACCGTGGGATGCTCCACTTCTCCCGGGACTCCAGCTGATTGTGATAGGTCGTAGGGACCTAAAAAGACAATATCAAGACCGGGGGTATCAAGGATCGCATCGATATTTTTGACGCCCTCAAGGCCTTCCACATGCATAATGACCAGGTGGTTCTCGTTGGCCCAAGTCATATAGGTTCTGAAGAGCTCTGGGGAATAGCCTGAAGCGCGGACATAAGGATTAATTCCCCTTCCACCCATAGGATGGTACTTTGAATAGAAGACCGCCCTCTTGGCATCACCGGGAACGCAGATTTGAGGGATCTGTACTCCTATAGCACCGAAATCCAGCACTTCTGTCACCAGAGGCGCGGCATTTTCCTTGATCCTCACGACGGGCACGATGCCGCTAGCGTTGCAGGCCATGATCGACAATCTTGCGCTGTCAATGCCAAGGGGACCATGTTCAAAATCGATAATCACAAAATCGAAACCAGCAGATGCCAAAATCTCAATGACCATAGGATCCGACGACTGAACAAAGGTTCCCAAGACAAAGGGTTTCTCCTCTAGCCACTCCCTCTTCTTCCATATCGACGGATCGGTAAATCCTCCATGGTTTCTTAATGCCTTAAAGAACATCTATTGTACCCCTTATAAAATCCTTGTCGGATCCTTTTTCTCAAGTCTTATGAATCAACGCCCGGACTGACCTCCGTGCCGGACATATACTCCAGTACCCTGACAATAGAGGAATGATCCCAGTCAAGCCCGCCCTGAGCTGAAATCGCATTCCACAAATGTGAGACGTTAGCAGTGCCGGGCAGATACATTCCTAACTCTTTTGCCATGTTCATGGCAATTTCATTATCCTTTTTGTGAAGTCTCACCATACCACCGGGAGTGAAGTTTCGATCAAGCATCCTTTGACCGTGGAGTTCTAGTACGCGGCTTTGAGCAAATCCACCGAGCAAAGCCTTGCGGACCCTTACAGGATCTACGCCAGATTTCCTGGCGAAGATTAAAGCCTCGGCAACTGCTTGAATCGTCATTGCAACAATGATTTGATTCGATGCCTTGGCCACTTGGCCAGCACCATGGACGCCCACGTAGGTAACATTCTTGCCCATCTTTTGGAGTATCGGCAAAGCTTGGTCAAAAACCGTTTTCTTTCCCCCCACCATGATAGATAATGTCCCCTCCCTGGCACCTGCTTCGCCGCCGCTCACCGGGGCATCGAGCATATCCATGCCAACTTTTTCAAGTTTTTCGGCGATCCGCCTTGCCGTAATAGGAGAAATAGTACTCATGTCGATAAGAATGGATCTCCTATTTTTACTTTCAAGGACACCACCCTTACCCATAATCACTTTTTCCACGATATGATCATCCGGCAGCATAGTTATAAGTGCATCAGAAGACATCGCTGCCTCACTGGGTGAAAAAGCCTCCTCGACCTCAAACATTACCAAATCTTCCGATGCTCGCCGATTTACATCGTGCACAATTAACTGATAGCCACCATTTATAAGGTTTCTTGCCATGGGTTTACCCATGATACCAAGCCCTATGAATCCAATTCTTCTGATCATTGAATCTCCTGCAGAAATTACTAAGTTGTATTTATTTCATCACTAATGTTTGGTAGCCTAACTTTATTGATATTTCATCTGTAACACTAAGAAGTGATTTTTTGATTTGAGCAAGTTTATCATTGTTCATGCGAACTGAAGGACCTGCAATACTAACAGATGCGATTACTTTCCTAGTGTGGTTTATAATTGGTGATGAAATACAACGAACTCCTTCGTAAAACTCCTCATTATCGATGGCATAACCTTGCTCTTGGATTTGCGTTAAGCTTTTCATCAGTTTTTCAGGTGAATTGATCGTGTTGGTAGTGAGTTGTAAAAGATTATGGTCTTTCAGGTAGTCCTTAAGCTCCGCTTTACTCAGATGTGCAAGCAAAATCTTTCCTATGGCTGTACAATACGCTGGTACTCGAAATCCCACCTTAGTATCCATTCTTAGACTTTCAGTACTCTCCACCTTGTCAAGGTAAATGACTTCTCTTTTGTTAAGATATCCCAAATTGGCCGTTTCGCGAAATTGCTTCGCCAACTTTTCAAGAAATGGATGGGCAACGGACAACAAACCTTTACGATTTATAACTGCGTTGCCAAGTTCAAATATTTTTAATGAAGCTGAGTAATTCCCTGTGTCTGGATTCTGTTCTAAATACCCGAGATGGCGGAGGGTTGATAGAATGCGGTGAACATTTGATCTCTGCAAATTAAGTCTTTTTGCCAGTTCAGAGATGCTCTTTTCATGTTCCTCGCAAAGGATCTCCAAAATGGTGAAAACTTTTTTGGTGGAGCTAAGAAGAAAATAGGGTTTCTGCTCTGTTTCAGAAGGGATATCTTTCTTTTTCCCCCCCTTTTCCTGTAACGATGTTTTTGAATTAACCTCTTCCATCTTTGTTCATTCTCCTAAAGAGTTCCTATTTTACGAATTATACCTTGGTAACCGTTTATTTTTTCATTAACTCTTTCTTTTTTGTCTCATATAATAGAATAGGTATATTATATATTAGAACAAAGGCATTTGTCAAGGGATTTTTTCCGGCATAAAAACCAACATTAAAATTCAATGTGACGCCTTTGAAAGTCGTAGGAAATCCAAAAAATGATTTTACAGTTTCTGGTTAGTTGGCAGACACATTTAAAGCTTTTCAATGGTTTTCCATTTGTCTCACCTCTTAAAATTATTCTGTTTTCTTTAAACACAGAATAATTTCACTTTGATTTAATATTTTCAGGTCGATTTGAAAACTGTGACGGAAAAAGGAGTGGTTGGAAGATGTGTTACAACCATGATGTGCGGGAAAATGAGGTCGAGGAGGTACTCCAAAAGCCCGGTGAGGACCGGCCGGGCAAGGAAAACTCTCGAATTGCTATCGGACAGACACGGGGTGGGCGATATCTTCGAGTTATTTATGTCCCCGATCCTGAGCCCAACAGTGTATTTGTAATCACGGCATATAAATTGGTAGGAAAACCCCTTAAAGCATATCGGCGTCGAGGCCGAAGGAGACAAAGACTATGAAACAAAATAGGTTCCCAAAAGGATGGGATGAAGAGCGCGTCAAGCGCGTTCTTGACCATTACGAAAACCAGACTGAGGATGAAGCGGTTGCCGAAGACGAAGCTGCTTGGGAAGATGCATCCCAGACTTTCGTCAAAGTTCCGAATGAACTGGTTCCTGCTGTGCGGGAATTGCTTGCAAAGAAGGTAGCCTGATCCTTCATTAACAAATATTGGGATTTACGTTTCAGAGCACTTTAGCGGTCTAACTTTAATTTTGACAGCTTGATGCAATGGAGTTAGGGCTACCAATTTACTGATTCACAGAATTCACCCAGCTAAATTGATGATTTGGTTAATTTGCGTTTAACTGGTTTGACGGGCTTAATAAATGATATGAAGTTTCGAGAAGTATTTTTTGTAAAAGCCGCGGTCTCTTGTAAGGAGTTGATTCGCCTGTATCTCGGCATGTGCTCCTATTAAAAAATCAACCAGGATACGGTTGCGCCTGCCACCAGCTTTTCGATAATTTTTCCATATCCGTCCTGCATGGTATGCCACCTTAAGATCCAAAGAGATGATACGAATGCTGAGGACTTTTAGCGCATCGTCCAGAAATGCTTTGCTGGAAAATTGTGGCGATAGTTCGGAATATATGATTTCATTGATGACTAGCGATCCCTGATTAAACGCCTGTTCTAAACCAATTTTTGATTTCTGCCCAAATTTGGGATCAGGTAAAAATACATCAAGCAATACATTGGTGTCAACGAAGGTAATCATCTGCCTCTTATCGACTCAATGTAAGGGTCCGTTCGGGCACTTTTTCTCAAAATTCCGTAGACTTGTTCCACAGGACTAACGTGGTGTGTTTTTTTTCGAATCAGCACACCTGTTTTTTTTGGGACGAAATCGACTTCGATTTGGTGCACAAGTCCATACTTTTCACGTATATCCTTAGGAATGGTAACCTGTCCTCGCTCTCCAATTTTCATATTGTATCACCCATACTTTCATAATTTAATTTACATATTAAAACTGTTTGATCCGAATGTCAATCGACCTTTGCAAAAACCCGAATTTTGTTCGTCTCAGGCGGGGAACTCGCGACCTTCCCGTCAGGAATGACGGGACAGTCTCACAAACGTTTCAATGAACTGTTTACTTTTACCCTGATTTTTCCCTTAAAATGCGCCCTATGTGGCTCCATGTTGCAAACCAGTGTAGAATCTCAGAAAAAATGAACAAGAAACCGGCAGTGTTTCTCAAGATAAATGATCTGAGTGCGGATATTCTCAAATAATTTGGACCGGCGTAAACGATATAACAATTAAAATAATTTGCCGATCAAATCGTTCGAGTCACTTTTAAAAAAACCAAATATTTGGTTTAATTTAATGTGAAAATCGCTATAATTCACTTGACTTGCCATCTTAAAATCATGATATCTGTAATTGAAAGAACTGTGGTGAGTCCGGTGATACTGGCAAGGTATGTCAGGTTTTGATTCGGTCAAATTTGGGTCTGGATTTAGAGGATATCACAGGTTTCTTAAGATCTAAGGTACTCTCAATAAATCTTTATTCGCATGATATTTAGTTTTCTGGCCATAAACCTCCAAGACACCTCTACATTTTCCCAAATCATCCCAATTAGATATGATGCATTATACATTTAATTTACACTTAACCATAATTAGATTTATATACCACAATTTAACACATTGAAAATAAAGACAATTAACTATTGACATCACGTAAAAACAATTCTATATCACATCGTGACATACATATTCCTCTCAATCTCATTTTATTCTCAAGTGAAACTTGGATTCCTTTTCTGATCTTCTAGCTGAGTTGTCCTCGTTTCTGAATTTCTGCTACACCGGAATATATTTGGTTCCCCTTTAGATTTAGCCTATGAAACAGGTAAAGATTCAATGGAGAAACCTCTCAAAATGTGCATACCTTGCTCCTGACAGGATATGGATGTCTTGTTAGGAGCTATTGTTTGTTTTCATCAATATAAAGTCCTTTTGAGATCAGAATTACAAAATAGCTGATTGTACAAGACAAGGGGGTCAGGTCTTCATTCTTCACTCTTTTTAATGAAATTTTCTTATAAGGATACGAGATTACAGATAACAACATTAATAGGGTCTAATGCTTTTATTTGAAGCGTGCTTCATTAAGACCTGATTGGCACTCAAGCCACTGTGGCTTGGGAATTGTAATCCAGAGCGAATATTGCTCTTATTTTTAAATGTTTAACTGAGGAGGTACGATATGCGTTACATATTTAAAAAATTGAATGCGCCCCTGATAGGTGCCATCGTATGTGCAATGATGCTTGGAGTGGGTAGTGTATCTGCTGAAGGTGTATTAAAAGTCTACAATTGGGCAGAGTACATCGCCAAGGACACAATTTCCAATTTTGAGAAAGAATATAATATAAAAGTCACCTACGACAGTTACGATTCTGCTGAAACGGTGGATGCCAAAATATTGACGGGTTCCACCGGTTATGACGTTATCTTACATGCGGGTAGTTTCGTTGGTCGTTTAGTTCCTGCCAATATCCTGATGAAACTGGATAAATCAAAATTACCCAACCTTAAACATATGCGTCCAGATATTATGAATCAGCTGTCAGCGAACTGGGACCCAAATAACGATCACGTTATTCCCTATATGTGGGGAACCCATGGTGTGACTTATAATGCGGAAGCTGTCAAGAAAGTTTTCCCTGATGCGCCTATCGGCAGTATGGATTTAATTTTTGATCCAAAGAACATTGCCAAATTGGCCAAGTGTGGCGTGTCCTTCTTGGATTCCCCAACAGATATCATTCCCATGGCATTGACCTACATGGGCAAAGATCCAAGTTCCACAAATTTGCAAGATTACAAGGATGTGGAAGCAATGTTGCTTAAGATCCGGCCGTACATTAAAACTTTTGATAACTATGCTTATCAGAAAATGCCACAAAAGGAATTTTGCGTCTCGGTTACCTGGGGTCCGGATGGACTGCTCGCCATGTCCGGCGCGAAAGAAGCCAATACCGGTGTCATTCTGGATTTCTTTGCCCCACCGGGTAAAGACGCGTCAGTCTTGTGGATTGACGTCTGGCTCATTCCGCCTGATTCCAAGAATGTGGAAAATGCGCATCTTTTCTTGAATTACATGATGCGCCCGCAAGTAGGTGCCAATGATAGCAACTTAACCTGGTACGCTACTGCCAATAAGGATGCTTTCGATCTGGTTAATGCAGCGGTGACTTCCAGCCCTGCAGCTTATCCACCAGCAAAAGCAGTGGCCTTGATGTACACTTTAAATATACTACCCGCAAAAGTGGAACGTGCCCGTACCCGCGCCTGGACAAATTTTAAATCAGGCAAATAAGCCAGGTTAGGAATGAGATAAAAATAACTTAGAAAAGTTGGCGGAGACCGCTCCTTTGAATTTTTTACGATATTCAAGGCGCTTGATCGTTTGCGTAGCAGAGCTATGTGGGCGATTAAGTAACGAAGAAAATCGTAGAAAAGGCAAGCAAGTTTATCAAGTTATTTTTTGAACGTTCCTTAGTTCAAGTGCTGTCTTCGGACAGCACTTTTTTTTGCGTTAGTAAAAAGTAGATTAACGCTTCGGAGTACAATCGATGCCCCAAGAAACTTCCCCTGACAGTCAACCCTGGTTGAACCCTGATGCGAAACCTTTCATTAAGTTGCAGGGTGTTACCAAAAAATTTGGGAACTTTGCCGCAGTGGATAATGTGGATCTGGAGGTTTACAAGGGCGAACTGTTTTGCCTTCTGGGTGCATCGGGTTGTGGCAAGACCACCTTGTTAAGGATACTGGCCGGATTTGAGACGCCAAGCTCCGGAAAAATCACCATTGATGGTGTCGATATGACGGATGTACTACCTTATGAGCGCCCGGTGAATATGATGTTTCAGTCATACGCTTTGTTTCCACACATGACTGTGGAACAAAATGTGGCATACGGATTAAAACGTGATGGCCTAGGTAAGTCTGAAATCGAAGGACGGGTGCAGGAAATACTGGCCCTGGTTGAACTCACCGATTTGCCTCAACGTAAACCACACCAATTGTCCGGTGGTCAGCGACAGCGCGTTGCACTGGCAAGAGCATTGGTTAAAAAACCTAAAGCCCTATTGCTTGATGAACCACTGGCTGCTTTGGATAAACGCCTGCGTGAACAGACGCAGTTTGAATTAATGAACATTCAGGATCAATTGGGTATTACTTTCATGGTGGTCACTCATGATCAGGAAGAGGCCATGACCCTTTCAACACGTATTGCGGTCATGGATAAGGGTCGCTTTATACAGGTGGGGACACCTACGAGCATATATGAATTCCCAGAGACTCGATTTATTGCCAACTTTATTGGTACTGCTAATATGTTTGAAGGTCGGGTGATTAAAAGCAATGCTGGTTTTTTGTTGATAAAAAGTGAGGCTGATAATACCGAACTAAGTGTGGATTATGGTGCTGCTATGAGCGAAGGCCGTCGGGTTTGGGTAGCGGTGCGTCCGGAAAAAATTCAAATATCCAAGCTGCCCTTTGATGAATCTGGCCCCAATCAGCTGAAAGGTGTGGTGCATGACATAGGCTACCTGGGCAGTGCTTCAACCTATCGTGTAAAAATTGCGGGTGGTAAGATAATTCAAGTCAGTTTTCCCAATCAGCGTCGACCCACGGATGATCAGTTTGCGGTAGATTGGGATGATGAAGTCTACTTGAAATGGTATTCATCCTCAGCGGTATTGTTAACCAAATGATTGTTCAAAATTCCAGTAATGGCCTGGCACACATTTATCGTAGGTGGAGCAATAAAATACAAGGCAGCTGGAAGCCCATCATAGTCACTATCCCCTACTTTTGGCTTCTCCTGTTTTTTCTTGCGCCCTTTTTTATTATCCTGAAAATAAGTCTGGCTGAATCCCTGATCGCCATCCCTCCATTTTCAGCATTATTGCAGTGGACCAGCGAGGGCGTACCACAGATTCAACTCGTTTTTGATAATTATTCTTACCTATGGGAAGATGATCTTTATATTAAGACTTATTTAAATTCCTTAAGAATCTCAACGCTGTCCACTGTGATTTGCCTGCTCATTGGGTATCCCATCGCTTACCATATTGGAACGTCAACTCGGACCAAAAAAAATATTCTCTTGCTGATGGTTATTCTTCCATTTTGGACTTCGTTTCTTTTGCGTGTCTATGCCTGGATGGGCTTACTGGCAGATCAAGGGACTATTAATGATATGCTAATCTGGTTGGGATTGATCGATGATCCCATCCGAATGATGTATTCGGAATTTGCGGTCTACGTTGGCATTGTTTATTCCTACCTGCCTTTTATGATATTGCCCTTATATGCCAATATAGAAAAGTTGGACATGACTTTGAACGAGGCGGCGGCGGACTTAGGCGCCAAACCCTGGGTTACCTTTATCACCGTGACCTTGCCCTTGACTATCCCTGGAATAATTGCAGGTTCTTTATTAGTGTTCATACCCGCCACTGGAGAATTTATTATTCCCGACCTTTTGGGTGGCGGCAATGTGTTGATGATAGGAAGAGTATTATACAATGAGTTTAATTCCAACCATGATTGGCCCGTGGCCTCAGCAGTGGCCATCGCACTATTGCTGGCTCTGGTACTGCCTATGATGTGGTATCAGCACATTCAATCAAAACAAACAGATGCTGCATTATGAAAAAGAAACGGTTCAACTTTACTTTTTCTGTACTCTGCTTTGGCATGGCCTTTTTATATGTGCCAATGTTATCACTGATTATTTATTCCTTTAACTACTCTAAAATTGTGCCTATTTGGGGTGGTTTTTCCATTCGCTGGTATGTACGTCTATTTGAAAGTGAGGCGGTATGGGCGGCTGCCGGTTTAAGTCTGAGGATTGCCCTGGTGAACGCGACTTTTGCAACATTGATTGGAACCTTTGCAGCTTTGGCGATGGTACGTTTTGGAAAGTTTAAGGGTCGGACCTTATTTAGCGGCATGATTACAGCGCCCTTAGTGATGCCAGAAGTCATTACCGGACTTTCACTTCTACTACTGTTTATAACGCTAAAGGAATTTATAGGTTGGCCAGAATCCCGGGGATTCACCACCATAACCATCGCACATATTACATTTTCCATGGCCTATGTGGCCGTCATAATACAATCACGCCTTGCAGGCATCGCTCTGACACTGGAGGAAGCGGCGGCGGACTTAGGCGCGAAACCTTTTCGTGTATTAATTGATATAACCTTCCCCTTGCTTGCGCCAGGAATGATTGCGGGATGGTTGCTGGCCTTTACTTTGTCGCTAGATGATCTCGTAATCGCTAGTTTTGTTTCTGGCCCAGGTTCTAATACTTTGCCTATACTGATTTATTCGCGCATTCGATTAGGCCTGCGTCCGGATATTAATGCACTGGCTACCATCATTATTCTTGCCGTGACCATTGGCATGTGTATTGTCGGTTGGCTGATGCATCGTCAGCAGATACTGCGTGATCGTGATTTACACATGGCTGGCATAGAAAATCAAAAGTTCGATATTTGACCCTCCTGAATCCACTCAACGAAACTCTTATCTTCTGCTTCGGTCGCCGCATTAATGCGCAAATTCAGATACCGCGTTGACCAGTTTCAATGCGATCGCTCTTCTCAGTTTCGACAAAGGTGGGCGGCGACTGCCAGATTGCGAAGACAAGAGGGTCAGGTCTTCATTCTTCACTCTCCATTAAATTCTGTCAAGAATGAAGACATGGCCCCGATGGGTTCGGCCCTGTGGAATGCAGGGTCTATTCCTCCAGGGTCAGAGAAGAATCTTTTTTTCGTTGTACCAAACCGTGCTGCAGTCAAACAGACGAGTAACGGTTTTTCTCGCTTTTTTTTGTTAATGATGATAAGTGGACATAACTACTTCAAGTTTTTTAAATAATGAAAAGTTAAAGGATCCAACAACCTGAGAATTAGAAGCGATTTAAAAAACTGACACAGACCCGAGTGCATTGTTTATAGATAAAGGATGCCATGGAATGAACATAAGAACCCTATTTTTCAAATAGAGAGGCGGGGTTTTGTTGTTTTAGGCACGAAACCATAGGGTGACTTACAACGAAGGGTAGAAGTCGGGAGCGGGGGAACCGTCACCTCGCAGACGACACACAATATACGGTGAAATTCGGTTACGGTCTGGTGAGGGTTTCCGGTGGGCTTCGGGCCACGGAATTGTCTTTACCGTGGACGCGCAAGGGGACACATTCCATTAACCGCAGGCCGATGTTGAAAAAGCCCTGGCCAGTGTCGACAGGAGCTTGCTGCTGTCAGAACGCGCCATGTTTTACCTGGAGCGCCTGCCACGGACGATAACGCTGCAAACCGAATTTATGATCGACCAGCTGACAACGATACCGGAAGTGGAAACGCTGCTTGCGGACACCAGTCGCCTTGCGAAGATGGCAGAGGATTTGCCCCGGCAGGTGAACAAAATGCGACGGGACACGATTACAGAACTTACCAGTTGGCTCGAAACCCAGAGACAAAAAATTTTCGCCGATTTGATCTTCCAAGAAAACCGGTTAAAAGGTGTTCTGTCGGAAGTCCGCCAGTCTCTTGAAGCGGGAAGCGAGCTGACCGATAAAATCAACGCGACTGGTCGACCGTTTTGGCGCAGCTCGTATGGCTGTGCTTTATGCCGCTCTAACAGCGATGTTGCTTGCGCTCATTGGTGCGTTCCAGGACATTATGTTCTGGTTTCCCGCTCGCTTCGCGTTGGGTATTATGACCAATGGTACCTACGTCATAAGCGAGACTTGGGTTAATGAACTCGCAACTAGCCAAAACCGTGGACGTGTCATGGGTTTTTATACCACGATCCTTTCGGCCGGCTTCGCTTTAGGCCCTTTTATTCTAGCCATAACTGGAACAAGTGGTTGGCTGCCCTTTCTTGTTGTGATAACCATCATGTTGATAACAACCATAGGATTGTTTTTTATCTGTCACTGCCTACCGGAGTTCGCTAAGGATACAACATGAACGAAACTCAGAATTATGAATCATACACCAATGTGCTCAAAGAAAAGATCAAGGAATGGGGTGGAGATTTAGTGGGTGTTGCCGATGCTGAGCCCCTTAAAGCTCAACCTTTGGATCCTCCAGATCTTCTTGAACCATTTTCAAGGGCCGTATCCATAGCGGTCAGCCTACCCTGGGCCACATTCGGTGAAATCAAGGACAAGCCGACGTTGATTTACGAGAATGTCTACCAGACTGCCAATCGAGTGTTGGACGAACTTGCATTCAAGACAGCAAAAACCCTTGGAAATGACGAGTTTTACAGTTTGCCGATACCCGCTTCACAGGTTACGGATGAGAAGAACTGGTATGGAGCCATCAGTCACAAGGCGGTTGCAAGGATGGCCGGTTTGGGGTGGCAAGGAAAAAATCTGCTCCTCATCACTCGGCAATATGGTTCCACCGTGCGTTTAGTTACAGTATTGACCAACGCCCCTTTGGTGGTTGACGGACCTGTTGAAAATCGTTGCGGGAAATGTACGCTTTGCCAGAAAGCCTGCCCATCTGGGGCCATTAGGGGTGTTGGTACCAAGAATCATTACATTGATCGGAATGAGGCTATGTTTTTCGATAAATGTGTAGCCCAGCTTAAGAAACATTCCATCATGCTTGAAACCTATTCATTAAAGGATGAAAACCGGGAGCCAACGCCAACTTATCATAAATTGATTTGCGGTCTTTGTATCAAAGCCTGTCCGTTCGGTAGAAAACCGAAAGGGAGGGCTGGTAAAGAATAACCTGTCATTGGTTTTTATTCTCTGATGTAAGGATTGCTGTGGTTTTAAGCATCACAAAACTGGTGAAGGGGATTTCGATAAGTTGTACAATAAAAAATACTTGCTTATTATTCAGATTCCTCCATACAATTCGGTAAATATCAGTTCTGAAAATTTCTCTGGTTGGTCAGAAATTAAAAGAGCTTGCCGACGGCCTGAAAAAGTTCACAGAGGAAGCTGAAAAAAAAGAGGTAGGGATTCAGAGGTTCAGGGTTTGGGGTTCAAGATTGCTGATGCGGGAAAGGATGGGCGCTAACTATATTGGAAATGAGGGAAAAGAGGAGGCGGGAACATGGCTGAGGGGAAAAAGACGGTTAAAGTCAAAGGGGGATTCAGGTCTATGCTGGCGCTCCTGATCTCGATCATCGCCCTGATTGTAGCTGTTATCGCCTACAATCGCACAGGCGGCGATATGGATATAAAAACGCAGTTGAATGAATTGCAGGGCACGATTGAAAAGATGAAGGGGGAAACGTCAAAGGGATTCAGCAAGTTCCGGGTGGAAACCTCCAAGGCTTTGGACAAGCTCAGTAAAATGATTAAGGGGAAGGAAACCGCTCAATAGTGTTACCTCTGTGATCGAAGGACAATGACATTTCCCTTTTTACAATTTCACGGGCACCGGTATACCCTATTGGGAAAACTCGTTGATCCCCTTCAAAGCCATTCGTCCTGATATATTCTTTCAGACGGTCTGCAACCTTTTTGGGAATTAACACAACCTCGGATTATCTTCCGCTTTTGGGGCTTTGCAAGAATAATTTCCGATCATCGACATCCTTTGCGCGAAGCTTGAGGGCTTCACCAATCCGCATCCCTCCTCTGCCCAGCAAAACCTAAAATGCGATAGGTTGCATGTATCTGTTAACATATATGCAATAATCTCATTAATTTTAATAGTTTGGATTATATCAATTAAATCTCAGCTTGACGTCAAACTGGGATAATGGCAAGGTATCTCCATTTTGGGGCTGATCTTATTGAGATCGAGAGATAATGCTAAAAAAGTGAAAATTTTTCAGCGAATTTTTCATCCGGTAGTGGATTATGTATTTTGATTTGTGAAGTGAAACAAGTTTGACTTAAAAGGAGGAAGTTATGACCGGAAAACGAGTTTCTGTTAAGATTCAACCGAAAAAAGGATCTGAAGAAGCATATTTTGCAGAACGAGATCAACATAAACTCAGGAAGCTCAGGAAAAAGGCAGCTGAAGAATCAACCAAAAAATATTGCGAAGAACATAAGCATCACTGTTTTCGGTGTGGTACACTGAGCTTAGCTGAAATCGACGAGGGCAATGTCAAAATTGACATATGTGTAAATGAAAACTGCGGTGCGATTCATTTGGATCCGGGGGAGCTAAAAGAAATTATTAAAGATCAAAGTGTTCTTTCAGCAGCAAAAAATACTTTCTTATCTGTATTTAAGAAATAGTAATTTTGTAAACAACTTGTGATCTCCAACTAATCCCCACAATCTAGCTGTCCCCCAGGATCTGAGATTGACAAAACATATCCCCACCATTATCTCTTCTCCAAAACCCGGGATATTCGTGTCGGTTTGGATGAACAGATATAGAGCATTTAAAACTAAATACCAATCGCAGGAATATGTCTATAAAATGCACTATTCCTGATTCTCAAAAAGTGAGCAATGCCAAATACATTCCTCGGAAATCAAAGAAAAATCTCTTCAATCCCGATATTTCATTTTTGAGTCTCCAATTTTTCTATTTTTCTGACATTTGAATACGAATTCTATAGAATACACATTGTAATAAGCACGGCGCACCCGGGGATATCACAGGTTTTCCTAACCCTGGTGATTATCTCAATTTACCACAGGTTTCCTATGTGTCTTAAAACCTGATATATCTCCAACGATTCGGTATATATCAGTTCTGAAAATTCCTGAGATTTGATTTTAATCACAGGTTGATAGGGTGAATCTTATCGCATGGATTTGCCCTTTTTATTTGCCAAAACCCCCATTTTTCGGGACTATGGTTTGACAACAAATACAAAAATGCAATAAGTTGCATGTATCAATTTGGTATATGCTATAATTTCATAAAGTTCGATAGCTTATATATTCTCAATATCTCAACAAATGCAAGGCATAAGATACGGAAAGGGTATATGACAACCAAAGATAAAAGACAGCATGTCAGGCACGCTGCCCACATACCGGTGGATTTTAGTGTACAGGGTCGCTTTTATGATGGAGTGATCAAGAATATAAGCAAAGGCGGGGTTTTTATCAAAACAAGTGGAAGGTTTTCAGTTGGACAGGATATTTCATTTTATTTTGGAAAAGAAAATATGGATGGCACGATTGTTTGGGTTCATCCGCAGGGTATTGGAGTGAAATTTGAAAAACCATAATATCACGTGTAGTGTTGCCACCTTTCATAAATTTTATTTGTTGTTTTCCGGCGTTTCAAATTTTACGCCGATAACTTGAGAGCCAACCCAGATAATCCGGCCGGCTCTGTTTTCCTGCCCAAAAAGATGGAACGAATATATCATCGAGATGTTCTGTCCAACCGAAAATGTCCCTTCGGTTTCGATTAAAAACCCGTCTTCGCTTATGTTTCTGATCCATCCTTGGTAAAGACGACCTTGGACGATAAAATCTACCGGTACGTCAACAGGGCGCCTGACATATTCTCGTTTGTCTTTAGTCGTCATGCTTCCCCGCGGTCGCGCCTTTTTTCGCTAAACGGTGGTTATAGTCACCACCCAAAGTCCAGATGGGGCAAACCATAACGCAAGCTCGCCATGTAATACTTTTCAAAGGCGATCTTCATCCAGTGCGCCCTCTTCCCCTTTTTGTGAACCAACTTATTGCGAGGCGGAAACAGAGGGCTTGCCGAAAGGTAAAACCCGGTGTCACCGGCATCGGCAATGCAAATAACCGAAAAATCTTTTCCCCGCTTTTTCGGACCCCCATTAATGTCCGCTGCGATATTGTGAGCCGCAACACCGGCCATCTCCGCGGACATCTGCCCTGTTTTTGGTACACCGACCGGCACCCGCGTTTCGAAGGGAGGGGGAAAGGCCAGAGACACACCAACCGCGTATACGTTTTGGTATTTGGGATTGGCCAGGTAATCGTCTCCAGGAATAAAACCACGTGGATTGGAAAGCCCCTCTATGCCGATGTATGCATGGCTGCCAAAAAAGGCCGGCACAATGAGGCTGAAATCGTTCTTTAATTTTTCTCCATCTTCCAGTTCCACATTTTCAGGTGTCACCTGTGCCAGTTTGCAGTTCACTTTCCATTCAACATCCCTGTCGGCGAATTCATCCTCAAGCATCCTCGTCATCATACCGAACCCGTTCACTCCGAAATGACCGAGATACGGCTCGTTTGTGAACAAAGAAAGCTTGAACCTGTTTCGCAGCAGTTTCCTGCGCAGGTATGCATCCACCATCATTGCCATTTCATATACGGGACCAAGACAGGACGCACCCTGTGCATTACCGAATACCAGTGAGCCGGACCCCTTGTCTATTGCGCCCATTAAGGCGTCTCTGGCATTAAGGGCTTCTTCAACGGAAAAAATTGAATAACTGTAACCTTTTTTAGGGCCCAGACCGGGTATGGCTTCAAAATCGAGTTCTGATCCGGTGGCCGCTATTAGGTAGTGGTACTCGTATTCTCCTTTTTCACCAATAACCCGATTGTTTTCCGGATCGGCCCTGACAATGGTGTCCTGAACAAAGTCTATACCTTTGCGACGTAAACTTCCGGCTACCGGAAACTGGATCGCAGAGGGTTTGCGCCAACCCATCACAACCCAAGGTAAAGATGGGATAAACGTGAATTCATTATCCGATGAAACCACTGTGATTGAATGTTCCCGGGAAAGGTGCTTTCGTAAATTTAGTGCCGAATGATATCCACCAAAGGATGAACCCAGAACAAGTATTTTTTCCCCCATTGCATCCTCCTAATAAAGGCAAGTACTCAAGTTTCACACCCCCAATGGGGCACGGTGCCGTATCTGGTGTGGGGTAAGCAGTAGATCCTTAAAAGTTATTTTTGTGTATTTTGTGGCAAGAAAATTATATGAGAATATTTTTCCAATCTACTCATAATTGAATATTTTCGATTGAATATTGAATATTTAAGGTCCGCCTGCGGCGGATCAATTATAAAAATAACGATCATAAAAATGACGGAGCAACACGCGGCGCCTGCGCTGCGCGAGCGACATCCACAAATATTCAATTATCAGTATTCATTTTGGTTCCCCGATAAATCGGGATTTCCGCTTCGCTGCAACCGGCTTGTCCGGGTTAGAACCGGTATCCATAAAGTAATCACCGTGCACAGGCACTCGATGGTCTGGTTTCTTTTGTAATATCAGTTGCTTCTGAAATGATAACTCTTAAAAGGTTTTGTGCCGTCGGCAAAGCGCTCATCATTAATTTTTTTCAGAAAAATTTCTTTTTACCCTATGCCTGATGCGACTTTCCTTAAAATATCAGGTGCAAAACTTGAGGTAAGCACTTTACCGAACAGTCATTTCCCATCGCCGTTTTCTATAGAAACATCTTTTTGAGACCAGATGAAGTGATTGAAAACAATTAAAAACAGGTAGCATTTATGCTATTTACAGTCAACATAAGAGAAATTTTGTGTAATGGATACCAAATTGAAGAACCTCGCAGCCCTGTATGTCGGGATCTTCGCCGCGAATCGACAAGCTTCGGGAAATGCGCTCGCTGTTTGAGTTCAAATTGACATAGGCCCCTCATAATTGCTTTTGACCCTTGTAATAAAAAAATGTATATAAATCGATTAAAGACCCCGATCTATTTCTGAAATGGGTTCAACCTATGATTTGCGGGTTTAGATCGGCTTTAATCACAGGCAAAGGTTTGGCCCTGGATGCGCCTATAGATGAGTTAAAGGGAGGCATAATATGGAATACGATTTTCTTGTTGACACCTATAACACCGAACGGATTAAGACCCTTAGCGTTTGGAGTACGTTCAAGGATGACGATCTTTTAATTCGCCCTCAACCTTTGGACCAAAGAGATCGGAATCCACTTGAGCACATGGTACATCAGTGCCTTAGTGAAGAGAAATGGTTCCACAATATGTTCGGTATTGATGTGGGCACAGCGCCTTTGCCTGAGAAGGAAACACGCCTTGAATTTATTAAACAATATGCTGGAGATTCCGGAAAACGACTTACCATTTTGAAAGCAAAGGACAAAGTCTGGTGGGAACAAGAGGTTTCTTTTTTTGAAACCAAGCGAATCAGAAGTTGGATTATGGTGAGGAGGATAGCACATACAGCATATCACCGGGGGGAACAGACGGCGATTCTAAGAATATTGGGAAGAGAAATCCATAGTATTTATGGGCCGTCTGCTGATACAGGTGGTTTACCACAAAATAATGCATTAACCATATACGCATACCCGGACATAAAATCTCTTATTGAAGGCGAATCCAAAGGCGGTTTAAAAGCATCTTTACCCGGACCTGGAAACGCGCCTAGCACAGAGCGGCCGGATCTTTAAGAGACGCATTCAGTTCACAGGCGTTTTCTCCACATTTTAACCTGGCCATCGAATAAAGCGGATAGGGTCCCATGGACCGTGATTTCGAATTGGCAGAATCGTAAGGAGATGTAACACCATGTCAAAATTGGTTCCACCCCATGGCGGGAAAGGGTTGGCCATCTGCCTGCTGGAGGGCGATGAACTGGCTACAGAAAAGCAAAAAGCGGTGGGATTAAAAAAAATAACCATCTCACAACGGGTGAAAGGTGATTTGATAATGATCGGTATCGGTGGATTCAGTCCACTGACCGGTTTTATGACGAAAGCCGATTGGAAACGCGTCTGCGAGGAGTTCCTGCTGGCTGATGGCACCTTCTGGCCGGTGCCGGTCACTTTGGATGTAGCCGGGAAAGAGGCGGTTACCGTCAGTGAAGGGGATGAAATTGCCTTATTCGATCCGAAGAACGACGAGACCATGGCCACAATGAAAGTCACTGAAAAGTTCAAGCTTACCGAAACGGACAAAAAATGGGAATGTGAAAAGGTCTTCATGGGTGAAGGAACCCCCACTAAAGATGAGTTTTGGAAAGTCGCAACGGAGGATCACCCGGGTGTCCGGATGGTCATGGACCAGGAGGAATTCTACTTTGCCGGACCCGTCAAGGTTCTTAGTGAAGGGGAATACCCAACCAAATACGCCGGTGTCTACCATCGCCCGGCGGAATCCAGACAAATCTTTGAGGATAATGGCTGGAGCGATGTCGCCGCCCTGCAACTTAGAAATCCCATGCACCGCTCCCACGAATACCTCTGCAAAATCGCTGTCGAAGTATGCGATGGTGTCTACATCCACTCTCTGGTCGGCAACCTGAAGCCGGGCGACATCCCGGCTGAGGTCAGGGTAAAGTGCATCGATACCTTGGTGAAAAACTACTTCGTTGCGGCCAATGTCGTACAGGGCGGCTATCCGCTTGACATGAGATATGCCGGACCCAGAGAAGGTTTGCTACATGCAACTTTCCGGCAAAACTACGGCTGTTCCAAAATGATTATCGGCCGGGACCATGCCGGGGTGGGTGATTTCTACGGGATGTTCGAGGCACAGACAATCTTCGACAAAATCCCTAAGCCCGAACAACCCGGGCGGGCTTTGCTTTGCACACCGTTAAAGATCGACTGGACCTTCTATTGCTCTAAATGTGATGGAATGGCATCCCTTAGAACCTGCCCTCATGAAAAAGAAGACAGGATACTACTCAGCGGGACCATGCTGCGCAAGCTGCTTTCTGAGGGCGGCAAGATTCCGGATCACTTCGGTCGGGATGAAGTTCTGGTCATTCTTCGAGAGTATTACAAGGGTTTGACTGAAAAGGTTGAAATCAAGACCCACCGGGCGGCTACCGGCACCTGAAACCCGGCAGGGTGCCAAATTTGTCAGCCTGTGCCGAATTTAAAGAAAAAGGGAGCCTGAAAACGGGTCTTTTTTTTAATCGGCAAAGCGTCAATCGTTACATTCTGCCCGTGTATTCGTTATAGGCAAGAGCGGTCGTACGGTATACCAGGTGTGCCAACATGGAAAACGGCGTGTAGGCAAATAGGCAAAAAACAAACATCAGATGGACAAAATAGATAAAATAGGATAGTTCGCCCCATCCAGCCAGTCTTGTTATTTCCGTTAACATGCCCGAAAGACCCAAAGCCAGTGCTAGCCCCAGCAGGTACCAATCCTTATAAATAGAGAACTGGTCGGTTTTGACCAACCGATTTTTGATCATGAGGCTGCTGCCGACAATCAAGGCGACGCCACTGATATTGGCAAGCCATTTTACCGGGTTCAGCTGCGAATAGGGGCCGTGATTTTGAAAGCCATAAATGGCAAAAAAGAAAATACTGGTAACCATAAAAAGCCCGATAAATCCGAATAGAACCATCATGTGGGTCAGTTCACGGTCCTTGTTTTCAGAACAATCTGAAAACTTGGTATGTTTGAGAATAGTCGGAATCACACGGAAAAAAGCCAGGATAAATCCGGCGGGTTCGATCTCTTTTTTCTCGGTTTTTCCCTCCATCAGTGCATTTTGATGGATATCCTTCAAAAAGCGTTTGAGACCCAATGCAAAAATGGCGACGGCCCAAAAAACGGCCGGAATCATGACAAGATCGACCAGCCAGGTGGAAAAGAACTTGGCGTGTACAATTTCGTCTCCTTCCGGCGAAAAATTGAGCAAACCGGTCACGAGACCCAGAACCAGGAATAAAATAGCGGGGATTGCCAACAAAATAGGCAAAAATTTCGGGTTATTTACTGCTTTTTCCAAGAATTTGGGGGCGGCGTATTCGGTAATGGCCAATGATCGGAGTGCCCCGAGAACATCCCCGGGTTTGGCACCGCGCGGGCAATTTGTGGTGCAATCGCCGCAATTGTGGCACAACCAGATATCCGGGCTGCCAATCAATCTATCCTTCAGTCCCCATGATGCGGCAACCATTTCCTTTCTGGGAAAGGGTTTGTTGTCCGGAGAAATGGGACAGATGACCGAACAGGTAGCGCATTGATAGCACTTTTTCAAATCTTCGCCGCCAAACGCGCCAATTTTTTTGATAAAATCTAAATCAGGTTCAATATGGTACCTCTGCGCCATATTTAGAGCTCCTATGACTACATTAAAAAATGATAACTCTTAAAAGGTTTTGTGCCGTTGTCAAAGCGCTCATCATCAATTTTTCCAGAAAAATTTCTTTTTACCCGATGCCTGATGCGACTTTCCTTAAAATATCAGGTGCGAAACTTGAGTAAAAACTCTGACTTAACCCAACGGTCCTCCATCGAAAATCTTCAATTTCTAGAATCCTTTGAACGGGTTTGGACCCATTTCCTCTATACTGGCGACGAAATCATCAATGATCTGGGGAAGTTTATCATATTCATCGATCGTCACCTGGAATTGCATCACTCGCTCTTCTTCAAGGGCTAAGCTCGACAGAGCCTCACCGATCTTTTTCATCCTTACATCGGCGAGTTCGCTTCCTTTTACGAAGTGACACTGATAATCATCCCCGTGCTTGCACCCCAGAAGAAAAACCCCGTCCAGTCCCTGGGCGAGGGCATCTTTAATCCAAATCACGTTCACCGATCCAAGACATCTAACCGCGATAATCCGGACATCCGCAGAATAGCTGAGCCGGTTCAGCCCCACAATATCAAGGGCCGGATAGGCGTCATTTTCGCAAACCAGGGCCAAAATCCTCAACGGTGGTTCATCATAATCGTCTTCGGATGGCACGCCGATGGCTTTGACCATCGACCCGATACTATCGATACTGTAATCGGAAAAGTTGATAATCCGTTCGGGGCAGCACCCCAGGCAGGTGCCACAGCGTCGACAGCGGGTCGGATTTGACTTTGGTGTCGCCTTCTCATCATCATCGATCGCTCCGAAAGGACATTCTTCAGTACACCGTTTGCACTGGGTACATCTTTGGAAGAAAAAGTCAGGAAAGGTCATATCACCGGATCTCGGGTGAACGGAAACGCCGCGGTTGACCGACTCTGTGCACTGAATGGCTTTTAGCACCGCACCAGCGGCATCCTCAATTGATTCTTCCACAGTCATAGAGCGCCGAATGGCGCCGGCAGCATAAATTCCGGTCCGCTGCGTTTCATAGGGGAAACAGATAAAATTCGAGTCGGCATATTCATCAAAAATCGCATTATCCCGGAACCCCGGACCCTGCCGGTAAGCCAGGTTGACCACCGGGTCATCTTTGGTGACCGGGACCATGCCGGTGGCCAGTACAGCCAAATCGGCTTTGACCTGAACTTTTTCACCCAGCAGGGTGTTGTCGGCTTCAACAATCAGGCCATCCTCACCTTTGGAGATGCCGGTCACCTCTCCTTTGGTCAGAAATATACCTTCGTCCTGCTGGATACCCGCATAAAAATATTCTGTGAGGCCGAGTGTGCGCATATGCTGATAGAAGACAAAGGCCTTGCCGTCAGGATAATCTTCCCTTACATACTTGGCCTGTTTGAGTGCCACCAGGCTGGTTACTGCGCCGGTATACTGAAAGTCTTTATCATCCCCCTGACCCGGGCTTTGGATGAAGACCACTGATTTAGCTTCCTTTCCGTCAGACGGTCTCACGATTTTACCGCTATGGGCAATTTACTCAAACTGGCTGTTGGTAACAACATCCGGAATCTCGCCAAAACCGAGATGAGCAAATTCCCCTTCTTCAGGCTGATACGGCCGCCACCCGGCGGCCAGAATGACGGCACCGAACAATTCGCCGTCAGGGTCAATTGTCAAGATATCCCGTCTGCCTTTATTGTATTCCAGGAACCTTTCATGGACTTTTTCGGCATCAAGCTCTTTGCCGTTTTCATCAAACTTCATTTCATCCGGCAATGGAAAAGGAACATCAAATTCTATCTTTTCACCGGGTTTTTTAAATGTCACGGTAAATGCGCCCGGTTGACCGGCAATCCGCGCAACCACAGTATCGGTTTTGACTGTTATTCTGGAATAGTTTTTGAGTTCTTCTATCTTGGATTCGATGGTTGGCGGAATCAGGCTGTCAAATACGTAAGGTCCCGGCAACTGCTTGCGCCATCTTTTGGCATGGCCTCCCAATGCAGACTCCTTTTCGACGATTGTCACATCATAACCCAACTTTGCCGCATCGATGGCCGCTGTGATTCCGGTGATGCCGCCGCCGATAACCAGTATTTTTCGGCTGAGCGTTTCAAGTTTATAAGGCTCGGGCAGATCAATTTTTTCTACTTTGGCCATGCCCATTCTCAGATAATCTTCTGCCATCATTTGAACGTGATCAATGAACTCTTCATCGTCTTTTTGTTCTTCGGTGGGCGCCGGATATTTTGTCCTGGGATGGGACCAGACCACCTGTTCTCTCAGATTTACCCGATCGACTATACAGCCGTCAAACCGGAAGACATCATAAAGTACCCGGCGCGAACAGGCTGCTATCACCAAGGTATTGACGCTTTCGTCAGCGATATCCTTATTGAGGATCTCAAGGCCTTCTATACTGCACAGAATCGGGGAAGTTTTCACCGAAAACCCTTTTTCTTTAGGCACCTCGATCAGCTTTTCAATATCGAGGGCTTCACCGATCCCACAACCTTCGCAGATATAAACACCATACTTTTTGTCCATGTTTATCTTCCTAACGATTCATCAGGGTCTGAATAGCCTTTAGGGCAATACCGGTGGCATTCTGGTTTGATGAAAACACATCTCTTGGTTTGTTGGCGCATCCCGCAGCAAACATTCCGCCTTTTTCAAAATCATTCATGATGAAACCGTCCTCGGTATAATTCAAATCAGCGGCAGGCTTAGCAGCAGCGGCTGTTGGTTGTATCCCGGTGGCCAGTACCGCCATTTCCACCGTCTGTTCGATCTTTTCAGCGGTTATGGCATTCTCGGCAACCACTGTGATATCTTTGGTCTCCGGATCTTCACTCACTTGGGCCACCTTCCCTTTAATAAAAAAGACATTTTCATCTGTTTTGATTTTGCTGTAAAATTTTTCATACCGCTGACCCGGCGCCCTGACGTCGATATAGAATATATAAACCTTGGCATCCGGATACCTTTCTCTGATATATGTCGTATGTTTCAAGGAAGCCATACAGCAGATATACGAACAATACGGCAAGTAATTCTCGTCCCTTGAGCCCGCGCATTGAACAAAGGCCACACTTTGCGGTGCTTTATCATCCGAAGGCCGCAGAATCTTTCCGGCAGTCGGCCCGTTTGGCGATGCCATCCGTTCCAGCATCATGTTGGTCACAACATTCGGATATGTCCCAAACCCGAGATTGTTTATCTTCTTTGCATCGTACGGCTCCCATCCTGTTGCCCAGACAATGGCGCCAACTTTCAAGCGGATTGTCTTTGCCTGCATTTCAAGATCAATCGCATCGTATTTGCAGGCTTTCCAACATCGCTTGGCATCCTCGGTTCCGATGATCAGGGGAGAAAGCGCATATCGGGCGGGAAAAGCCATCTCAAAGGGAAGATAAGCCCCCTTCATCTTGTTCATGCCGAAATTGAAATCATTGGGGATTTCTGTTTCACATGCAGTGGCGCATTCGCCACAGCAGGTACAGTTTTCATTTACATATCTGGGAGTTAGCCTTACCGAAACATCATAGTTTCCGGGTGCGCCGTCAACACGTTCAATTTCACCCAAGGTAAAAACCTTTATCCGTGGATTGTCCTTAATTCTCCTAAAATTTATCTCAAGGCCGCAAGTCGGGGGACACAACTTGGGAAAGTATTGATTCAACTGCGAAACTCTTCCACCCAGATAAGGATTTTTTTCAACCAAAAAGACTTCATATCCAACTTCAGCCGCTTCGAGGGTTGTGGTCAAACCGCTGATCCCTCCGCCGACAACCAAGATACTGCCATTGGCAGAAAGTATGTTCCCTTCTGTCATCGCGATCCCTCCATGTGATAACGAGTAACATCTAAACGAGTTTTGACTCGATTAGCGTAACACCTCGCTTAATAAAAACCTCCAAAAGTCAAAGGACACCTGGAGGTTTATCATGATTTACGCACTCTCGTGGATTTTAGTCCGAAATGATTTTGATGTAATCTTTTTTAAAAACATCCCACTTTCCGGTTTTCGGATCATACTTGGAGTTGCTGAAACAGAACCAGTTCTCGTCATCCGTGTTCGGATAGTCCATCTGATAATAGAATCCAGGATAACGGGTTTCCTTACGGAACTGGATATGACGTAGATGGGATTCAACGGTCCAGATACGGTGATAGATTTCCCATGCCCTCATCAGTTCGTGGAGGTCGCCGGCCGCCAGTTTCTCGCAGTCCTCCCGCATGCAGTGCAGGAGTTCCATGACGATCTCAAGATTTTTATTGTTGGTTGTATAGAATGTCGCCGTACCGGCGCCATACTCATTGGTGGCCTTCATCATGCGATACATCATCCCGTTGGGTTTGATGTAGTTGGGGTTAATGTCATCCGCCGTGGTGTACTCACAATGATCAAGGTATACTCTGACCGGCCTATAGATCAAATCCACCAGTTCTTGACTGGTTTGATTAATACTCGGCGTGAAGTCGGCATGATCACGGGCGTATCTAACCATTGATTTACCAGCCAGCCTTCCTTCGGTATGGGATCCGGAAGAAAACTTATGGCCCGAACAGCCCACACCATCTCCGGCCGTAAACAGTCCATTGACCGTCGTCATACGGTTGTAAATCTTGCCGTTGTCTGCTTTGACCTTGTAAGCATCCGGGACCCAGTCATAGTCCGGCCCGGAAACCCAGAAGCCACAGCAGCCGGAATGGGATCCAAGCAGGTAGGGTTCTGTAGGCATCACTTCGGAATTCTTATTCTCCGGCTCGGTGTTGGTTGCACACCAGAGATTGGCCTGGCCGCAGGTCATGTCTAGAAAATCTTCCCAGGCTTCCGACTCTATATGCCTGAGCTCTCTCTTACTCAAACCCTCGCCCAGCTTTGCCATTGCTGAAACCGTATCCATTATGATGGGACCGCGACCTTCTTGCATTTCGAAAAGCATAAGGTGGTTTCGCAGACACGTTGGCGTGATGGCTGCGGTTCCATAAGGCGCATACTTTTCAAGTTCGGCCTTGGCGGCATCACTCTCCACATAAGACTCGCCCAGACCGTTGAGTGCCTTGGCCTTGAACAGCAGGAACCATGCCCCCACCGGCCCGTATCCGTCTTTAAAACGGGCCGGGGTGAAACGGTTTTCCATCATGGAAAGCTCGGCCCCCACTTTCATCCCCAGGGTATAGGTGGAGCCGGAGTTCCATACCGGATACCAGGCACGGCCCTTGCCCTCACCCACTGATCTGGGCTGATAGATGTTTACCGCGCCGCCGCAGGCAATAAGCATGCTTTTACATTTGATGATGTAAACCTTGTTTTCACGGACGGAAAAACCGACGGCGCCGGCGATTTGATTCTCCTTGTCGGCATCTAGGAGAAGCTCAACAATGAAAACACGTTCTAAAATGTTATCTTCCCCGATGGAAAGCTTGGCCGCTTCTGCGACAATCCGTTTGTAGGACTCACCGTTGATCATGATTTGCCACTTGCCCGTGCGAACAGGGGCGGCGCCGGATTTTAGTGTTCCCATTGACTGGCCTTTTTTACCATCCAGATTTTTCCCCTCTTGAGTTTTTTTCCAGATCGGAAGCCCCCATTCCTCAAACAGATGGACAGAATCATCGACATGACAACCCAGATCAAAGATCAGGTCTTCACGAACGATGCCCATCAGGTCGTTTCGAACCATTCGCACGTAATCGTCAGGCGTATTATCGCCAATATAGGTGTTGATAGCGGAAAGACCCTGGGCAACCGCACCGCTTCTCTCCATGGCGGCTTTATCAACAATCAGGATCGTCTGGTCATCAGACATCCATTTCCTGACTTCAAAAGCAGCACCACAGGCAGCCATCCCTCCACCCACGATCAGCATATCGACCTCACGCTCCTCAACTTCGGGATCTCTCACAGTCTTGGTTTCGCCTTTTGGTCTATTTGGTAATGTCATATTACATCCTCCTTGAACAATATTTCATGCTTCAGCTCTCGACTACTTCAAAACACAGCTTGATCGAATTAAACCGTTGCAGCAGGCTTTGGGATTTCATATCCATCTGCCTCTTCTGTGGAAAGCAAACCACTCTCGAGGTCTTTTCCCTTCAGGTCCTGATAGGCGTTGGCGGTGCCTTCAGGTGTTGTCCGTATGGGGAACTTAAAACGTTTGATGTTTCCGTTCCTGAATTTGCAGGTCCACATGACGTCTTCTGTACCCAACATCGGCATGATGCTGCTTCCAAGCGGCACAAAGTCGGAATAACCCCTCACCTCGATGGCCTGGGTGGGACAGATTTTTACGCATGAAAAACATTCCCAGCACTGATCAGGCTCTTGATTGTATGCCTTCATGGTATTGGCCTCAAGCACCATCAGATCGTTGGGGCAAATGTACATGCAAGCTGTCTTGTCTCCGCCTTTGCACCCGTCACATTTTTCATCGATCACAAAACTTGGCATTTATAATACCTCCTAATTTTTATAAACCGATTCCATATTGGATCTATCATTAATGAAATCGGTCTGTCAGTATATCGGATTTTTTCTTGTCGGGAGAGGAAAAAGCCATTCATACTCACTGTCCATGTCCATGGAATCAGATAGCACCCAACATTTTACATGTCAAGCGCTTTTGGGCCGGCAACTCACCACTTTTACAGGCAATTACATTCCCCTACATTGTAACCTTTTTTCACTTGACACACCAGGTGATCTTTTTTATTCTTCCAGACGGAAAAAGGGAATTCTTATCACTGGTCATTGGTCTGCTCCCTATCCCTCCTCAACTTGGGCCACCTTTGATTTTAACTCCATTTGGCGCCTGGAAGAGGTGCGGGACACTGCAGAAACCGGCGCCAATTTGGCTTCTTAATATTTTTCAATTGATCAACGACATATTTTCTGATTCCATTCGAGGGTGAATAAGGCGTCTAATAACAAAACCAAAGGAGGATTTCAATGCGCACAAAAACATTATTGATGGTACTCGTGTTGTCGGTTGTCTTAGCGCTGCCGGCTTGGGCAAAAACGCTCAGATTCGCCTTCCAGGGCGACGCCAAATCCATGGATCCTTACAGCTTGAACGAAACATTTCAATTGGGATTCTTGAATAACATTTATGAAGGACTGATCCAGCGTGCGCCCAATCTTGATATTAAACCGTCCTTAGCTGAAAGCTGGGAAGTGATGGAGCCGACACGTTGGCGTTTTTACTTGCGAAAAGGCGTAAAATTTCATGACGGCAGTCCGTTTACGGCAGATGATGTGATATTTTCAGCAACCCGGGTCCGTGCAAAAGGTTCAGACTTAAAGACAAGGATTGCCGCCGACACCAAGGTCGTCAAGGTGGATGACTACACGGTCGATTTCATCACATCGGCGCCAAATCCGATTCTTTATGTGGAATGGGGCACCTGGTACATCATGTCAAAAAGCTGGACGGAAAAGAATAACGCCGTGACTCCGGAATCTGCCACAGGGGAGGATGAAAATTACGCCACGCGTCATGCCAACGGTACCGGACCCTTCAAATTGGTCAGCCACGAAGCAGGAGTGAAAACCGTGAGTGAGGTCAATCCGGACTGGTGGGATAAGGCAAATCATAATGTCACTAAAATCATCTTTACACAGGTTAGCAATGATGCCACCCGCGTGGCGGCACTGTTGTCAGGACAGGTCGATATGGCTTATCCGATCCCGGTGCAGGACATGAAGCGTGTCGATGGTAATGCGGACAGCCGCATGCTCGTCGGACCGGAGCTGCGCACAATTTTTCTGGGAATGGATCAGTATCGTGATGAATTGCTCCATTCCAGTGTCAAAGGCAAAAACCCGTTTAAAGACAAACGGGTCCGTCAAGCCTTTTTTCAAGCCATCGATATTGAAGCCATCAAGAAGAAGATCATGCGCGGATTGTCAGAACCCTCTGCGATGATGATTGCTCCGGGCGTAAATGGTGGTGGAAACCCGAAATTCAAGCGGCTCCCCTATGATCCGGCCGCATCCAAGAAGCTTCTTGCAGAGGCGGGTTATCCCAACGGGTTTGAAGTGGGCATGGATTGTCCCAACGATCGCTACGTCAATGACGAGGCAATTTGTTTGGCCGTGGTTTCCATGATGGCAAAGGTGGGGATAAAAGTGAACTTGCTGGCACAACCCAAAGCCAAATACTTCCCGAAAGTATTGGCGCCCAAGCTCGACACCAGTTTCTACCTTCTGGGCTGGACCCCAGGCAGCATCGATTCATGGAATGTGATCTACAATATACATGGTTGCCCCTCCGATACCGGTTCAGGCAAGTTCAATTTGGGGCGCTATTGCAATCCCAAAGTCGACGCTTTGGCAGTTAAAATCTTAAGCGAAACCGATCAGGCCAAACGCAATGCGATGATTGAAGAAGCATGGACGATGACGATCAACGACATCTCCTATATCCCCCTCCATCAACAGGCATTGGCCTGGGGAGTTCGGAACAATGTGGAGCTCAAACAGCGTCCGGATAATCAATTTGATTGGCGTCACGTCGTGATCAAGTAGCTTAAAGTGATTTAAAAAGCCCGGAATTCGGCCCTGTCGAGCGGCATTCCGGGCTTTTTCCCTTCATTTTCTGAAAAATTATAACTTTAATAATGCCTGCACTGATCATCCGCCGCATCATCCAGTCGGTTCTCGTTATGCTCACCGTTGCAGTGGTTGCTTTCACATTGTTTCGTTATGTGGGCGATCCTGTTTCTCAAATGGTTGGACAGGAAACAACCATCGCCGAGCGGGAACAACTCAGAGAAGACTTGGGGCTAAACGACCCGATCATCGTTCAGTTTGCGCGTTTTGCCCTCAACACCGTTCAAGGCAAATTCGGCATCTCCTTTGCCCTCGGCCGCCCCGTCAACGAATTGTTTGCCGAGCGGCTCCCGGCCACTTTGGAATTGAGTTTGGTCGCTGCCTTATTTTCGCTGATAGTCGGGATTCCGATGGGGGTTTACACCGGTCTGTATCCGGATAGGGTTTTAAGCAAAGTCTTTCAAACGATTTCACTCATCGGCATCTCCTTGCCGACCTTTTTAATCGGGATCTTATTAATTCTTTTCTTTGGCGTCCTCTTGAGTTGGCTGCCGACCTTCGGTCGGGGGGACGTCATCCAGCTGGGTTGGTGGTCGACCGGGCTGCTGACCGCGAGCGGATTGAAAGCCATTGTTATGCCGGCCTTTACCCTCGGCATGTTTCAACTTACATTGATCATGCGCCTGGTGCGTTCGGAAATGATGGAGGTGCTGCGGACCGATTATATCAAATTTGCCCGGGCGCGCGGTTTGACCAATCGAGCGGTTAATTTCGGCCATGCCTTAAAAAATACCTTGGTCCCGGTCATTACCATCACCGGACTTCAACTGGGTTCGATTATTGCCTTTGCGATCATTACCGAAACCGTGTTTCAATGGCCGGGGATGGGGCTGTTGTTTCTTCAATCGATCCAATTTGCCGATGTCCCGGTGATGTCGACCTATCTCATTTTGATTGCCTTTTTCTTTGTCGTGATCAATTTGATTGTCGATATTCTCTATCACGTGGTGGACCCGCGTCTGAGATTTGATAAATCCGTGGTATCGAGCCATTGATATGAAAAGTGTAGCGCGTATTCAGGATACCGTTCATCGATTTTTCGATTCCGATATCTGGTACAGTTTTAAAAAATCCAAAGTCACAATTGCAGCAGCATGTGTCACCGTCATAATGATCTTATCCGCATTTACGGCGCCTTGGATCGCGCCCCATAATACCTTTGATCCGGCCACGCTGGACCTTATGGATGCTTTCACGCCGCCGGCCTGGTACGAAGACGGAACATCAAAGTTTCTGCTCGGAACCGATGATCAGGGGCGGGATATCTTTTCAACAATCCTCTACGGATCGCGAATCTCACTGTTTGTCGCTTTTGCCTCCATGTTGCTGGCGATGCTTCTGGGGGTATCTCTTGGTTTGGTCTCCGGTTATCTCGGTGGTGCGATAGAATCAATTATCATGCGGATCGCTGATGTGCTGATCAGTTTCCCGGCCATTCTCATTGTCTTGCTGATCAGTGGCGTTGCCCGAAGTGTGCTGCCCAATGTACGTCATGAAGAAATGGCGGTATGGGTTCTTATTTTTGCCATCGGCATCTCAAACTGGGTTCACTTTGCACGTACGGTGCGCGGTTCGACCATGGTGGAGAAGAACAAGGAGTATGTACAGGCTGCGCGCGTGATCGGACGCAGGCGCGCCACCATCATGTTCCGTCATATTTTGCCCAATGTGATGGGTCCCGTATTGGTCATAGGAACGATCGGGCTGGCGGTTGCGGTCCTAACCGAGGCTACAATATCTTTTTTGGGTGTCGGTGTTCCGCCGACGGAACCCTCCTTGGGAACACTCATTCGGATCGGTCAAAGCTTCCTCTTTGCCGGGGAATGGTGGATCGTGATTTTTCCCGGCGTTGCCCTGGCGATTTTAGTCCTGGCTGTCAACCTCCTGGGGGATTGGATGCGTGATGCCTTGAACCCAAAACTGAGATAATGACAGAGCCTTTACTGAAAATCGAACATCTTAGAATCGAGTTCAATACCCGCCGTGGTACGTTGGTGGCAGTCGACGACATATCATTTGATGTCCGGCCCGGAGAGGTGTTTGGTATCGTTGGAGAATCCGGCGCCGGTAAAACCCTCACAGGATTGGCCATTATCGGGCTGCTCGATCCTCCGGGTCGGATCGGTGCAGGTCGTATTTTTTTAAACACCCAGCGCATCGACAAATTGCCGTATCATCAAATGCGCAAAATTCGCGGCAAGAAGATCGGCATGATATTTCAGGACCCTCTGACCAGCTTAAACCCTCTTTACTCCGTCGGCAAACAGTTGATTGAAACCATCTTAACCCATTCAGAAATGGGCACGCATGAGGCGCGCCAAAGGGCCATCACGCTTTTGGATGAAGTCGGCATTCCGGCTGCCGACAAACGGATCGACCATTATCCCCATCAGTTTTCCGGTGGCATGCGCCAGCGGGTGGTCATTGCCCTGGCCCTGTGCGTCAATCCCAGTCTGATCATCGCCGACGAGCCAACCACGGCACTGGATGTTTCCATCCAGGCCCAGATCATCGCCCTGTTAAAGCGTCTTTGCACAAATCACGATACTGCCGTAATACTGATCACCCATGACATGGGGGTTATCGCCGAAATTTCCGATCGGGTGGCGGTGATGTATGCGGGGCGACTGGTGGAGATCGGAACTGTACACGACGTCATCAAAACTCCGAAACACCCCTATGCCAAAGGGTTGATGGGCTCCATTCCGTCGTTGCATACCAGGGCCGATCAGCTCATGCAGATCGAAGGCGCCATGCCGCGGTTGATGGAAATACCACCGGGATGCGCTTTTCACCCGCGCTGCCCGTACAGCTTTGATCGCTGCCGACAGGAGCGTCCTGACCTAATCGACACCAAACCGTCAAAGGTCGCCTGCTGGCTTTTTAAAAATGAGGACGAAAGTGGCAACACCTGACCAGTTGAAAACCAACACACCGCTGCTGCGCGTTACCGGACTAAAACGTTATTTTGATGTTTCCGAACCGTTGCTTAACCGTTTGCTGGAGGGCAAATCCCGCCTGATTCTAAAAGCCGTCATCGGCATTGATTTTAAAATCAACAGGGGGCAGACCTTCGCCCTGGTCGGAGAGTCGGGATGCGGTAAATCAACGGTGGCCTATCTGGTGGTGGGTCTTTACCAGCCGACAGCGGGAAAAATCGAGTTCGACGGAATCGATGTGGCATCTCTGACCAGCCGCGCTCAAATAGCGCTGTTACGCCGGCGAATGGCCATGATTTTCCAGGATCCTTACGCCAGCCTGAACCCGCGCTGGCGAGTGGATGCAATTGTCGGTGAACCGATCCGGGCCTTTGGTCTGCTAAAAGGAACACAAGCTATTTCCCGGCGTATCGGCGAGTTGCTCACCCAGGTGGGTCTTTCACCTGCCGACCGTGAAAAATATCCCCATGAATTTTCGGGCGGGCAACGCCAGCGAATTTCCATTGCCAGGGCGCTGGCCAGCGAGCCCGACTTTATCGTCTGTGACGAACCCACGTCTGCCCTGGACGTTTCCGTCCAGGCCCAGATATTGAATTTGATGAAGAACCTTCAGAAAAAATTCGATCTATCCTACCTGTTCATTTCCCATGATCTGGCCGTGGTGCGCCATATGGCCGACCGTGTAGGGGTGATGTACCTGGGCCGGCTCTGTGAAGTAGCGCCGGTGGATGCAATCTTTGACTCTCCGCTACATCCATACACCCGCCTGCTGTTGGACACCATCCCGGACGTGGAAATGACCGGCCGCGCTACCCAACCGGTTGCCGGCGAAATCCCCAACCCCATTGACCCGCCGAGCGGCTGTGCCTTCCATCCGCGCTGCCCGAAAACCACAGATAAATGCCGCAGGGAGGGCCCGGAATTGACGACCCTGGATAGTGGGGTGCAGGTGGCCTGTCATGCGATATCGGCATTTTCCGAAAAGTAACGTTTAACCGCTTCACTGAAAACCTCGACACCTACTTCCAGTACCGACTCGTCAATATCAAAACGCGGGGAATGGAGTGGATAAACGATATCTTTTTTTTGGTTACCGCATCCGATTCGAATGATGGCGCTCGGGCGTTCAATTGAAAAGTAGGCAAAATCTTCGGCTCCGGTGGAGGGCGAAAGATACTGAACATTCTCTGAACCCAATACAGAGGCCGCTGTTTTATATAGGAATGTTGCTACATCTTTATCGTTGGTGCAGGCTGATACACCCTCATGAATTTCAAAATCACATGCCACGCCGAAGGTCTTTTCCATTCCTGAAACAATCTCCTTCAACCGTCGGATGACAAAGGTTCGCGTATCAATGGAAAGGGCTCGAATCGTACCTTCCAGTTGTGCGGATTCAGGAATTACATTGGACACATCTCCCGCAACAAATTTACCCACCGTGAGGACTGCGGTGTCTGTAGGGCTGATATTTCGACCGATTACGGTTTGAATATGGGTCACAAAAAACGACCCCGCAACAATGGGATCAATCCCCTCGTTGGGCCGTCCGCCATGGGCGCCTTTTCCCTTGATAAGGAGGGAAAACCGATCGGCCGAAGCATGGCTTTGGCCTTGAAAAATTCCCACCTGCCCGGCGGGCAAATCAGATCCCATGTGGCCGGCAATGACGCGATCGACTTTGGGGTTTTCTAAAACCCCTTCTGCTATCATGGCTTTTGCACCAAAAACGCGCTCTTCTGCCGGCTGGAAAAGAAACTTCACATTCCCTTTCATTTTCGAACCGAATCCGGATTCCACTATTTTTTTGGCAACGCCCAGCATGATCGTCGTGTGTGCATCGTGACCGCAGGCATGCATCACCCCATCATTGATCGATTTGTACGGGATGTTGTTTAACTCCTGAATGGGTAAGGCATCGATATCCGCTCTGAGGGCAATGGTTGGTCCGCCACCTGATCCTCTGATCAGACCGACAGCGCCCGACATCTTCTGGAACTTTTGAACTTCGATGTCGAGTCCCTTCAAGATTTCTATGATTTTATTTGTGGTTCTCTTTTCCTCATGTGAAACTTCAGGATGCATGTGAAAGTCTCGACGAACATCTATCAGCCATTTAAGAAAATCCGGGTTGCTGGGGATCATTGCCGCTCTCCTTCATAATTTCTAGTTGTTCATATGCAACACTAGTTTCGCACCTGATATTTTAAGGAAAGTTGCATCAGGCATAGGGTAAAAAGAAATTTTTCTGAAAAAAATTAATGATGAGCGCTTTGACAAACAAAATAGATATTTCATCCAAAATTCTATTGCAACAATCATTATTTCTCCATCCACTTGATGATGCAAAAACGTTTTTTGGATCCGAAAAAGTCCGATTTCGGATCTTAATTTGTCGCTAAACTCAAAAGATGCTATACAGGGTAAAATAAGTTTTGGCTAAATTAAACCGGGAGGATAATTATGGTGTTTGATCCTGAAAAGGATAAGATTTTAAAAAAATGGCGATGCGAGGAGACCGGACTTGTTATTTCAATCAATCAATATGGAGATGGTGATCCAAAACTCCAGATAGGTCCCAGGGTATTTGTAAAAAAAGATGGTACAGAGTCTCAGAGAAAGGCGGGACGTCTTTCGTTGGAGGATTTGTTGTGGTTTTACGAACTTATTGACGATGTAAGAGATGAACTCATGAGTTTGATAAAACCGGCCTGATCCATTATCCAAAGGTTTCAAGCGAACGCCGCCAATGCGCGTTGAATTTCTAAAGTTAAGACTTTTGTTTCGCAGCCGATTTTGAAGCTCGAATAAAAGAATGGAAAAGTTTTTTTGAAAAAGGATCCTTTTCCCAGGTCCCTTCCGGATGCCACTGTACCCCGATGACAAAAGATTTTGAGGGGTTTTCAGCCGCCTCGATAAGGCCGTCTTGGGCCCATGTCGTGGCAATCAGACTTGACGCTAGATCCTTGATGGCCTGATGATGTCTGCTGTTGACCCGTATTTTTCTTCTTTTGAAAATCGAGTGGAGAACCGTATTTCCATCTATACGGACATTGTGGGTATTTACGCGCTTGTCTTTCTTCTGAAGGTGATTAATGCTCTCTCTCACCTGGCTCGGGATGTCCTGGTAGAGCGTTCCCCCTTCCGAGACATTCAGCACCTGGAGCCCTCTACAAATGCCGAGGATCGGAAGATCTTTTTTAAGTGCTATTTTTACTACCGCTAGCTCAGTCAAGTCTACTGCTTCATCGATTTCACGCAATCCCGACAGGGGTTCTTCACCGTAAAAATGCGGGTCAACATCCGGCCCGCCGGTTAAAATGACACCATCGAGACGTTCACAAATCGATTGTAGCGATTCATGGTTTTGAGTTGTAGGAATAAGGATCGGGGCTCCCCCACAATGATGGACAGCGCTGCTGTATTCATCAAAAGTATAGTCCATAAAATGCCCTGGAGAATTCTGACTCCAGGCGCCTCCGACCACTCTTGAGCATGTAATTCCGATCACCGGCCGCATCATTTTAGCTCCTTTCATCCCATCAACCCCTTGCTTAAACTACATGTAAAGGAAAAAATAAAAATTCCTTTGTTTTTGTCTATCCGACATATTATCTTAAACTGAGTCTTTATAACCATCGTTTTATTTCAGATGGTTGGAATGATGTAAATAACAATTTTTCCGATGCCCTATGCCGTTGCCTTGATGGAACGTTTATTTTGTTTTCATTTTTCACTTGCATTCCTTAATGGAATTATATATGTTATTGTTATTTATTTCAAAATCCGGTTTTAACAACATGTTGATATTAAATAAAAACACAACCAACAGGAGGTGACGGGCATAGCTATACCAAGGCGACAAAATAGACAAAACCGAACAAATATTAATCAGAGCATAAAAGCAAAAGAGGTGAGAGTCATAGATCCAGAAGGTAACCAGATCGGTATTATTCCAACTCACAGAGCGCTTGCAACTGCAGCTGATTTTGGCCTCGATCTGGTGGAAATCTCTCCCACCGCAACCCCACCTGTTTGCAAAATAATGGATTATGGTCGGCATAAATATAAAGAGACCAAAAAAAAACAGGAGGCCAAAAAAAAACAGAGTACTTTTCAGGTAAAGGAAATAAAGGTACGCCCAAAAACCGGAGAGCATGACCTTGAGGTCAAAATTGGTCATATAAAAAAGTTTATTGGGAGAAAAGACAAGGTTAAAGTAACGGTGATTTTCAGGGGGCGTGAAATTACACTTTCCCAGTTCGGTAGGAATTTGCTCGGCAAAATTGCCGAAAAGACTGAAGAGATCGCATTTGTAGAGCAAGAGCCCAAATTTGAGGGACGGACAATGATGATGATTTTGGCGCCAAAATAATCTGTTTTTGCGCCTTAAACTTTGTTGCAGACAACACACAAATCTGTTGACTTTGAAGATGTTATCAGGTTAGGTATAGACGTATCAGGAAAAGTGGCGTGAGCTGATAAACGGAGGGTGCTCACGCCATCTATTTTTGAAAGACAAGGAGAAAAAATGCCAAAGATAAAAACAAATCGAGCTGCTGCAAAACGTTTCAGAAAAACAGGTACGGGCAAATTTGTTTTTTCAAAATCCCATGCCAATCATATTTTGACCAAGAAGACCACCAAACGCAAACGGTCTTTGCGGCAAAGCCAAATACTCAGCAACTCGAACAAAAAAATGATAAAGCTGCTTCTTCCGAACGGATAGCGGCCATCTATTTAGGAGTAAGATAATGAGAGTCAAAAGGGGTTTCAAAGCAAGAAAACGTCGAAAGAAGGTCTTGGAGCTGGCCAGGGGATTCCGCGGGGGCCGAAGCAAATTATTTCGTACAGCCACTGTCGCGGTGGACAAAGCCCTCATGTATGCTTATCGAGATCGCAGGGTGCGAAAGCGTGATTTTCGGCGGCTTTGGATTATCAGGATTAATGCGGCAGCTCGGATGAATAGCCTCTCTTATAGCAAATTCATGCACGGTATAAAATTGGCCGGTATTGAACTTGACCGTAAAGTTCTTGCGGACCTGGCGATCTCTGATCCATCCGGGTTTACGCATATCGCCAACCTTGCCGCACAGCAGTTATAATCCCGAATAAAAAATAAAAAGCGATTTGTTATTTGAATCCTGATCTGGTTATCAAAGGTATCACTCAAGGTGGGGAAACCAATTGAACAGATAAAAAATGAAGCGTTAAAAGCCATTGACGCTGCATCTGATGTCGAGAGAATAAAAGTCCTTTCCAACCGTTATTTGGGTCGAAAAGGCGTTGTAACTCATTTTTTGAGAAATATTTCAGCACTTCCCCCTGAAAAAAGATCGGCAGTCGGAAAAAAAGCAAATGAGATAAAAAGAGGGCTCGATAAAGCTTTCAAAGCTGCCCTGATCCAACTTCAAACACGCGCCCATCCGGCCGATGGTCGGATTGATGTATCTTTACCCGGAAGAACAGCAACTCCCGGTTCACTGCATCCCATTACCCAGATTAACGAGGAAATATGTGATATCTTCACGGGTCTGGGTTTTGATATTGCCGAAGGGCCCGAGGTAGAAACCGATTTTTATAATTTCGAGGCATTAAATATTCCTAAAGACCATCCTGCACGTGATATGCAGGATACTTTTTATGTTTCCGATAATATCGTTTTGAGGACCCATACCTCACCCGTTCAGATCCGGACCATGGAAAATCAGCTCCCGCCGGTGAGGGTGATTGTGCCAGGAAAAGTATTCCGCCGTGATTCCGACCTGACGCATACCCCCATGTTCCATCAGGTGGAGGGGCTTTTGGTGGACGAAAACATCTCCTTCGGGGATCTGAAAGGAACGTTGACTACTTTTGTGCATCAGATGTTTGATGACCGAACCAGCCTACGGTTCCGACCCAGTTTTTTCCCATTTACCGAACCGAGTGCTGAGGTGGATATTCTTTGTGTGATGTGCAGAGGTAAAGGTTGCAGAGTTTGTTCCCAGACCGGATGGCTGGAAGTGCTGGGTTCTGGCATGGTTCATCCTGCACTGTTTGAGCAAGTGGGATATGATACCGATCGCTATAATGGGTTTGCTTTTGGAATGGGTGTTGAACGGATTGCCATGCTGAAGTATGGTATCGACGACATCCGAAAATTTTTTGAAAATGATTTCAGATTCTTAGCGCAGTTTTGATATGATAGTTAGCTTAAGTTGGCTGAAAGAATATGTTCCCATTGAAATGGAGGTCCATCGTCTTGCCGATGCGTTAACCATGGTGGGGCTGGAAGTTGCATCCATATCAGACCGGTATGATTACATGGACAGCGTTGTTGTGGGAAAACTGAATCAAATCGACCTCTTTCCGAATGCGGACACGTTGAAGACCTGCCGTGTAGATATCGGCAATCGAATGGTATCAATTGTATGCGGCGCCCCTAACCTCGAAAAAAATATGCTTGTACCGGTTGCCCTGCCGGGTACGCTTTTTCCAGATGGATTACTCCTTGAAAAGACAGTTGTTCATGGGGTGACCTCTGAGGGTATGATTTGCAGTGAAAAAGAATTGGGACTGGGGACAGATCAAAGCGGTGTTTTGGCCCTCAACCAGCAGTTGTCGGTGGGAGACAAACTCGGGAAGGCGCTTGCGCTTTCAGATACGATTTTTGATATTGACCTAACCCCGAATAGATCCGATTGTCTTAGCATTCTGGGCATCGCCCGGGAAATAGCGGCAATTCAGAAAACAAAATTAACGTATCCGGATATCCATCTTCCCGGTACCGAAAATCATATTTCCAAGTTTACATCCGTTGAAATTGAAGCACCTGACCACTGTCCTCGGTACGCCGCCCGTCTTTTATTTGATGTTTCTGCAGCACCCTCCCCTTTCTGGCTTCAGGACCGGTTGATTTCAGTGGGGTTAAGACCGATCAATAATATCGTTGACGTGACCAACTTTGTGCTGATGGAAACCGGTCAACCGCTTCATGCATTTGATTTGGATAGACTGGCAGAAAACAGAATCGTTGTCCGCCTGGCAAAAAAGGGAGAGATTTTTACCGCCCTCGATCAGAAGGATCGAATTCTCTCTTCCGATACACTGATGATCTGCGACGGAGAGAAGGCGGTCGCCATCGGTGGGGTGATAGGCGGTCTTAACTCCGAAATCGAAACAAGCACGACCCGGGTCCTGATTGAAAGCGCATACTTCAGCCCGCTCAGCATTCGAAGAACATCAAAAAAACTAAACCTGGCGACAGAGGCCTCATACCGTTTTGAGCGTGGCGTAGACCCTGAAGGCACCATAAAAGCTCTGGACAGAGCCGCTCAACTTATGACACAAATTAGCGATGGCAAGTTAATAGGAGGAATTGTCGATGAATACCCCACGACGATCCCAAAAAAAAGAATCGTTTTGAGTACAAAACAAACCAATCGCCTTCTCGGTACCGACCTCAACAGGGATGAAATAAACAACTTTTTAAAATCAATCGAATTCAACGTCGAAACGGTTGATAAGGACAATCTGGCGGTGGTTCCGCCTGACTTTAGAGTTGATATCAAGAGACCGGAAGATGCCATGGAAGAGATTGCGCGTCTTGCCGGTTACAACAACATTCCCACCACCTTCCCTCTGATGCCGACCGATGGAAGGCACCGAAATAGGCGTCTGTATTTAAGAAACAGGATCAAACGTCTTATGATCGGCTTCGGCTTTTCGGAGGCGATCAATTACAGTTTTGATGATAGAGAATCATGTGACCACCTCGGACTCGGGCCGAAAGATCCGAGGAGAAATTTGGTCGATATTTTAAACCCATTAACCGAAGAACAGGCGGCGATGAGGACTTCCCTAATTCCGGGTCTGCTTCGGACGGTCCAAGGCAATATCTTCCAGCAGATCAAAAACTTGAAACTGTTTGAAGTCGGCAAAATATTTATCAGCGTCGGCAGGGAAAGCCTCCCTGATGAAAAAGAGATAGTCGCGATTCTTTGGACAGGAACAAGATCGGATCCGGCATGGCATTCAAAGGAAACACCCTGTGATTTTTTTGACATCAAAGGGGTCATCGAAGGCCTTTTCAAAGGCTTGAATTTTAAAGATACTGTATTCACCAATATGCCGGACAACGACTGTGATTACACCCGGCCAGGTGAAACCGCTCAAATTCTTTATAATAATGAACTTATCGGTATGGTGGGCATGGTGGCGACAAGCGTCCTTCAAAATTTCGGGTTGAAGCAAACCGTTTACATTGCCGAAATCAATCTAGATTCGCTGTTTCCGCTTTTACCTGAGATAAAACAGTCCAAGCCGATTCCAAAATATCCAGCTGTTTATCGGGATTTTACGATTATTGTCGATAAAGAGGTCGCATCAGGAAAGATACTGGCATGCGTCGAAGACACCCAGGAAAAGCTGGTGGAAAGCACTTTCCTTTTTGACGTTTTCCAAGGCAATCCGATTCCCGAAGACAAGAAAAGCATTTCATTTCGAATCACCTATCGATCAACTTCCAGAACGTTGGCGGACGAAGAAGTAAATCAGGTTCATCAAAAAATTTCGGGCCGACTGCTGAAATCGTTTGATGCAACGCTACCTGTTTGATATTGATTCTGAATTTTAATAAAATGGAAAGTAAAAGACCCCATCAAATAGATTTTCCCGATAAACTGTATTACAAAATCGGTGAAGTCAGTGAAATTGCAGATGTCCCCACATATGTCCTCAGGTTCTGGCAAACTGAATTCAAAAAGATAAAGCCGACGCGAACCCCATCAGGCCAACGGCTTTACAGAAAAAAAGATGTCGATCTGGTCCTTAAAATCAAACATCTTCTTTACAATAAAAAATTCACGATTCAGGGTGCAAAACAACACTTGCGCGGTTATGAAAAGGACAGCGAGGAAAAAATCCCCGCTCAAACACTTGATGAAATTCGTTCAGAGCTTGAAAACATCCGTGCACTGCTTAATAAAGACGATAAAAAATAAATCGTTTCGCCGCTATTTTCCCCCCTTAAAAATGGGCCCGGATTCCACCACCGAATCTACCCAGTTCTGATATGTTATCAAACTCATCATATGCCGATCTTCCCTCAAGGTAAATTGAAAAGTTGGGTCCATTGGGATTGTCGGTGAGCTGGTAGCCTGTATTCAGGATGAAATCTGCTCTTGTCTTAAACGTCGTATGCCACATACCATGACCCGCACTGAGAAAGAATCTGGGCGCCGGGTAGTAGGAGAGCATTATGTCCGCTATGGTTGCCGGATTATCACTGCAACCGTTCAGTAAGGGAGCACCTCCCACCAACGCGGTTATAGCGACTTTCTCAGTGATCTTATGCATATATCCAACTCTTATCGGTAAAAACGTCGCTGGATCAAATTGTTGCAACAGGCCGATATCTGCGACAAAAAATCCTCTCTTTAGGACGGTTACTTCTCTGGTGCAACTGTTCACGGGGCTTTCGTCCCCGGCATCATCCTTTACCACTGCCTGTATCTTGTGAACACCGGCCTTTTTCATTTTCGTTTTGTAAATAAAGGGTGCCTCTTCAACAACTTTCTCTTCCACTACGCTCCCTTTGGAATCGATAATTGTAAAGGTAACAGATATGATTTTTCCGTCAGAATCAACCGATTTTGACGCGTCAGACATAACGGTGGTTCCGGTTAAAAACCTTTCGGGTGAGACCGTTAGATTACATTGCGGGGGCTGATTTTTCGGAGCTTCAACGACTTTAGCCACCTCTTTTTTCGGTTCGGTTTTAATCGGTTCGGTTTTAACGGGTGCTTTCACCGGGATATCGGTAACGCTTTTCAATGCAATATTAAAGCAGACGCTAGGGATAATGAATTCATAGGCCCGATTATTGTGCTCAATGACAAACCGATATCCTTCAAAGGGAGCCTTCCCTGCCCATTCCACATCGTTTAATACGAAAACCTTTTTCTTTTTTTTAAAGATCATCCACATGAAGGTTTCACCCGGTGAGACCTGAACTGCATCAATTTTTGCGGTCTTGAGTTGCTCCATAAACGGATGAAACAGATTTACGGCCCCGGCTTTTATAAAACCAAGCCTGGCATCCTCTTTATTTTTCATTATAATCGGATAAATCGCTTCGGCTTGCAGGTCCTCGACCTTGAAAAAAGGGCTGATTCCAAGCCGTTTTAACTGGGTTGAGGCATAAAGCGGGCGGATTCCAAAGAGAAAGGACAAGGCCAAAACAAGAAAAATAACTTTCTTTTTCATTTTACCCTCCTTAGGATATCGAGCGATATCTATCAAAATTATAAATGGCTGCAATACCGGGTTCAATGGCCGATTTTGAAAAAACTGCTGATTTCATCCCCACACATAAATCCAGAAAACTCAACGATCGGTCAAATTACTAGGTAACTATATAATCCCAGTCTTAAAATATCAAGCTATAAACACTATTTTTGTTGGTTCTATGTAAATAACATCGGTAGGCCTTCAAGTTTCTCCCCATTTATTTTACGAAGACCCGCTTTCGGCGTGGGCCGGATACAACTCTCCGGTGGATTGGAGGTGCGAAACTTAAATTGTATAAATAAAAATAATTTGTTAAAAATATTGACAATAATTATTTTGTGGAATATCCTATCTTATTCGGGCGGGCATAGCTCAGCTGGTAGAGTACAAGCTTCCCAAGCTTGGTGTCGCGAGTTCGAATCTCGTTGCCCGCTCCAAGGATGTCCGTCTTTTCATTTGTCTGGGGTGTTTGGGTAGAGCTTTTATTTATGTATATGTGGTTTGTAGCTACTTCTTTCTGATGGTTGTCTTTATGAAAAGGTAATTTTTACTCACAACAAAAGATCTACCTGGATGAAAGGAAACGGGCAATAGCCCGTTTTGTGCTTTTGGATTCAGCTGAACAGTGAACCAAGTGGTGAAAGATCAAAGAAAAAATAAAAAAGTAAAAAGATCAAAGCATGATCTTTCTGCAACTCCTTCCTATTCTGAAAAGGAAATGATTGACAGGGCAAAAGGTTTTGCCGAAACCTTGTGTGAAGTCGAGGGAATGGAGCTGGTACATGTTGAATACCAGCGGGAACCTTCAGGAAGGGTACTTCGGATATATATCGACAAATCCGAGGGGATTACGTTGGCTGATTGCGTTCATATAAGCCACCAGTTAAATGATATCCTGGATGTATATTTTGAAAATGGAATATCGCATCGTCTTGAAGTTTCATCTCCCGGACCGGATCGCCCCTTGGGGAAACCGGATGACTTTGACAGATTTAAAGGGGAAGTAGCAAGGATAAAAACCAAACAATCTTTCGATGGACAAAAAAATTTTAAAGGTGCCCTTCAGGGTATCTCAGATGGAAATGTTCAGCTCCTGGTAGGTAATAAGACAGTTGCGATTCCTTTCATCAACATTGGCAGGGCACGGCTTGTGAATTATCGTGGAGAAAATAAATGTTTATAGCAGATGTGAAACGCGTTATTGAGGAGGTCAGCCGCAACAAGGGCATTGACCGGGAAATCCTGATTCAAGCGCTTGAAGAAGCGCTCCGATCGGCTGCCAGAAAAAAATTCGGGGGCAAAATCGATATTGAAGTCCAGTACAGTGAAGAATCAGGAGAAATCGAGGTTTTTCAATTTAAGGATGTGATGGAAGAAATCACGGAACCGGATCTTCAGATCGGTTTTGAAGAAGCGCGTATACTCGATCCGAACTGTGAAATTGGAGATAGTATCGGCACAAAAATGGACACCTCAACCTTCGGACGAATCGCCGCACAGTCGGCCAAACAGGTCATTATTCAGAAAATGAAAGACGCGGAAAGAGATGCGGTTTATTCCAGTTTCATCAACCGGAAAGGTGAAATAATCAATGGAATCGTCCAACGGGTGGATCGGGGTGATATCATCGTTAACCTGGGTCAAACAGAAGGTGTCTTGCCGACTCGGGACCAGATCCCAAAGGAAACCTATCGAAGGGGCGATCGGTTGAGAGCCTATATTTTGGATGTTCTCCACGATACGCGGGGCCCTCAGATTGTACTTACCCGAACCCATGCTGAATTCCTGATCAATCTTTTTAAAACAGAAGTTCCTGAAATCTCAGAAGGTATCGTAAAGATCATGGGAGCCTCCCGCGAACCGGGTAGCCGGGCAAAAATTTCGGTCGCTTCAAACGATTCCGACATAGACCCGGTGGGAGCCTGCGTTGGAATGAAAGGAAGTCGTGTACAGGCTGTTGTTCAAGAACTCAGAGGTGAAAAAATAGATATCATTTCCTGGCATGTGGATGCAGCAAAGTTTGTTTGCAGTGCACTGGCTCCCGCCGACATATCTCGGGTGATTATCGATGAAGCAAACCGTTCGATGGAAGTCATCGTCCCGGACGAATCACTTTCTGTAGCGATTGGTAAACGCGGCCAAAATGTGCGACTCGCTTCCAGATTGACCGGATGGCATTTGGATGTGACAAGTGAATCCCGTTACAGCCAAGCAATGAAAGACGGTTACGACTCACTGATCGCATTACCCGGAATCGGTGTAAGCTCGGCAGATGCATTATATGAAAAGGGGTTTTTTTCAGTGGAGGAACTCAGCCAATCCACTGTTGAGGATTTGATTCAAATCCGTGGCATTGCAGAGGATAAAGCTAAAAAATTGATTGAAACTGCAAAAGAGGCCGTGGAAAGACTTGCGGCAGTCGATGAAATACCTGATGATGTATCACCGGATGAAATAAGTGAATCGCCAGAAGGCTTGGAAACCCCGGCGCAAGGGACTTCTGAGCTCAAAGTGACAAATGATGAAACTTCGCCCTCGGATAACTTGACAGCTGACTAGAAGTAAAAAAATAAAACCGGTTGAATTGGATGAATAATAGAGTTGATCGTCTTTAAAAGCTTTAAAAGTAAACGATGGGGACTGGATGTCAAATATAAGAATATATGAACTTGCCAGGGAACTTAATATGCCCAATATGGCGCTCCTTGAAAAGTTGAAGGAAATGGATATCCTTGTGAGCAGTCACATGAGCGCTGTAGATCCTGAAACCGTGACCCGGATAAAGGACGATCTCATGGGTACAAAGCAGGAAGAGCTTGAAGTAACGCGTATCAAACCGACGGTGATCCGAAGACGCAGAAGGACGCTGAAAAAGGAAGTCGCACCCGAAAAACCTGATGCTGAACCAGAAGCCCCTATCGAAAAAGAAGTAGCACCTTTAGAACCCGAAAACCCCGTGAAGAAAAGTGATGAAGAAGCGATCGAGCCAAAAGCTGAAGAGCTGCCTGACTTAAAGATTATAAAGCCGGAAAAGGTAAAAAAAGCAAAAAAGAAAAAGGGACCATCGGCAAAAATTATAAAACTCCCTGTATCTCCAAAGCCAAAAGTATCCGAAGTAGAAGAGGTTCAAGCTAAAAAGCCCCCAAAAAAACACGAACAGGCTGCTGTTTCTATAAAGAAAAAACCGGTTGTCCCCTCTCCGCCACCAGAGCAGGTGGAAGCGAAAAAGAAAACAAAAAAAAGACCTGAAGAACCAATAAAGGATAAAAAATTTTTCAAAAAGAAAATCTCATTCCGGCGAAAAGAAGTGGTTGAAGGTGCAGCCCTTTATTCCGAAAGGCAACGCATACGTAAGACCCGAAAGGGTGCAAAAGGCAAAATTGCAATCTCGCCACAAAAACCACAGATTACCGTTCCCAAAGCAATCAAACGAAAATTCAAAATTGATGAAACCATCGTCCTCTCGGATCTTGCAAGACGCATGGGTATAAAAGCCGGCGAACTCATAAAACAACTGATGTCGTTAGGTGCCATAGCAACGGTCAACCAGACGATCGATTTTGATACTGCAGCACTTGTTGCAGCGGAGTTTGACTATGAGTTGGAAAAAGCCTCTTTTGAAGAGGAGTCGATCATAAAGATTGAAGAGGATGACCCGAGCAAATTGATGCTGAGACCTCCGGTGGTTACCATCATGGGCCATGTTGACCACGGTAAAACATCTCTTTTAGATGTGATACGTAAAACAAGGGTAACCGATTCTGAGGCGGGGGGAATCACACAACACATCGCTGCGTATTTTGTTTCTACCGAAAAGGGCCATATTGTTTTTTTGGATACACCGGGCCATGAAGCGTTTACGGCAATGCGCGCAAGGGGAGCCAAGGTTACCGATCTAGTTGTTTTGGTGGTTGCGGCTGACGATGGCGTAATGCCACAGACCATTGAAGCTATCAACCACTCCAAAGCTGCGGAAGTCCCGATTATTGTTGCGATCAACAAAATCGACAAACAAAATGCGGATCCTGAACGTGTGCGTCGTGAACTTTCAGAAGCAGGGATTCTGTCTGAAGACTGGGGAGGCGACACAATATTTTTGGAAGTATCCGCCAAGGAGAACCAGGGTATAGACAATCTTTTGGAGATGATACTTTTACAGGCAGAGTTATTGGAGTTAAAGGCCAATCCTGAGAAACTGGCCAGAGGCCACGTAATTGAAGCAAAGTTAGACTCGGGTCGAGGACCCGTCGCCACGGTACTGATCAAGGATGGAACTATCCATACCGGTGAATCTGTGGTGTGCGGGATACACCATGGGAAAGTTCGTGCCCTGCTGAACGAAAGGAGCATTCGGGTCGAAAAAGCCGGTCCATCCATACCGGTAAGGATATTAGGTCTCTCCGGCGTTCCTTTGGCGGGTGACGAATTGATTGCACTCCCATTTGATAAAAGCGCCAAACAGGTCAGCATTTTCCGCAGTCAGAAACAGCGATCAAAAAATCTTTCGAAAACGAGCAGGTTAAGCCTTGAAAAACTCCACGAGAAGATGCAAGAGGGTGAAATCAAGGATCTGAATCTGATTATTAAGGCGGATGTGCAAGGTTCGATTGAAGCCCTGAGCGACTCCTTAACAAAACTCGGCAATGAAGAAGTCAAAATAAATGTGATCCATTCCGCAACCGGCACTATTGTTGAATCCGATGTCTTTCTAGCGGCTGGATCAAATGCAATAATTGTCGGCTTTAACGTTCGCCCGGGTCTAAAAGTTGTTGATTTGGCCAATGAAGAGAATGTTGATATTCGTTTTTATGATGTTATTTACAACGTGATAAAAGAAATTAAGGATGCGATTGTCGGAATGATGTCATCCACTTTTAAAGAGCAGAATTTGGGCAGGGCTGAGATCAGAGAAGTGTTTCGTATTCCAAAAGTCGGCGCCATCGCAGGCTGTTATGTGACCGACGGGAAAATAGAGCGGGGGCAGCGTGCTAGAATCGTGAGAGATGGAGTCGTCGGCTATGATGGGAAAATTGCATCACTTCGGCGCTATAAAGATGATGCCAAAGAGGTCCAAACCGGCTACGAATGCGGTATCGGCATTGAGAATTACCATGACTTTAAAATCGGGGATATAATTGAATGTTATTATCTGGAGGAAATTAAACCCAAAATCGATTGAGGGTTGAAGGACGGCTTCCCCTGATTTGTTTATTAATAGCAGATAATAAAAAATGGTCATTGGTTACGGGATTATCAAGTTCAGATTGCATGATTGCCATTCTTTAAAAGGTAAAAGAAGGATTGTAAGATCTATTATCAGCAATTTGCGTAATAATTTTAACGCTTCGGTAGCTGAAGTCGCTTCAAATGATCTTCATCAGAGAGCAGAAATCGGTTTCGCCCTGGTGGGCAATAATCGGGGATTGATAAACTCCAAAATAGACAAGCTGATCAATTTGACGGATGACCTGGGAATTGCTGAGATTATCGATACTGAGATGGAAATTTTCAACCTATGAGACCTTTTACCCGTGCCGAAAGGGTCAGCGGTCTGATCCAGAGGGCGTTGTCAGAGTTATTGCAAAAAAATATCAAAGATCCTCGACTTGAGATGGTTACCATCACCTCGGTAAAAATGTCCCGGGATTTAAGAATTGCCAAGGTTTACTTTTCAACTTCTGGCGGAAAAATCAGCAAGGATAAGGCAATCAAAGGATTCCAGAATGCGTTTGGGTATATCAAGCGATCCCTCGGCAATCAACTCGGTCTGCGATACATACCGGATCTTAATTTTTTTTACGATGAATCTTTTGATTATGGATCACATATTGATAAGGTTCTAAAATCCATAAAAATAGAAAATGAATCAGATCATCAATCTTTTGAAAAATAGCAACCATATTTTAATTGCCTCCCACGCCAACCCTGACGGTGATGCAATAGGGGCACTGGTCGCCCTAGGGATTTCACTTGATGCCCTGAATAATAAAACCACGCTATACAACGAAAGTCCTATCCCTGCGATCTATCGATTTCTTCCGGAGGTTGATCGTATTGTCAGGCACATCGATGATCAGAATTTTTTTGATACTGCAGTTGTACTTGACTGCGGTGAACTTGAACGCATTGGAAATGCTTTTTCGACCATCAGCCGTATTCCGCATATTATCAATATCGACCATCATGTGACCAATACTCGGTTTGGTGAATTTCATCTCATAGACCCTTCCGCCTGCGCCACATCAGAAATTGTATACCGCCTAATAAGACGGATGGAAACCGCCATCGATCTGGCAACAGCCACTTCCATCTATACGGGAATCTTAACAGATACAGGTTCATTTCGTTTTTCAAATACAAACAAAGCTGCCTTCGATATCTGTGCAGAAATGGTCGCGTTGGGGGTAGAACCTTACAGTATCGCTCAACTTGTATACGGAACTTACTCTTTGGGCCGTATAAAACTTCTCAACCTGGCGCTGGACTCCATCGAAATTTCAAAAAACGGCAAATTATCGATGATGGCAGTCACTCAAAAAATGCTGAATGAAACTGGTACGAAGTCCGAGGATATCGATGGCTTTATCAATTATGCCAAAGGGCTAGAAGATGTTCAGGTCGCTGTTCTGATCCAAGAGATTTTCAATGATAAGAAAGAAGTTCAATCGCACGAACATTTCCATGTTAGCCTCCGTTCCAATGGAACGATTAATGTGGCTGAGATCGCTTCCACCTTTGGCGGCGGCGGGCATTCCAATGCTGCAGGTTTTAGTATTGAATCAACACTGAATCACTTAAAATCTCGAATCGGCAAATTGGCTGAGACATTGTGACCCGGACGATGCAATATCAACCCAGCGGGATTTTAATAGTTGATAAACCCGCGGATGTGACTTCGGCCAAAGTGGTTGCACGGGTAAAGAAGTCTCTGAAGGCGAAAAAAGTAGGGCATGCGGGAACATTAGATCCACTTGCAACCGGCGTTTTGGTCTGTTTGATTAACCGGGCGACCCGAATTGCCCGGTTTTTTTTACAAGGGAACAAAAAATATGAAGCAGTGCTTTGCTTAGGCATCGAGACCGATACACAGGATGCAACAGGGAAGGTCATTTCAAGATGTGACGAAATAACAGTTTCTGCAAGATCATTACGGACGGCATTCAAAATGATTGAAGGAGAAAATCAGCAGGTTCCGCCGGTTTTTTCAGCGCTCAAACAAAATGGGATTCCGCTTTATAAGCTTGCAAGAAGTGGAAAACCGGTTCAGAAACCGGCAAGAAGAGTTTTTATTTCATCTGTTCGCATGCTGGAGATAAATCTGCCAATCATTCGTTTTGAAGTCTCCTGTACTTCAGGGACATATATTCGGACACTCTGCGCAGATATTGGAAGAACATTAGGATGCGGAGGCCATCTTAAAGAACTGAGAAGACTGGAAAGCAGCGGATTTACACTTGAGAAATCCGTAACCGTAACTGAACTTGAAAAACTTGCATCGTCCGGAAAACTATCAGAGCAAATCATAGGGATGTCAAAAGCCTTGGAAGACTTTCCTGAGATTGTGGCAGATCATACATTAGCCCAAAAAATACGGCACGGCCAAACCATCACGCGAGCTGATTTTCGTTCCGGCCAAACCGACTGCCGGCGCCCGGGCGATTTTATAAAGATCGTTGATAAAAAGGATCATCTTCTTGCAATTATAAATGAACAAAGAGATAATTGCGTGTATAAATATTGCTGCGTTCTATAATTGGGTTCTTTGTTTGGAGCCGATAATTAAAAATAGACCTGTATAAACCTAATTTTAAGAGCTGGGAGGGAAAAAGAGAGTGGTTCTGACATCAGAAAACAAAAAAACGCTGATCGATCGATTCAAGCTTCACGACAGCGATACCGGGTCACCTGAAGTGCAAATTGGGCTTTTGACCCACCGGATCAATTATCTGACCGAGCACCTGAAGATTCATAAAAAAGACCACCATTCAAGAAGGGGTTTATTGATCCTGGTCGGCAGGCGGCGGAGGCTCTTGGATTATGTAAAAAACAATAACGTAAACCGATACCGGACCATCATTGAGGCGCTGGGGTTGAGGCGATAGACCGTTTGTCAAAAGCTTAATTATGCGTCGATGAAAAGTGTTATGTTTTCGCCCTGGGATAGTGATCGGTATCGATTATTTCAATTTTGGAGGAATTTATGGAAATTTTATTAAAGACCGAGATCGGTGGTAAATCATTAAGCATACAGACCGGAAAAGTGGCCAAACAGGCTTCAGGTTCGGTGGTGGTTCAATATGGAGAGACTATCGTTCTCATCACCGCTGTATCATCTAACGAAGTAAGAGCCGGTATAGATTTTTTACCTCTTACCGTTGACTATCAGGAGAAAATATATTCAGCCGGGCGTATACCCGGTAATTATTTCAGACGCGAGATTGGAAGGCCAAGTGAAAAAGAAACATTAACCGCCCGTTTGATCGACCGTCCCATCCGGCCGTTATTTCCTAAACACTACGGGTATGAAACACAGGTAATCGCAACTGTCCTATCGATGGATAAGGAAAACGATCCGGATACGTTGGCGATGATTGGCGCATCTGCAGCGCTCCAGATTTCCGACATTCCGTTTGAAGGACCGATCGCCAGTGTTCGTGTGGGCCGTATTGACGGGAAGCTAAAAATAAATCCGACCATCGGCGAATACGAAATTTCAGACATCAATATCATCGTTACCGGTACCAAGACAGGTGTTGTCATGGTGGAAGGGAGTGCCAACATTGTTAGTGAGGTGGATTTGCTCGAAGCGATCTTTTACGGTCATCAAGAGATGCAGCCGGTCATCGATTTACAGATAGAACTTCATGAATCGGCCGGAAAACCGAAACGTTCATTTGTGCCACCTGAAAGAGACGAAAATTTAGTTCAAAGAATCGAGAACGAAACGGCGCAACACATTCATGAAACCATATTGATACCTGATAAGATCGGTCGAAACGCCGGTTTTCAATTGTTGAAATCTGAACTGATGGAAAGACTTGGGGAAGATTTTTCAGAACGCAGGGGTGAGGTCAATGAGATCATTGGCGACATCAAGAAGAGGATCTGCAGAGATCTTATTCTGAAAGAAAACCGTCGTATCGATAACCGGAAACCCGATGAAATCAGACCCATAACCTGTGAAGTCGGTCTTCTGCCTAGACCCCACGGTAGCGCCCTCTTTACTCGGGGGGAGACCCAAGTTCTCGGGGTTCTAACACTCGGTTCAGGACCGGACGAACAACGGGTCGAAACTTTAATGGGGGAAGAATTCAGACCGTTTATGCTCCATTACAATTTTCCGCCGTACTCGGTGGGTGAGGCGCGGCGTATGATGGGACCCAGCCGCAGAGATATCGGGCATGGCGGTCTATCGACCAGAGCCATTGAAAAAGTGTTACCTTCAAAGGAGGCATTTGACTATACCATCCGTATTGTTTCAGAAGTATTGGAATCCAATGGCTCTTCATCCATGGGCACCGTCTGTTCTGCAACCTTGGCCCTTATGGACGGAGGCGTGCCGCTGAAAGCACCGGTATCGGGTATTGCAATGGGGCTTGTAAAAGAGGGGGATCAGGTGGTTATTCTGTCTGACATCCTCGGAGATGAGGACCATATGGGTGATATGGATTTTAAGGTAGCCGGTACCAGTGAAGGCATTACCGCGCTTCAGATGGATATTAAAATTCATGAGCTTTCAAGAGATATTATTGAAAAAGCCCTGGAGCAAGCCCGTGTCGGCCGGCTTTTTATACTGGATAAGATGATGGAAGCGTTGCGCGAATCCCGAAAGGAAATCTCTCCCTATGCGCCCAAAATAATCACAATCAATATTAATCCGGATAAGATTCGGGAGGTCATCGGGCCTGGAGGAAAAATAATTCGAGCACTCCAAAATGAAACCAACACCCGCATAGAGATAGATGATTCCGGACTTATTAAAATCGCAGCCTTGTCCCAAGAAGAGGGTGATGATGTCTTGCGACGGATAAAAGAGATCGTCGCCGAGCCGGAAGTGGGGGCTATTTACGAAGGAACGGTTGTGAAAATCATGGACTTTGGAGCCTTTGTGGAAATACTTCCCGGTACAGACGGTCTTGTTCATATCTCACAACTCGCCAATCACCACGTTAAAAAGGTAACCGATATTGTCAAGGAAGGCGAAAAGTTAAAAGTCAAGGTGCTCGAGGTGTCCCGCGACGGAAAAATCCGTTTGAGTCGAAAGGCTGTTCTTGCTGAAGAAGGTGAAAATGGCATCGAAGATAAATAAAACTGTTCTTGACAACGGCATCCGGGTTTTGACAAACAGGATGCCCCATATCCGCAGCATTTCAATGGGGGTCTGGGTTAATGTTGGGGCCCGGGATGAAACCCCGGATGAAAACGGGCTTTCCCATTTCATTGAGCACATGATTTTTAAAGGAACAAAAAGGAGGACATCCTATCAGATTGCCAAAGAATTTGATGCCATCGGCGGGCATAGCAACGCCTTTACGTCAATGGAGAATACGTGCTATCACGCAAAGGTGATGGACACCCATCTCACCACAATGGTCGACATCCTCTCCGATATATTTTTAAATTCAGTATTTGATCCTAAAGAGTTTGAAAAGGAGCGGCCGATCATATTTCAGGAAATAGGAATGGTTGAAGATAATCCTGAAGATTACATCCATGTTCTTTCCGGAAATGCTTTTTGGGGCGAGAACCCCCTGGGTCGCTCGATCATTGGAAGCCGTGAGAACATTGCCCGTTTCAATGCAAAAACTCTCAAAAAGTTCTTCCAACGCTTCTACCAGCCGGAACGCATCGTCATATCGGCTTCCGGCAATCTGTCGCACGACGCTTTTGTAAATCTTATCAGAAAGGCCTTCGAGTCGATTCACCCCAGTAACAACTTTCCCGAACGGATCACCCCAACCGGTCAGTTTAACATTCGTCTTCATCATAGAAAACTTGAACAGGTTCATGTCTGTATTGGAACAAAAGGGTTAGCCATAGTCGACCCTAAGCGGTATGCTTTTTCACTCTTAAATACCATTCTCGGCGGCAATATGAGTTCAAGGCTCTTTCAGGAAATCCGTGAACGTCGGGGACTTGCCTATTCCATCTATTCCTTTATCTCATCCCACGTGGATACCGGAATGTTTGGTGTCTATATCGCCGTGGACCCCAAAACATCACTCAAATCAACGAAATTGATTTTAAGAGAAATGCGAAAGCTAAAAGAGATGCGGGTCGACCCAACCGATTTGAACAATGCGAAGGAGTATACCAAAGGAGGCCTTTTGCTTGCTGCTGAGAGTGTGGATAACCATATGGTGCGTTTGGCACAAAATGAGATCCATTTTGGCCGCCAAATACCGTTGAAATCGGTGATAGATAAAATAGAAGCGGTCACCGGCGATGAAATCATCGATTTGGCTAGATATCTTTTCCAATCCGAACAGCTTGCCCTGACGATGCTCGGGCCGGTTTCCGATAAAAAGTCATTTGAAGATGTCCTGTTCCTTTAGCCCGTTTCACTTTTTAGCTGTATCAATCGAATGGCGAAATCGCCACCCGCATTTTTCGTAAAACACCCCAAAGGGAAAATCAAAATACCCTGCCGATCATGGAAGAGGACCCTACAATTCAATTTTCTCGTTTGAGACCGGAATCAGATAAAGACATTCCGCTTCCGAGGTACATGACAGACCAAGCAGCTGGGATGGATATTCATGCTGCCATCGAAAAAGAGATCATCCTTTCGCCTGGAGAGATTTTTTTGATTCCCTCGGGTTTTGCCATTGCCATTCCCAAGGGATTTGAAGCCCAGATCCGTCCGCGAAGCGGCTTAGCGGTAAAACACGGTATCGGTCTGATAAATTCGCCTGGGACCATAGATGCGGATTATCGAGGTGAAATTAAAGTTGCGGTGATCAACTTCGGTAAAAAGCGTTATACATTTCACCGGGGTGACAGGATTGCCCAGATGGTGATTCAAAAGGTCTTTCAGGCCAGATTAAAAATTGTGGAACGACTCGATGAAACAGTTCGCAATAGCGGCGGGTTCGGACATACAGGCAAATAGAACGGATCAGCTTCAAAATTCCCGGCTGAATTCCGATATTAAACTTATTGTATGTATGTTGGCCAGCGGGAGCAAAGGGAATGCCATTTATATTTCCGACAATTCAACGTCAATCCTTGTTGATTCTGGCCTCTCAGGGGTTGAAATTGAAAAGAGGCTAAAATCGAGGGGTCTGAACCCGTCAGAACTGGATGCCATCCTTGTTACCCATGAACATGCGGATCACATTCATGGGGTTGGCATCCTTTCCCGCCGGTTTTCTCTGCCGGTTTATATCAGCCGAAAAACCGGTATGGGAATTCCCGCCAAGACCGGACATATTAGTGATATGATCAATTTTGAGTGCGGATCCACGTTTATGTTAAAAACGCTAAAAATTCATCCTTTCTCGATATCCCATGATGCGGCAGACCCGGCGGGATTTACCATAACACAAAACGGGGCTAAAATCGGTATTGCAACCGACCTCGGCATCGCGACTTCCATGGCCATTGAGCATCTAAAGGGTTGTTCATTGTTAATTCTTGAAGCGAATCATGACCCCGATATGCTGGTCAACGGACCTTATCCATGGCCGATTAAACAACGGATAAAAAGCAGAATCGGCCACCTTTCCAACGAAGATTCAAAAAAATTGGTCATGAAAGTCAAACACCCCCGACTGAAACATATCATTCTGGCCCATTTGAGCGAAATAAACAACACCCCGAAAAAAGCCTTAAGCATTGTTTGTGAGGCAATAAATCCTTCTGAAACTGAGATCGATGTGGCCGTGCAGGATCGATGTGGAAAATTGTTCTGTCTTCGATAGTTCGATTTTTTATACTTTTTACTCGGGTTTCGTCCTTTTGGTTTTACGAAGGCCCCTGAATCTTAAGAAAACTCTCCGGTTTGCTGGCCGCCGAACCGGCGACGGTGTTGGCGAAGAGTTCAATCGTCCATGATGACCGGAATACCCGCAGCTTCCGCTATTAATAATGTGAACCTGAGAACCACTAAAAGGGTGAACTGTCATGAATAACCGGGCCCCGATTATTGTGGGAGTTGGGCAACTGACTCATAAACCAAAAAATCCCAGGGATTTTTTACATCCGCTGCAAGGGATGAAAACAGCTGTGAAGCGTGCGGCTGATGATGCAGGATGCAAGGACCTGATCGGTACCGCCGATGCATTGCATGTGGTTAATATTTTCACATGGAATTACCGTAAAGTCCCTCGGATGCTGGCTGAACTGCTTGATATCAACCCAGCTTTAAAAGAATATACCACCATTGGCGGTGACACTCCTCAATGGTTGGTGAATCGGGTGGCGGACAATCTTGTATCCGGGAAAAATGACGTATCAATCCTTGCAGGTTGTGAGGTTATGCACTCTGTTAAATCTGCTTTAGCCTCCGGTAGGCCACCGGAGGGTTTTCAGGACAATTTCCAGGACATCACACCGATTGGGGACGACTCAGAGGGCGTCCTTATCGGAAACAAAAGATTTGGCAATAGTGGGGATGAATTGGACCATTTTATGGATATGCCGATTCGAATTTATCCTTTAATAGAAAATGCGCTGCGGGCTAAGGAAGGTCTCACAATTGAACAACAAATTGAAAATCTGGGTAAATTTGGTGAAACCTTCAGTGCTGTTGCAGCAAAAAATCCTTATGCTTGGTCGAGAGATCCATTAACAGCCACACAGACCACCACACCGTCACCCAAAAACAGGATGATTTCTTTTCCTTACACCAAATTATTGAATGCCAATCTATATGTTGACCAAGCGGCCGCACTTATTATGACCACTCCGCATATGGCCCGGAAACTCGGCATTCCAAAAGAAAAATGGGTTTACCTCCATGGCGGACAAGATGCAACCGACATCTGGTTTATCAGTGAACGCAAAGATATAGCCGACTCACCGGCAATAAAAGCCAGTGTGCAGGACGCCTTGCGCCAGGCTCAATTAACATTGGCGGATGTCAGTTTTTTCGATTTTTACAGCTGCTTCCCTTGCATGCCCCGTTTATATCGTCTTGTTTTAGGAATTGAACATGCGGACCCCAGACCAATGACCTTGACAGGAGGGTTACCTTATTTTGGAGGTCCTGGAAGTAATTACGTGATGCATTCAATCGCTGAAGCGGTCGACCGTTGTCGAATTGAGCCTGAAAAATTCGGTTTGATCACTTCAAATGGTTGGTATTGTACAAAACATTCCGCAGGGATTTATAGCTGCCGGAATCCCACAAAAACGTGGAATCGCGCACCGCCTGCTTCATTTCAAAAGCGACTATCTCTTCCGAAAAGCCTGGAAATTGATAAAGCGCCTTCAGGAAGCTTCCTGGTCGATAGCTATACCGTATGGTTTAGCCGCCAGGGAGAACCTGAAACAGGCATTTTGATCGGCCGGACTGAATCCGGTAAACGGGCATTGGCCCATACACCAAAAGGCAATAAAGATATTCTGTATACCATGATGCAGAAAGAGTGGATTGGCGCCAAAGGAAAGGTTGTGGGACAAAAGGATAAAATCAATATTGTAGATTTTTAATATTCATCTTTTTACTTGTCAAACCATATGATTATATATAAGAATTTAAGTTTCGCACCCCCAATCAATCGGAGCACCGCCTTCGGCGTGGGGCGAATAAAATCAAGAGAAATTCCTTCATTGCCATGCAATGATAAAAGCCATTTGAAAGAAAGGAGGAAAGATAAATGAACGACCAGGACATCATATCTGTTGCCGCTGTACAGGCAGCTCCGGTTTTCCTCGACAAAGACGCCACCATCGAAAAGGCCTGCAGGCTCATTGCCGAGGCAGGTGAAAACGGTGCAAAACTCATTGTGTTCCCTGAAACCTTTATCCCGACTTTCCCTTATTGGAGCAATTATCATCCGGAAGGCCCCCCCTGGGCCCGTACTTTTACCAAGTTGTTCAAGAACTCGGTTGAAATTCCCAGTCCTGATACCGATATCCTAGGACAAGCAGCCCGAAAAGCCGGCGCATATTTGGTCATGGGACTAAACGAGCGTGACCGGGTCTACGGTGGGACCCTGTACAATACACTGCTGTTCTTCGATCCGGAGGGACGCATTTTGGGCAAACATCGTAAACTGATGCCAACCCACCACGAACGACTTTTCTGGGGATTTGGAGACGGGTCAGGCTTGAACGTATATCCAACTTCATTGGGTAAACTGGGTGGGCTCATCTGCTACGAACACCACATGACCCTCTCTAAATATGCGCTTTATGCCCAGGGAGAGCAGATCCATTGTGGGGTCTGGCCGGGATGGCCCGGGAATCCGGACTACGACAATATCGATATAGTGCACACGGCCAGCCGCCAGTACGCTTTTGAGGGTCAGTGCTTTGTGATTTGCGCATGTGGCTGGATTCATCCTGACATGATCCCTGAAGATTTTGAGTTCAAAGATGAAATGGACTGCCGGAGCCGGGGTGGGACGACTATCATCAGCCCCTTGGGGCATTTGGTGGCCGAACCGCTTCTGGATAAGGAGGGGATCGTCTATGCAAAATTGAAAATGGATCATATCATCAAGGCCAAAGCCTTTGTTGACTGTACCGGGCACTATGCGCGTTGGGATGTGTTAAATCTTAATTTTAACCGCCGTCCCAATCAAGCTATCGCCACCCCTCGCCGACCGGTCGAACTGCAACTGCGGGAAGAGCTGACAGAACTCCTGGCCCGGGCCAATACGCTCACCCACGAGGATCTCCTTGGTGAACTCCATCGATTGACGGGTGCAGACTAGAGCTGTGTCCCCAAAATTAATCATAGCAGCCCCAGGCCATAACCTTTCAGCTTTTTATCCAAGGCTTTTCTATTACTTACCAGTCGATCCATCTCAATATAAAATTTCAAGCCGTGGTTTTTAACTCGCGTATGAACAAGTTCGTGTAGAATAACATAATCCATCAATTTTTCAGGTAATCTGGCCAGTTTCATATTGAGGCTGATATTATTTTTTGGGGAACAACTTCCCCAACGCGTTTTTTGATTTCTGATAAATAGACGATTATATGTGAAGCAGTGTTTTTTTGCCCATTTCTCCAGTTTTTGAGCAAGAATCTTTTCGGCTTCCTGTTGATCGATGTCATTGAAATTCAAGGAAAGAAATTTATAATTTCTTTCCATTTCTCTCATTTTATTCACATTTTTTTGTATCCACTTTTTTTTGGAGTTGGCAAACGTTTTGGCTTTGTCGTATGAAATCCTGTAAGGTACTGCAACTCGGACCCCCTTAAAAGGTCTTACAGAAATATTGATCCGTTTGGCCTTTCCGCTTCGTTCAAACCTGATTTCGCCGATACCTTCAATCCAAAATAGATGATGACGCATCCTTTCCCGCCTTATCCCCTTCTGTTTGATCAACCCATAGCCCATATGGACACCTTCTATATCCTTTTAGGGAGAACATTTCAATGTTGACATCTTATACCTTATTTTGTAATCACTCGACTCTTGTTGGATCAAACAGACATCTCGAAACGATAGCTTATTAAAGAGATTGTGGGAAATATCCAAAGGGTAGAAAAAAATCGGAAACCGCTGCAACTGAAATCCGGACAATAAACCGTCTGGACTTTGAATGAAGGTCAACAAATGAAACTAATAGAGGAAGCGATAAAAAAGGGACAGACCATACTTTCAGAATATGAATCCAAACAATTACTTGCTTACTATGACATTCCGGTGACAAGGGAAGCGCCGGTGAAAAACAGGGGAAGCCTTTTGGAAGCCGCAGGGAAAATCGGCTATCCGGTCGTTTTTAAAGGCTGTTCTTCCGAGATTACCCATAAAACGGAAAAGGGATTGATCCGGCTGGATATTCGAAACAGTGAGGAGGCTGCAATCGCATTTGATGAAATCACGGCTGCGATGAACGGATCTGGAAATTTCATACTGGTCCAGGAAATGATCCGTGGAAAAAGAGAACTGGTTGCGGGATTGACCCGGGACCCCCAGTTCGGTCCGTGCGTTATGTTTGGACTTGGAGGGATATTTACCGAAATATTAAAAGACATCTCATTTCGCGTAGCTCCTTTGAAAAAGTATGACGCACTTGAGATGATGCATGAAATACGGGGATGCAGGATTCTGGACGCCGTCCGTGGAATGGAACCCGTTGATCTGGAGATGCTGGCAGACATCCTGATCACTCTGGGAAAAATCGGCATTGAGAATGAAGAGATCAAAGAAATCGATATCAACCCGCTTATCATATCAGGGAACAAACCGGTTGCAGTAGATGCCCTTGTGGTATTGGAATCCCCTCAAACATTGGATTGATCACCTCCGGCAGCGCTGAAAAATTTCCGGGGCGCAGATAATCGTTGACTGACTATGGGACGGGGATGGAAGCACCATCAATGACCAACTGGTCCGTCGGACATTCGAAATCGGAGATAATTTGGACTGCTTTTAACAGAAATGTTTTTTTGAGTTGTTTGATGTTTTGGTTGTTAAGACCTCTTAGATGTGAGGTGTTTCTTGGGTGTAGCTTGATGGAGATCGCATCGACCCCGGACCTTCTATGATTTAAATGGGATAAGACCCGATCCAGAAAAATCTCAGAATAGACCAAATGGCCAAACGCCGGATGATAGGGTCCGGCCATGATGGCTCTCCCATTCTCCAACTGATCCGACGCCTGCAACCCCATGCGAATCACTTGTATCTGTTTGCCGGCGAAAAAAAGGAAAAGCTTTTTTACCAGGGTGACTGACGACCCAAGCGATAAAGGGGTATACCTCCCTTGCAAATACCATTTGGCGAGAAGGCTTTCTTTCAGAACTACGGTTGGATAGATTCTGACAAAGTCGGGAAAAAGATCGGCGACTTTTTCAGCCGTAGAAAAGGACCTAATTTCATCATCACCCGGCAACCCCACCATGACTTGAAGACCAATTTCATATTTTCGTTGTTTTAACAAATGAACAGCTTTTTGGGTGTCCAAAGCGGTGTGGCCGCGTTTTGTCAATGTCAGGACGTCGTCATCCATGGATTGAACGCCGATTTCGATTGTGGCAACCGGATAATCTTCTAAAATATCGAGCGATTCATCATTTATTGTATCAGGACGGGTGGAAAATCTTAGACTGTCAACATCGCCTTCAAAGACAAATTTTGAAGCTTCATCGAGCAGGGATGTTATCTGATTTTTTTTTTGCCCTAAAAAATTTCCGCCATAAAAAGCAATCTGCACCCTATCCCTTTGTTCCCCTTTATAGGCAAGAAAGCGCTTAACCAGGTATCGAAACTGTTCCGGCGAAACAACATTCTGCCGGACACCGGTCACGGCTGTTTGATTACAAAAGACGCATCGTTGCGGGCAACCAATGTGGGGAAGAAAAAAAGGAATGATAAAGGGTCGTTTGATCGATACCGGCCGTGGGTGGTCGGCTTTTTGGATTTGAAATGTCCGATCTATTACCGGAATATCAGCTTTTAGCATCAGATTTTAGGAGGTCGAGTGCCTTTCTAGCGGCATCCTGTTCCGCTCTCTTTTTACTTTTACCAGCTCCCTCGGTCAGCAATTTAAGAACGTTGAGTTGTACTCGGAAAGTTTTGTCATGATCGGGTCCGCTCTCCTGTATGACGGTATAGCGCGGTATGATCCTATGGGTTCCCTGTACAAATTCCTGGAGCTGACTCTTGTAGTCGTTATTCGTATCTGAATCCGTTATGTTGCAAAGAAGTGATGAAAAATGCCTTTCAATGATATTGAATACCGCGTCAAAGCCGCCATCGAGATAAACTGCAGCGATTATCGCCTCAAAAGTATCGGCCAAAATAGAATTTTTTTTCCATCCGTTGCTTCGAATCTCTCCTTTTCCAAGTTGGATATACGAACCTATATCTATAGTGCGGGAGACCTCGGCGAGCTGGGATTCGTTCACCAGATTTGAACGGAGTCTGGACAGGCTCCCTTCCTCCAGGTCCGGATAGTCTTGCATCAGCATATGTCCGATGACCAGGTTTAAGACAGCATCACCTAAAAATTCGAGGCGCTCATTGTCCCTCAGATCCGGATCAAACTGTTCATTGACAAAAGAACGGTGACAAAGTGCTTCAAAAATGAAATGTCTATCTTTGAATTCATGTGCAAGCTTTTTTTCAAGTTCAGAAAAATCGATAGGTTTCATTTTTTGTATTTTCCACTATCCTCTCATACAGTTCAAAGGGTATATTTAAATTTCCTTTACCCGACCCCATCTGGATGTCCGGTTTTAAAAATCCATGGAAGTCTGAACCGCCTGTCATCAAAAGGTCGTGGCGCCTTGCGAGGGCAGCATAGTAGTCTATATGTTCCGGCATATGATTTGGGTAGTAAACTTCCAATCCTTTTAAACCCATCGATTTCAAAGTGACAATCAGATCTTCCATGATCTCATCCTGTTCGATGTTGAGAAGACGTGGATGGGCTAAGACCGAAATGCCACCTGCCTTGGCGATGATTTCAATCGCGCGTTCACAATCGATGCGAAACTTATCGACATAGGCAGGTTTATCCTTTCCAAGATACCTGTCGAATGCATCATCGCTCGATTTTACGAACCCCTTCTTTACCATAAGATCGGCGATATGGGGTCGCCCGATCTGACCTTCGCGAACTTCGTTCTCGACCTCTTTTAAAGAAAGCGCCATGCCGAGGTGGTTGAGACGGTTTAAAATTTGAGGGTTTCGGTTTCTTCTGGCTTCCTGAAGCATTTCAAGTGTCTGGTTCAAGACCGGATCATTCAGTTTGATACCGTATCCTAAAATATGGAAACTACCTGAACAAAAAAAACCAGGCGGGGGCGTTGTGCTGATTTCCACACCGGTTAAAAACTTTAAGGAAGGAGGGATACCGGCGCAAATAGCCTTTCTAGAACCTTCAATGGAATCGTGATCTGTAATGGCAATGGCCCCAAGGTTTTGTTTACGGGCCTGGATAAGAATTTCAGACGATGAAAGCGTTCCGTCTGAAGCGGATGAGTGAATATGAAGGTCGATATTTACATATTTTTTATAATCCAAGGGCTTTTTCTAAAGCTTCCTCTTTGGTTTTACATTCGATGCACTGAGTGGTAACCGGTCTGGCCTTGAGGCGTTTTTTGGAAATTTCTTCACCGCAGGTCTCACACATTCCGAAGGTGCCGTTTTCAATACGGCTAAGGGTTTTTTTTATTTTCTTGATCAGCTTGCTCTCCCGATCACGGATCCGAAGCATAAAATTTCTATCGGATTCGAGGGAAGCGCGGTCGGTGGGGTCGGGAAAATTTTCCTTTATCGCGGTCATGCCCGAAACCGTATCATCAACCTGGCTCAAAAGCTCTTCCAGCCAATTAGTCAAAAGTTCTTTAAAATATTCAATATCTTTCTTTTTCATGTTTATCCTTCAAAAAATATTACCAGTATACACCAAAAACGTCACATATATCAGGAATTAAATTTAATGTAAAGAAGAAAATTATCCTGAATGCTCACTATTAAATAAACTGAAATTAAACACCCTGCCATCGATTTCATGAAATTTCAAAATACCCAGGAGCGGATTCGAATGTGATGAACAAAGGGGTTGATGTTTATCCCACTTGAGTTAGGTCATCCCATGCATGAATCGTTCGAGGCCTTTCATGTTATTGACATAAAAAATCCTACAAGGATAATCCTTCGGAACGATTTTTTTAAATAAACCAGTCAGCACCTTTCCCGGCCCCACTTCAACAATGGTGTTTACTTTTTCCTCTATAAGCTTTTGCATTGAATCGTACCATTTGACAGGATTGCAGAGCTGTCTGGCCATGATCGATTTTATCTCCTGCGGGTCTGAAGCAGAATCGGCGGTGACGTTATGGAGCAGGGCCCTTTTGGGTTCGTTGAAAGTAAGCGAAAAAATAAAATCTTTTAATTCGTCTTCCGCACCCTTCATCAAGTCGCTGTGCCATGCACCACTGACCTTTAGGGGTACCACTTTAGCGCCCTGTAAAGCAGCTTGAGATGAAACCTTTTTAACCGGATCATGGGCTCCGGTGATAACGATCTGATCTTCGGTGTTATGGTTGGCTATGGAAACCGACCCGTCTGGCTGGATCTCCTCAACAAGTGACTGAATCGTATCCATCGAAAGTCCGATAACAGCGTGCATCGTCCCGAAGTGTTTTGTCGACTCCCGGTGCATCAATTCGCCCCTTTTGATGACAAGCCTGAGGACATCCTCCGCTGAAACCACTTCCGATGCAAAGAGGGCGCTGAATTCACCCAAGCTGTGGCCGGCTGAAATGTCGGGTTCAACTCCCTCTCTCTGAATGGCGGCAAGACAGGACAAATTCACAACCGTCAACGCCGGTTGGAGATTGACCGTTTGGATAAGATCTTCCATCGGCCCCTTGAAACAAAGCCTTGACAGATTGATTCGAGCGATTTCCTCGGCCATGTCAAACAGCTCTCTAACAACGTCATATTCCTGGTATAGATCAAAACCCATACCGACTGTTTGTGACCCTTGGCCGGGAAACAAAAAGGCTATTTTATCCAACATTATACCTCCATTAACTTTCGAACACTTTTTGGAAACACGGTTGCTATTTTTATTCACTCATCCAGCTTGAATAGTTTCCGGGTAACATCGAGACAAATTGTCTTAGGACCGTGCTTCGTATGGCTTTTCAAAAAGAGTGTTGGATCATGCAGTATTTTTTTGATAAACGCATTTGTCATTCTGCGAATTGCCTCGCAGTCAGTCTCTGACAGGTGGTTTAGAGATTGCAGTGTTTTTTTTGTTTCCACTCTGGCGATGTCATCCAGTTTATTCCTCAACGCAACAATCGTTGAGACGACATCTAGATTTTTGTACCAGTGTCGAAATTGAATGACATTCTCGTCTACGATTCTTTCCCCTTTGACCGCTTCCCTGTTCCGATCCTCAATATTTTCGTCGATGACCCCTTTTAGGTCGTCGATGTCGTATACATACGTGTTGGTAAGCCGGTTAATTTTCGGGTCGATATCCCTGGGAACGGCAATATCGATGAAAAAAATCGGACAATTTCGCCTTTTTCGAATCGCCTTCTTAGCCTGATCGCGTGTAATGATAAAGTCAGGCGAACCAGTTGAACTGATGATGATATCAACGCGTTGCAAATAATTTTCGATCTCTTCAAACCGTATGGCCTGTCCGTTGAATCTCCTGGCAAGTTCAAGGCCCCTTTCGAATGTCCGGTTGGATACAAATATTTCACCGACCCTGTTTCGAAGAAGGTGTTCCATCGCCAGTTCAGCCATTTCGCCGGCACCGATCAAGAGTACTTTCTTTTCACCTAGCGTACCGAATATTTTCCGTCCCAGTTCAATGGCGGCATAACTGATCGATACTGCATGATCTCCGATACCGGTTTCGGTCCGAACGCGTTTTGCCACAAAAAAAGCGCGATTCAACAACCGGTTCAATATGACTCCGGACGTCTTTTTTTCGGTTGCAGCGCAATAGGCCTCCTTGATCTGCCCCAATATTTGGGGTTCCCCGACCATCATCGAATCGAGGCTCGATACAACCCTGAAAATATGTCTAACGGCTTCATCACCGACATGAATATAGAGGGCTTCCTCAAAGGAATCAATGGGTACAGTCTTATATTCCGATATCAATCGCTTGGCGGTTTTAACCGCTTCGGATCTGTTATCCGATACCAATAGAACTTCAACACGGTTGCAGGTTGAAAAAAGGAGTACTTCTCGGATGACCGGGTTGCCATGCAGTGCTTCAAGGGTCGTTGCGATTTCCTCTTCCGAGAATGCGATACACTCCCGCAGCTCCACCGATGCCGTCTTATGATTTAACCCGATTAAAACAATTTCGGGTAAAGCGAAATTCTTTTTATCCTTAACTTCCTTCATTTCCAAACCGTTATCTAAAATTTGGTAAATTCCCCATGATGTCCTTGTAACAGAAAATTCACCCCAAAAAAGGTGAATAAAAGGATTGCAAATCCAATAATCGACAATATCGCCGCTTTCCTGCCTCGCCATCCCACCGTGAGTCGTTGTTGGATCAATACGGCGTAAACCAGCCATGTGATGCCAGCCCAAACCTCTTTCGGATCCCAGTTCCAGAAGCGACCCCAGATCGATTTGGCAAACACAATACCACCGATCAGTCCCATGGTGACAAGGGTAAAGCCGACAATAATGCAAGTATATCCTGTTGAATCAAGTAGTTCCAATGAGGGAAGGCGTTTGAAAAAAAAACCGCGATTTTTCGTTTTTATCGAGTGCTCCTGAACAAGATACAAGATGCCGACACCGCAGGCCAAAGCGAATGAGGCATCTCCGATTAAAACAGACAATACATGAAATATCAGCCAGAAACTGTTAAAAAGGCTTTTAGCCTGCAGCGGATCATTCGGCAGTTGAGAGGCGACCACCATGATCAAAACCGTAAGGGGAGCGACAAATATTCCTAATATTCTCAGTTTAAACTTGTACTGGAACGCCAGAAAGACGCCGGCCACGGCCCATGCCGTCAGCATGAGGGTTTCCCGCAGATCGCGGACCGGTAGATGTCCGGATTCGATAAATCCATACCCGAGGGCCGCAAAATGGCACACAAACCCGGTCACCAGCAAATAGTATCCGCTTTTGTAAAAAATCTTTTTCTGGAAAAAAAGATAGGACACATATCCGGTGGCACTCAGAATATAAAATAATATCGTTAAGTTAATAAAAATTTCCATTTGTAGCACCCTGTCAGTTTGGCCATTTTTGATTCAATTTGCAGTATTTTTAAAACTCAAAACAGATCGTTTTTCATTTATTCTTTGAAATTAAATTGTCGAACTCAAATCCCTTCCCAAGAGTCTTCTTGAGCAACAGGTCAATCCCTTCTTTGTTTTTATTTTTAATCATCTCCACCAATTCACTATTGACCAATTTTTCAAAAAGGGGCTTGTAATATTCCGGTTCTTTACCATTGGCTAAAAGCTTTTGACGGATGGCGCCCATTAATTGGAGAAATTCGGCATATTCCTCACCAAATTGGCTTTCGAGTTCTTTTCTCATTTTTTTGGAAAAGGCGGGGCTCTTTCCCGAAGTGGAGATGGCCACCACCAGATCTCCCCGACTGATAACCGATGGGATTATAAAATTACAGGCTTCCGGCCGGTCGACGATATTGCAGAGTTTGTTCAAATGCCGAGCATCTCTGCTGACTAAGCTATTGAGTTGCTCATCATCTGTTGCACCGATGACAAGAATGACGCCTTCAAGATCAGGTGTCTGGTAGGATCGCCTTTTTAATGCGATGGCCTTTTTGCGGGCAAGGCCAAGAAGCTCGCCTGTGACCTTCGGACTGACAACGGTGATACTTGCGCCACAGCTGAGCAGAGTCATGACTTTTCGTGTTCCCACTGAACCGCCGCCGACAACCAGACACTTCTGATTTTCAATATCAAGATAGACCGGGTAATATCTCATAAAATCAATTCGATCTTCAACAGATCATTTGCAAGGACCAACGGACCGGAATATGTTTTTCTACATTCTTTTTCAATATTTACATTGTCGCACTCCGGGTAAAAGTGTGTTAAAATCAGCTTTCCTACATTCGCCCGGGACGCAATTTCACCGGCAAGGGAAGGGGTCAGGTGCCCTTTCACCTTAAACTGATCCGGAAATGCAGATTCACAGATAAGAAGATCTGTATCCCTTGCCAGTGCCACAAGGTTTTCATTGAAATCCGTATCACCGGAATAAACAACAGAGCGTCCGTGGTTTCCGGTGATTTTGAAGGCAATGCTTTCTTCATTGTGTGCGGTCGGGAGGGAGTCGACTCTAAAATTATCAAATTTTCGGAAGTCTGGCCCTTTATTGTCAAGTTCGGTGAACTTTAACAAACCAGGTGCCAGTTCTATCCATTCTCCATAGACGCTTTTCAGGCCTTTGTACAGCGCTGAAAACCCCTTCCCGGACAGAATGTGGAGTGGAGTTTTCCGCTGATTTTTGTTTGGGTACTTTGTGGCAAACAAAAACGGCACAAATTCCCCTGTATGATCCGGATGGAAATGACTGAAAAAAATAAAAGAAATATCAAAAATTGTTGTATTTGCTTCCAAAAGCCGTCTCATGGTTCCGGGACCCGCGTCAAAGAGCAGTTTCGTACCTCCGACCGTCATCAAAACAGAACAAGCGCTGCGGCTGAGGGAAGGGACGCAGGTACCGGATCCGAGGATAGTAACCGATATTTCGGAGATATTTTCGTTCATTTTTGCGCTCTTTTTTCAATCTGGTGAATGATCCACCTCACCAGCTTTTTCTCTTCATTTGGGTTGATAACCTTTTTCAATTCTGAAACAGGTATTTCGGCACGCGCCATACTTTTATGTCCGCCAGCTGTACCAATCTGTCCAAAGCTTTGTTTCGCCACCTTCCCGGCATCCTTGCGGATACCGTCGTTTCTCAAAATAACAATTAATTTGTTGTTATTTATACCGGATACAACACTCCAGTTCACCGAATGGACCCGCATGAAAAAATCGGCAATCAAAACGCATACATCCGGATTTCGTACTCGATTTAGATGCACAAAAATTCGATTTTTGCGCATGCGCATGTCCTGAATGGCAATTCTGAAGTATTTTAAAAAATCTATTTTTAGTTCCGCCTGCTCAATCTTTCGGGCAAGGTGGACATTGGTATGTTTGAAAAGGAATTGAAATGCCCGAATATCCTCGATCAAGGTTTGTCGCTCAAAGTTGCTGGTATCTGCTTTAATGGCATGAAACAGACCGGTTGCAAGTTTGGTCGAAGGCTTAATTTTGGCAGCTCTTAAATACTCTGTCATTATGGTTGCCGACGCGCCATAATGGGGGCGTATATCCTGAAAGGGAGCGGTGGCACCGGTTTTCGGGTGGTGGTCGATGATGACATCCGGTGTGAAGCTTGCGAAAGATTCATGGTGGTCCGGCTGGGAGTCGACCATGACGATCCGATTAAATTGCAACCCGTCAATTTTGTCCACATGAACCAAATGGACGCCTAAAAGTCTGATCATGGCGATATTATCAGGTCGATCAATCGTGTTGATGTTGGATACGGTCACCATTGACACTTTCCGCCACAGTAAGCGCTTGATGGCCATGGAACATGCAATGGCATCTGGATCGGCGTTGATTACGATCAAAACACGATCGTCATGGGAAAACTGCTGATAAAAATGGTTCAATCTTTCGGTTGAAGATATCGTCATGGTGTTGATGGCCCCAATTAATGTAGCACAAATATTACGATGGAAAAGAGGATATTACAACAAATTTTTATTAAATCAAACACTCTCTATCTAACCGTAATTTCAGATAAAGTTTTGTTAAAGCCCAAACGCCGTCACCTTTTTCACCCCCGGAACACACCTGGGGGAAAAAATCTTTTTTCACGGTTTGATCTGATGATCGCTTTTTGCTATGAAACAGGTTCATCACTACAATTTTCGCTTGAATCAGTGCTTACAATAAGGCCTTAATCAAAAAATCCCTTTTCGACAAATAGGGAAATCAATTTTTTGCGGTTTTTATTGTCTTAAAAATCTCCATCCTTATGGGTCAAGTCATCAGGGTCAGGAGGTAACATGAGAAATCAACCGACCTCGAACACAACAAGTTACGGTATGACGCGTCGTGAATTTTTATCGATCACATCCATGGCATTCGCCGGTGTGGTTGTCGGATGCGCCACCAATCCGGTCACCGGAAAATCCCAATTCATGTTGGTCTCTGAAGATTCGGAGATTCAGATCGACAAACAGTATTCTCCCCACCAATTCAGTACCGATTACGGTACCCTCCAGGACAATGCCCTCAACAACTATATCGATCGGACCGGTAAAGCCATCGCTTTAAAAACCCACCGCCCGAATATGCCGTATTCGTTTAGGGGAGTAAATGCGACATATATAAACGCTTATGCCTTCCCGGGCGGGAGTATTGCGGTCACCCGGGGGATCCTGCTAAAACTGGAAAATGAAGCCGAACTGGCGGCACTTCTGGGCCACGAACTGGGACATGTCAATATGCGCCACACCGCAGAGCAGATGTCAAAGGGGATATTGGCGCAAGCCGTTGTGGTCGGCCTGGCGGTCTATGTCGGCACAAAAGATACCCGGTATTCTGAGCTGGCAGCCGGGCTTGGTATGCTGGGAGCGGGTGTCCTTCTTGCCTCATACAGTCGGGACAATGAACGTGAAGCCGATGCCCTTGGAATGGCGTATTCGGTCAAAAGCGGTTATAGTTCAAAAGGGATGGTGGGCCTGACGGCAATGTTAAAAAGTCTGTCAAAGCAAAAACCGAGTGCGGCTCAATTGCTGTTTGCCACCCACCCGATGAGCGATGAGCGATATGACACCGCAGTCAGACTCTCAAAAAATAAATATGCGTCATCGCTTGATATGCCGCTCCACCGGGATCGATATATGGATCACACAGCAGCTCTTCGGGCAATGAAAAGCGCCATCGAGGAAATGCAAAAGGGAGAGGCGGCCATGGCAAAGAAAAAATATACGGTTGCAGAAACACACTTTCGGACCGCTTTGAAACAAGCCCCTGAAGATTATGCCGGGCTTCTGTTGATGAGCAAGTGCCTGCTGGCCCAGAAACGAAACGCCGAAGCGCTCCGATATTCCGAAATGGCAAAGAAAGTCAATCCAGATGAAGCACAAGCGCACCATATCAGTGGATTCGCCAAAATTCGGAAAAAAGATTTTGATGCAGCATACCAGGATTTTAACAGCTATGAGAAGGTGCTGCCCGGAAATCCGAATACCCTGTTTTTCAAAGGATTATCCCTTGAAGGCATGCACCAAAGAGATGCGGCAGCTAATGAATACTCACGGTATCTTCAGGGCGTTCAACAGGGCAATATGGCCAAATATGCATACCGCCGCCTGGTGGAATGGGGATATGCCAAGCCGAAAAAATAACCACCATATCAGTATCCATCATTTTGGATGGCACCGGTTTTGAAAACTTTGTATATGGTAAAGCCATTAAACTCTAGCCTTACGCCTGGAGCATTTGAAATCAAGCGGTATATTTTTATGGAAAATATCAAATAAAATCCCTGTATTTCTTGATTATCATGTCTAAAATAATCATACCACCAACATACTTGCAAAAAACCGCCTTCATGGCTTTTTATTGCATAGGGTTTTGATCTTGCTGTGGTCTTACCGGTCCTCTACTGGGCGGACGGTGCGGATCCGGGTTTATCTCTTTTTATCTCTCCCACCGGGTCCTGTCGAAGAGTGTTTTCAATGCTATTAACTTAATTAGGAAAAGGGATTCGTTCGTGTCAAATCGGGAGGCGACTAGACCAGGTGAAAACCAGCAATAATCTCGAACATCACCGAAATGGCTTATCGTCTAAAAGCCGGCGTTACCCGAGACCAATCCTTTAAATCGTTCGTGAATTCTATCGTCAACCTCTCTTGAAAATACCGATGGATTATCTTGGGTCAGAATCTTTTTGGCTTTATTCAGGGCACGGACTTGGGTATCCGGCCTTCCGCTCTCTTCCCATAAATTCCGTATTTCACGGTCTGCCACCTC
>DRHF01000058.1 GCA_011049715.1 Desulfobacterales bacterium
AGTAAATCTCCAAAAATATTAGTAAAAAAGTCCGGAAAATTTGTGGGTTTGAAAAAAAAGTATATTCTATTTTAAAATAATAATCTAAAAAAAAAATGTTAAAAATATTATAGTACTGGGGGCCCCAAAATGGGCCGGCGGCCGCCGGCGCATACAAAAAAAGGGGGGGGTATATATAGGGAAAAAAACAAAAAGAAGGAGTGGAAAGGACAAGAAGGAAAGAAATACAACCAGACCGTATCTATATCAAAATTAGATGTGGGAATGGGATGGGGGAGAGGATATAATATAGAAAGAGAGATGGATTATAAGAAATCAAGCAAAATCAAGAAGTTTATACCCATACCGATTAGCAACAGTAATAAATTCCCTGTAACCCATAGGTTCACCAATAGACTCGTAGTACTCCAGGTATCGGATCATGATATCCGTAACACCTGGTTTCTGTTCCTGCCAAGGAGCAGGGTATTTGTTACCTAAGAGAAGCGAGGTGGCCATTTTACTGGCAGCGGTGTAATCATACTCAATCTGATCTTCGCCCTCCATATTCGCGATCTGGTACATCGCTGTGTCAGTGACAAGTGATGCGGCGAGACATCCCATTGAATCATGATTATGTCTTTCAAAAAAACTGTGTACATTTTGCTGAACTAAAGGTCCGTAAACGTCCACGAGCTCGTCAGGAGAAGCCCATTCTTTATCGATTATAGGCCATCCAATAACATCCTCAATTTCAATTCCTTCGTCTTCCATAATAGAAAGAGTTAATGGGTGCGTAGGAATAGGACACCGTATTTCGACATGTTGAAGATCCTCAACCTGCTCGAGAGGGTTCCAGTCTTGTTGCCATGGGAAAATAGACTCATGTGCAAAAGCCTGGGCAAGAAATATGGAGAGAAAATCATCATCCGGGGTACCTTTCTGAACAGCAATCCAGGGTGAAGATGTCTTCATGACCATATAGGCCGTAGTAAGCCATTGAGGGACGAAATGAGGGGAGAGCTTGAACCTAACCGGGACGCCAGTTGACATCCGCACAGTAGCATGGAAAACATCTTGAACAAGGCCCGTTATAGGGCCAAGAGAAACACCAACACCAAATACCTGCTCAGTTGTTTGAGCAGCTTGGATGAAATCAGCGAGCGTGGGTTTCCAAGATCTTAATTTTCTGGCGCGTTTAGCTCGGGCCTTTTTAGTAAAAGGATTTGATGCGGTAACTGTGTCTTTATACTTTTTAGCGAACCCCATAAAAGCTACTGTTTGACCAAGACCGGTCAACAAATTCAATATATCGTTGACAGTTAGCAGCCAGCCAACGGGACCCATAAATAATTTACCCAACAATTTTGGAGCGATTTTACGCGTAAGCCTTGCGACAGCGGCCATTGTAGAAATAGCATCCTGGGCATCATCGAGAGCGGTCAGGATTGCACCCAGTTTTGAGAAAACTTCAGGGGTTGGGCTTCCGAGCATAGCCATCATACGGTCTTTTTTATGTTGCTTTTCTTTAGTTAATTCGGCAAGCCTATCAGCTGAGAAATTTTCCCAATCTTTATTTTTCCAATCCTTCCATTCTTGCAGAGACATTTCTTTGACACGACCAAATTTGAAGATATCAGAAAGAGCGGGTATCGTAACCGTATAACCATACCTTGAAATATACTCGGCTTTTTTCTTTAGAAAATCTTCATCGTTAAATTTCGGCATATGAAATGGAGCGAGCCAGTCAGGCATTGGTGCAAACCTCCGATAAATGATGAAAATAGATGAAAAAAAGACTCCGGATCCCCGCGATCGCCAAAAAATCGGATCTGAAGGAAAAAAAACCGCCTGAGAGCGCGTATATTGAACGATCTAGATCAAGCGCGGGGCATAACATGAATCAGACTGGGATAGTTTGCCTATCGTCACCGGGCATAACGAAGATCTTAATATTCAAAGCGGCCGCGGATGCCAAAAAGTCCGGTTCGACAACAGAGCAAACCAAAACCATTATAACCGGTTTTTCGATTTTAGGGTCTTCATTCCACAAATTACGATAGACCAGGAGCTGACCGATTGCGCGGAGGCCCGGGCTGGTTGAAACCTCGATTATCCAAACTGTTTTCGAGGATTCCCCCAGGGCGTCGA
>DRHF01000059.1 GCA_011049715.1 Desulfobacterales bacterium
ATTTCTGGCGTTCCGGTGGGAGTATGGGCGTCTATTCTTACACCGTTCGTATCGGTAAAGGCATCGATCCAGGAATAAGCACCACTGCCGGCCATCGTAATAAGATTGAATCCAGACGCAACGCCAGCAGTCAAAAACAGAGTCAATAACAACCATATTGTTGTTTTTCTAATCTTCATCCTATCCACCATTAGTGAAATTTCCCTCTACTCTGAATCCTTCCCAGCCTGTACCATCTATATTGACAAAAAGTATGGCCGCTCCTTTGGTGCCTGGCGACGTAACCTTTTCAGCATCGCTTTGATCAGTTCCATAAAGAGAAATCAAGTCAGAAGCAAATACGTCAACTGAATATGCCGCGGCGGTAGAAGCGATAAACAAACAGTTTCCGCCATCAGACCCGTCGAATCCGGACACATCAGGCAGTACGGGTGTATGAGCCCCTAAAACATTAATTATCGATCCTTTGCATTGATCGACGGTTAGGACAGTGTTTCCGCTTATATCAATAACGTTAACCTCACCCTGTAAAACCACAAAGGTTCCTGCCGCCGGTGTAGTCCCCCCGATGTCTCCAGGGACTGCGGGATTATACGGAACTTGAGGAGCTTGGTACGGTGGCCCGGCAAACGCAAAAGTAATAACCCCGATCCCAAAGACTATAAATAAAATATCTCTTAAAAAGCGTTTCATATTATCACCTCTAATCATCCGGCTGCACAAATGTTAAAACGATTGTCCATTCCGCGGCGTTGGTCCCTTGGCCATCAACATCAAGAGTTAATGTTCCCCGCACTTCAGGATAGTAATTAACATGGTTCCCAGCTCTCGGAAGATACAGATTAGGAAAAGCGGCTCGTTTCAGTGTGGCATGGACCAGATTCAGCCCTGCGTATGCGGTTGTGCCTCCATCCTCTGAACCTAAGAGGTCAAGACCATCAGCATCATAAATGAACACATTGGCTGCATCTGGTGCCACACCCCCTGACGTCGGGAAAGCCTCGACCTTGTAAAGATACCATCCGGTAAGCATCCGGGTGTATTGGTCAAGGATATCGGTGTTTACTACCTCCCCTTGAGCACTTCCAATACACTGAAACGTAATCGTCTGAACTTCATCACCGTATACTTGATGAGATTGCCAAACCCCTGCTGCTTCCGCCGGTGGTAATGCAAAAGACAGCAGTGGAACCAACAGAATCAATACTGCAATTAATAGTCTTTTCATTTCTTGCCTCTCGTTTTCTTCTTTTTGTCCAGGCGGTATGCTCTGAACATTATCGCAACTCCGTTTATGGGTTCGCCAGTTTCTTCATCAATAGCAACAAAATCAAGTTCGTGGGTTAATCCACAACCACAACATTGCATCTTGTAGCCATGCATTTTAGGCCAAACCCATTCACCGTTTTTAATAGACTTGAGTTTCAATACTTCATCTTCTTTTTGCTATTCTTACCTGATATCGATTTTTGATTGTAATTGGCTTTCCCGGTGGTCGGCTTGACGGTTCCTTTTACGCCAGTCTTGACCTTCACGCCGGTCTGTTTCGCCGAACTGATCGATCCTTGATTTTTACCTTTCATCTTTTCTTTCCTTTCTTTTTGGTTTAGTCTATCTATACAAGATATCATAGTCGCGCCGTGTACTTCGCGCTAACTCCGAAACAGCCGGTTCAAGCGTTCGCGCAGCATTCAATGAGATTAGATCCCTTTTGCCTTTTTCGGCTTTTACGATCACGGAATCCGCCGGCGTCTTGCCATACTCAGGTGCCAATTCAACGGCCAGATTGTAAACGATGATATTGTGATAGTTTCTCGGATAACCCAAACCTGCCATCATGTTTGCAGTTACTGAAGTAGGCTCGGTAAAAGGCTTTTCAGACGAAAAAAATAAGTCAACCGCAGATGAAGGGGAGGGCCATACCGTAATGGTACCATTCGGGACTGTAGGATTATACCATAATTGGTAAGGACGAAACCGCCATGGTTCACTTTTTAGAGCTATCCGATTGTAGGCTTCTTCTCCGATAATGTTTACGGGATAATCGTAGTTGTCTTCTCGAATGAATGCGCTGTCAATCTGTTCGGGACGGACTGTATTCAGATCAACGGGGGCTGTTTCTCCAACTGTATATGACAATGTCCCTGCCGTCAGGGTAAACGATTCAAGCACGGTGAATGGGACCATCAACTGGTCGTTCACCCACTCGCCCATCATGTCTTGGAAGCAGACCTTGGCAATTGCGTTGTCTTCAGGCGGCAGTGGCTCACCGGGCCCGAAGAGACTTAATTTGCCAAACGCTCTATTTATCGCCTGCTGTACCGTCCTTACCGTCGCCATCGGTCACCATCCCAAAGGCCGGTCCTTTGTTAGCTTTGGTGGCTACTTTGGCCTCTGCTTTTCTTCTTTTTTCTTTTTCAGGATCAACCCAGATTTTATGCTGCTTTTCTTCCTCTTTGCTGTGAACTACAATTCCGGGGTGGCCTTTAGAGTCGAGCTTGATGAATTTCGGATATTCGGTATCATCCACGAATTCAAGTTCGAAACTGCCCGGAATGATCTTGAGGGTTAACTTCTGGAGCATTGAAAGAATGTCCGTCCGGGCCTTTTTTATAATAGCCTCGTCTGTTTCGGCTTTTTTTGCCGCATATTCCGGATCGTTCGTGTCTATCGTTTTCGGTAGCTGTCGTTTCATGAGCTAAATCCTTTCTCCATAATCCTGATTAATTGCTTCTTAATTGTGTTTCCAATAATGCCATCCAAAGCAACGCAACCGCTGCCGATAACGAAATGTGAAACGGAAAATAAAACATTGAATTTACAGAAATTACAGTGATCGCAAATAATGGTATTAATACTTTTTCTTGATACCGCCGGACGATATTAACGAAATATCCAACGACTATCAAAGCAAATCCAGCACCCATCTCGAATGTCATCTGAATAAACTCATTGTGAGCCTGCTTGAAATAGTGAATATCAGCGGTATTCCGGAACCACGGTTCCATAATGTTGAAAGCGGGGCCACCAATTCTCTGCAATATGTCAGGTCGGGCAAAAAACAACTTCCAATGGCCTACGCCGGAACCAAAAATCCAATGTTCTGGAAATAACCTGGCCGCCATTTTCCAAGCTTCCAACCGGTTAAACGTGTCCGGAGGATCGACAAATATCGAATAGATCATCAACACCCCGCCGGTAACACCGGCAATAAAAATTTTACCCGGCCATCCCGGAACACGAATAACAACCATTACAACAATCGCCACACCAATCGAGAATGGTCCTCCAAATGTACCGGCGAGGACAAATCCGATGCAAAACATTACTATTGCAATACCTGTAAATATCAACCTTGTCCGAACACTGTATAATCCCTTTGCGCGGGTAAATATCACCGCGATCGCCGGAAAACAGAACGCGAGCATTGCCGCTGCCCCGTTATGGCTTGACATCAACCCGACTTTCAACCGGCCAACGCTTGCACGGGCAATATGAATCGGATCAACATCAAAATACTGAAAAAGCAAAAATACTACATTCGCTAAACCTATTAACAGAATCGCAACCATTGCAGCATCAATTAAATCGTCAGTGTTCAATAATTGAACACTGATATGATACCAAAGAACACCGAGCATAACCCATACAAGAGCTTCGCTTGATAGGCTGGATCGAAATGGAAAAACCCCTGAAAAAACAGCCAACCCAAAAAACAAACCAACCCATAAATTTGATTTCATTGCCACGTATACAGCCAATGAAATCAAAACGCTCCACATGAATAATAGCTGAAAATTCTGTCTGACGCTTGATGTCATCGGTATCCTCCAAACCGAAAAGACTAAGAAGATACCGAGATAAATAGCTGCCGCCGCTTTAGCTTTGTTCATTATAGTAAAAAATGAATCCTCTAGCGAGCATGTCGGATAGGCTCACAAGATCCTCGTCCCCAAGATCCGCCAATACGTCGTCGCTCCTCCACAGCCGGAAAGTTACCCAACTTCCAGGAGTAAGATTATCGAAGTCGGTTGCGATAGTGAAATTGACCTCCTCGGGTGTGGTGCCTGTCGCTGCCAATCTTATCGGGGCTTGGTTGCTCACCGCCGCCGTGACAAGTGCCTCCTCCGGTGTAGTGCCAGTCAAAGCGTTAACGATAACCTCGTAATCGACTTCCGGGGGGGTTGCTCCCCATTCCCCACTGTTACTCATCCATCCCTTAAATCCGCCTCCAGACGCATAATTATCAGGCACCCTGAAGGTGATTTCGGCAGGTGATACAGAATCTCGCCCCCCTTCACCAGCCGGGTCGGTGTAATCCCAAACCATCGTGAACAACGAATCGATTAATTCAACACCTGGCGACGTATTAAGATGGGTAAAATCCAACACGTTGTTAGTTGCAAGCGATACGATACCAATGCCAGGCGGTAATTGTGACATTACCGATTGGCCATTAACTGAAAAAGCTGAAAGAGATAAGGGTACAGTGTCATGTTTTCTAAAGATACCGATCTCGGTATTATCAGAATCTTTCATGAACAGCCCGCGATCTCCACCACGATCTTTAGTATAAATCCAAACATGGCCTTCTGTCGGCTGCCCATACTGCGCACTATGTCTTTTCAGATCGATATTAGAAGACCGATCATTCAGCCCGGCGTGCGCAAAACCAGCACACAGGAATACGACCGCTATGACATAAAATAATTTTCTCATGTTGCGCTCCTCTGTTTCTCGGTCATGCGCTGGCTATACGACATGCCAGAGTCGGGTTAATGGTTTTAATCGCATAAAGGATATCGAACCGGATGGTTTCTCTATCTTCGTCGCCGTCAACGTACCTCACGACACGGATGGAGAACCCTTTATAATTCACCGTCGCTTTCCAGGTGTAGCTCGCCGGAGTTTCCAGAGGCACCATAACCAGAGCAAAAGCGTCTTTGTGAAATGCAAGATTCATTCTCGCAGAAATTCCCGCCGTTCCTGCGACCACAATATCAGCATCGTTCGCCGGGATTGTGTTCACGTTCTGATAGGGCAGGTACTTTGAGGCTGCGGCTTCCGAATAAATCGCCCACGGGCTGGTTCCCGGGGTACAGGGCAGAGAAGCAATTGCGCCCGCTGAAGCCGTTGCGTTGGCATTTACAACAAACTGCCGCAGCTGTCCTGTGTTTCCACCATGAACCGGGTTAACCTGATTCGTGCCGGCAACCGTGAAAATGTCACCGTCAAGCATCGTATTGGCCGCTCCGAGTCCGTCCAGGGCCAAAGTATTCGCGCCCTGCGCTGCCGCTCCGTTAAGCTCGGCACCGGCTACACCGGCCTGCGTCCCGTGGGTATGACTCTGCACGTTCTGAGACTCGTCCAGTTTGAAGCCATTGAAATTTCTATTCATCTGGCCTTTTTCGACGTACTTTTCAACCATGCTCTGATGAAAAAGAGCCTTCAGATTGTCAGTCATGTAAGCCGTGGTCGTCGGGTCGATTACACAACACCGATTATCGGCCGGAGCTGCTTCCTCGCTCAATTTGGCTTTGGCCAGGGCAAAGGTAAGGAAATCGTCTAACTGAACCCCTGGAGTCC
>DRHF01000060.1 GCA_011049715.1 Desulfobacterales bacterium
GTCCCGGGAAAACAGGGTCGCCCGCTGATTTCAAAAAAATCATCGAATCCATAACCAATAAAATCTTTAACCTGCCCGACAACACCCAAGTTTATCCCGGTCATGTGGTTTGGAGGAAAATTCCTCAAATGCTTGTTTCTCTTTTCTCAATATTGTCGATCCCCCATGACCGGGATAAACTTGGGTGTTGTCGGGCAGGTTAAAGATTTTATTGGTTATGGATTCGATGATTTTTTTGAAATCAGCGGGCGACCCTGTTTTCCCGGGACCTCCCGGAAATATCGTATCACCTGAAATCAGATAGTTATCTGTAAAAAAACTCAAACTGCCCGGGGTGTGCCCCGGTGTATGCAAGACATTGAGTCGAATTTTCCCGAAGGAAACAATGTCGCCTTCTTTCAACAAAATGTCGGTGGGTGCCGGTAATGTACCGGCGTCTGCTTCATGGGCGGCAACCGGGACCTTCAGGGCTGCTTTTAATTCTGAAAGCGCACCGGTATGATCCATGTGATTATGGGTTATTAATATATATTTTGGATTCGTTTTTTTCAATCGTGCCAAAATCTTACTTGCTTCGCCCGGGGCATCTACGACCACACTCTCAAGCGTTTTACTACAGGTTAAAATGTAAGTATTGGTGCCGAAAGGGCCTAACTCCATCTTCTCTAATTGAAAATGTTCATTTTTTTCTTCGATTTCCATCTTCGCCTCCGGTGACCTGCTTTATTTGACTTTTATTTAATTCAAACCCGATTTAATTAGTAACCGAGCCAACCCTTCCCTTTTAACAAACCCCTCACATAACAGACCTGACCGGCGTGTTGCAAACAATCGCTTATGACGCTCACCAGCCGGACACCCACCGTCGGCAAGGGTTGAAACCAGGGCTCATCTAACTGACGGTCAAGCTCGGCCTCGGAAAGGCTGTGGATATATCGTTTCGACCGTTCCAACACCGCACGATGATATTCCAACAGTATTTCAATATCAGGGGATTTAAACGCCGATACCTCTTCTGAGCTGTGACCAAACCCGATGTCCTTGCGGTCAGGCGCTCTATTAAACTTAGAGTGCCATTCGTCTTCTATCCACAGCTGCTCGTCTCCCATCAGATCCGCAATATGATCATCCTGAACTCGCGTCAGGTGCCAGGCGAGCCAGCCAATGCTGTTGGAGTCTGAATGGGGCTGCACATTCAAATCATCTTGTGTCAACCCTTCCAACGCGCTTTCCAGAATTTCTAATATTCTTCCATAGCTGTCAATCACCAGTTCTTGCCATTCCATCATCCTCCCTCCATTCCGTGTGCCTTTTAATGAAAGGCATCATATGGAATTAACTCAAGTTTTATAAAAATGAAAAGCAGACTCCTGATTACCGCGTTCCCAATACCGGCCGGACTCTCAGGCTTTTTTATAGGGAATCATGTATTCAATGGTTGGAACCTCCTCCTTTGATGCGGTTTGATAAACAAATGTGGTAATTGACGCATGGGCCAGATACGCCCCTCGATAGAGCAAAAGCCTAGCTTTCGGCGTAACCGGCATACCCTTCGTCCATAGCACCATAAAAGCGATCACATCGCCATGGGTAACGGCAACAACATGGTGTCCGCCATACTGATGGAGCATCTCACTCACAAATTGGTGCACACGCACAAGAATATCGCCTGGTTTTTCAAACGGCGATTCATTTCCGGAATAAACGTCCCACCCAATTTCGTCCATTTCGCTTTTCAGCCGACCTTCAAAGGGTGTGTATACTTCATTGAGAAGCTCTACAGTGCGGACGGTCAAACTATCGTGCCGAATGGCGATGCGTTCTGCTGTCTCCACGGTACGGCGCATGGGGCTACTGAAAATCGCAGTGATAGGCTTGCATTCAAGGACGTCAGCTGCCGCTTGCGCTTGGCGACACCCCTCCTCGCTCAGAAAAAAGTCCGGCAAACGACCATAATTAACCAACGACGGATTATCGACCTCTCCGTGCCGGACAAAAGATATCCGAGTCGAATTCGTTTTCAATTAGACCTTCTGAGATCAGCGGCCACCTCATCTTTTCTTCCCGAGATAAACGACGTTTTTAAGAAATTGGATCGTCTAAATTTGTTGATAAAGTGTTCTATGTTCTTAGGACTCAAGTTTCACACCTTCGATTTAAAAAAGATCCGGATGCGGCGCTCATGTGGATTGGGGCGCGAATCTTACGAATCTTAAGTTGGAATTTATATCACATCTTCAACGTAATATGCAACTGTCAGCTTTTTCGTTTTTGTAACATTCGAAATTGTATTCTATCATATGATGCAACTATAAGGAATGTGACTTTGAGGTCGATGGGCATTGTTGGGAACGAAAAAACTGTACTTTTTTTTTAAAAACTGCTTGACATTAATAGACGACTGGTCTATTATTTTGTGCGACAAAGAAGAAATTTTGGCTTTCGGCGGGTTGTATGAAGGAAAACATCAAAAACAAAATCCTTGAGACGGGTGCTCAAATCATTCATCTCAATGGATTCTATCACACTGGAATCCAAGAAATTCTCGATGCAGCAGGGGTTCCAAAAGGCTCTTTCTATCATTATTTCAAGAACAAAGAGGACTTCGGGCTCCAGGTAATAGATTATTTCACGGAGTACTTTATTTGTCTGTGCAAAGGCATTCTAGACGACGACACGCAATCTCCCCTCCAAAAGATAAATGAGGTTCTTCAGTTTTTTATAAATTTTTTTAAATCCAAGGACTACGCCTATGGCTGCCCGATCGGCAACCTCTCGCAGGAGATGGGAGATTTGAGCCCTTCCTTTCAGCATAAACTCAAAGGGGCAATGGATTCCATGGTCGACATCTATGCCGGCCTCATTCAGGAAGCCCAAAAATCCGGGGAAGTATCTCGACTTCTTGATGCCAGAAAGGCTGCTGATTTCCTGGTTTCCAGCTGGGAGGGTGCGCTCATCCGTATGAAGATTGAAAAAAGCCCGGAACCGCTGGAAAACCATCAGCAGTTTATCTTTAGATATATTTTAACGCCCTGAAATATGGAAAAATGCCGGTCAGCGGAATTTTTTTAGAGTATCTATTAATAGACCGGTCTATTAAGACAAACAAAAGGCACAATCAACTGATCGATCTATCTGCTCAAGCACCTGTATCGACAACAAAAGGAGAATATGCCGGCGATCGTGCCGGCTTGATATAAACCGGTCTTTTGGACCCATTTTAACCACAATAACTTATAGGGATGCAAAAAAAGGAGAAACTAAAATGAATGTGAAAGAAACAGTTAAAGAAGTTGTTCAAAGCCACAACCTGATCCATCTTGCTACAATTGATTCTGATGGCGTACCCTGCGTGAGAGGTTTAGATTATGCAACGGATGATAATGAAAACATCCTATACGTTGTCACCCGAAAAGACTCAAGGAAAGCAGAGCAGATTAGAAATAATGGAAAGGTCGCTTTTGCAATCGACCATGATTGTCCTGAATGGGATGATATTCAAAAATTGAAATATATAAAAGGAACCGGGACTGCCTCATTAATCGAAGACCCCGAAGAGATGCAAAAGGCTTTAGGCCTGCTCATACAAAAATTTCCTTTTCTTAAAAATCTGCCGGGCGACCCTTCAGATTTTGTAGGAATAAAGATCGAATTAAAGGAAGTACTGGCAACAGATAATACCATTTCTTTTGGGTATACTGAGGCAGCCACGTATTGAGGATTATACAATCGATCCTGAGATGAAAGATATGGATCTAATTGTTGCAGCAACCCTGACGTTGCAAAAAGTGAAATTATTGCAGCGTTAGGGCGACTCGCCTGGTCCCACAACCACCGCTTCCTCGATGATTATATCGTATCGGTATCCGGAACCAAAATCTTTATCAGCGGATAGAACACCTTCTATGGAGATGATGGCGCCCTTCTCTGTGGTTTCCGATGACGTAACCACCAGGTCGTGTGTATTTTTCGCCGGGTCTCCGGTACCGTCTTGAAGATGTATCCAGTTTCTTCCCATGATGTTAGGGGAAAACTTCACAACCTGCCCTTTTACCGTTATTTTTTGTTTATTCAAATCGGCAGCTTTCGCGAAAAGTTCATCGACTGTGTAGGCATTTTGAGCGGTTGATTTTTCAACTTTAAGGTCTGCGAAAGCCACAATCGTACGGGCGCTGCCACCGGATGACTGTAACCCCATATCACGGGGGCTGACAGAGACCTGGGCCGTCTTATCTCCGGAACCTCTAACTACACCCGAGGCAAAGATGATCGACTCAAATGTCCGGTTCAAGGATTTGCTGGTAAAATTACTCATAACAGTGCCACCCATCAATGAGATTTCCTCCCCTATCTCTAATTCTGTTTTGGGAAGGGCAGCCCAGATTTCATTTCCGGCACCATCATCCAGCCGCACATAGGTGTAGTTGTTCGAGTCCATTTTTTCCAACACCTTTCCTTTGGTTGAGCTGGGTTGAGGAGCGGTGGAACCTTGAACCGATGGTTGGCTCTGCTGAACGGTCGGTGCTGTCTGGTTGGTTTGAGTAGTATCGTTGCTGCATGCGATTAATCCAACAATTAAAATCAGGTTGCTTAAACTACAGATTATTTTCTTTATTATCATGATAATGGATCTCCTGTTCTTTCATTTATTCACGCAAGTGATACGATATATTGTTTCTTGATGTGTTGCCACAAGATGAAGATCCGGACAACGAAGATAGCCATTTTATATAAAACCGAGGTTGTATAGTCCCTTATTCAAAAAACATCAAGCCCTTTAAAGGCAAACCAAAGGGAACCATATCAAATATTAGATATTGACCGGCAGGCCCACCTTCCGTATACAATTTTTGTTCGCAAACCAATTCCAAATAAACAACGCTTTTAGGTGATTCATTCTGAAATACCTATTTATCGAAACATACTGTCTCGGCTCCCATGCACTTTTTGTCAACGGACTGTCTGAATTTTCTTCTCATGATATCGATGTTGTTTCCATGCCCGGGGAAAACTGGCGCTGGCGAATGCTTGGAGCAGCGCTCCATATCGCGGATATCATCCCTCCACTTGACAAATATGAAGGCATCATCGTCACCGATCTCTTCAACCTGGCGGATTTCAAAGCACTTGTCGATTTGCCCTGTCCACCTGTCCTTGCATATTTTCATGAAAATCAGATGACCTATCCCCAGCCGCCCGGCGACAAAGGCGCCTTTCAGCTTGGAATAATCAATATTACCACAGCGGCTGTAGCCGACATGGTTGTGTTTAATTCGCAAATGCACAGGGATGCCTTTTTAACTGCCGTACCGAAGTTTCTGAAAAGGGGGCGCGATTTCAGGCCCCGGGGGTTGGCCGATAAGATCCGTGAAAAATCCGAAGTCCTCTATCCCGGTATCAAGCTGCCGCCCTGCGGGGATGTCGATGCCGAAAAGCAGACGAATCCGCCTCTCATTGTCTGGAACCACAGGTGGAGTTTTGATAAAAATCATGAAATGTTTTTTAAGGTGCTTGAAGAACTCAAGGACCGAGGGCTCGATTTTCGTATCGCACTCATGGGAGACAATTTTGGGATGATACCCGAAACTTTTATCCGGGCCAAAGAAAAATTTAAGGACAGAATTCTTCAGTTCGGCCATGTTCCTTTAAGGGAGGAGTATGAAAAATGGCTTAAACGGGGGGCGGTTGTCATCAGCACCGCCATGCAGGAGAACTTCGGCATGTCCGTGATAGAAGCGATGATGATGGGATGTGTGCCGCTTTTGCCTGACAGGCTTTCATATCCTGAGATTCTCCCCGAAGCGTTCCATGGAGATTTTCTTTATAAAAACAGACACGACCTTGTTGAAAAGCTTTTTACGATAATTTCGGATTACAAGAAGTATGAAACCGTCCGGACCCGACTGGCACAGGAAATGAGGTCTTTTTTGTGGGAAAACGTCGCCGGCGAGTATGACAGACTGCTTGAACGCCTTGCGGCCTCGTAAAAAGTCGAAATTAGACGGCTTCGTAATCCGCTTCAGGCGGATTACGAAGCCGTCAAGGTTGAGTTAATTTTTTATCTCACACGATGTGGATGAGATCTCGGTGATCATGTGACGGCTCTTCCGGTTCATTGGTTTGAGCGCTGCCATTCGACAACGCTCTTGTATGGGATGTTTCCGCCGAAAATATCCAGGGCACTCCCGATCGTCAGATCGACTCGTCCTCGGCCAAGATCCTTCACTCTGTCCAAGTCCGATAGATCCTTGACGCCACCGGCGTACGTCACGGGGATGGGAGCATGTTTGCCCAGGATCTCAACAAGGTCGGGCTGAATTCCCTGCATCTTTCCCTCAACCTCAACACCGTGCAAAAGAAATTCGTCACAATAATCTGCCAGTTGGAAAAGCGTATCACGGTTCACCGGTACATCTGTGAAACGCTGCCACCTGTCAGTCACAATCCAGAAATCCGATCCCCGCCTTCGGCAACTCAAATCCAAAACCAGCCGGTTCCTGCCGATTGTTTTCACGAGTGACCGGAGTCGATTCTTTTCAACATGACCGCCGGAAAATATGTAGGAGGTGACAATCACGTGGCTGGCTCCGGCATCGAGATAGTCCATCGCATTGGCCGGGGTGATGCCGCCTCCCATATGGAACCCCTCTGGGAATGCGCGAAGGGCCGAGAACGCCGCGTCCTGATTTCCGGGGCCGAGGGAGATTACATGACCGCCAGGGAGATCATCCTTCTTGTACATTTGTGCAAAGTCTTCTGCAGAACGTTCAGTCTCGAAATTGGTCTTTAGAACATCGAGGGATCCGTCCTGAAGAGAGCCGCCCACAATCTGTACGACCCGCCCTTTGCGCAAGTCTATACAAGGCCTGAATCGCATTTCACTTTTTCTCTTCTCTTTCCTGCATGTCAACGTTGCTCATCAGCTAGCCCTTTTGCCATACAATTTGTCAATAATGAAAATATATCCTATTAAATTCCAAAGGGCTATTTAATCGGGGCCCCCCATAAGCGCTAAGTTGTTTTGTAAACATTCACAGGTTACATTTATGTCGTACAAGGTTGTTTTGAAAGATGAACGTCGAACATCGAACATCGAACGTCCAACGTCGAATGAAAAACAAACATCCAACACCTATTTCTGTTTCTTTTCAGCCGTTTTGATACTCGTAACGAAAATCTTAATTAATTCTTCTGTTTCCTCTAAAATATCATTTAGTAGTTCAGGTTTTTTAATTAAAGGTACACGCTGGATAAGTTTTAACCATCTCTGGGTCTCCCTAAGTTCCTTTTTTCCTCATTCAACATTCGATGTTGGACGTTCGATGTTCGATGTTCATTTTTTTTCAGTTAACCTTTCACCGTCCCCCATAGTAAAAATGACTTAGCGCTTATGGGATGGCCCCCTTATCATATGTATCTCTGGCAATCATATTTTTTTTGAAGTCGAACAGAAATTTTTCGTGACGATGATCGATTAATTCCACTGTAGGGTTAACGTGTTATCTTTGTTCAGTTTTGCGCCGGTTTTAAACGCTTTACCCTCTCTGTTCAACATATCCCTTAACCATAGCGCATCGGCTTTGGATCCTCTATTCACTTTGAAGTTTTTAATCCGGGTCGGCGTCATTTGCAATTGAACGAGTTTTCCCGTTGAAGGTTCTACACTTACAAAATACATCAACGATAGTTCACTTCTGAAATGCTCATAGCCGCCGATCCCCTCATAGTCATTCAGAAAATCCCCGCTTCCGTAAATAATCAGTTTGCCTTTATAAACTTCTATTCCCTTGACGTGGTGTGAGGAATGTCCGTGAATTATGTCAACGCCTGCCTCATCAATTAGTTTATGCGCAAATTTTACTTGTGCAGGAGCGATCTGATATCCCCAGTTCCCTCCCCAATGAATCGAAACAACGATGATATCTCCCTGTTGTTGCAATTCTTTCGCTTTTTCTTTGATAGAATTCATCGCTTTGTCGGACAAATCTTTCAGCAAATTTACTCCAGGCTTTTTATCCGAAGCTGCCCAACTAGAAGGGATCCCACTTGTTGTGGTCCCATAGGAAAACACAAGGACTCGGCCTTTCCCCTTTATTTCCATCACTGCAGGCATTGCGGCCTCTTTAAGGGTGCTCCCTGCTCCTGCACTTTTCACATTGGCTTTTTTCAAAGTCTCCAGGGTTTCCATAAGCCCTGAATATCCCCAATCAAGAACATGGTTATTTGCGAGAGAACAATAATCTATTTTAGCAGCTGTCAAAACGGCAATATTTTCCGGGCTCATCCGGTAGTTGATGCCCTTATTCGGCCAATAATCGTCGCTTTTGGTTACGCTCGTCTCTAAATTAATCACCCTTAAATCAGGCGATACCCGCTTAAACTCATCAAGCGCATATCCCCAAACGTATGCATAACTGACAGGATAAGGAATGAGGCCATTCTTCCGCTCTGCAATTTCTATGTATCCTTTGGCGCTTTTCATATATTGCTCGTATATGACAGGATTACTCGGATGGGGTAACGCCTGATCAATGCCTCTCCCCAACATGACGTCCCCACTCATGAATATAGTTATCGGTTTGCCAAAAACCATTTCCGCGAATGTCCCAAAAACAAGAATACCAAAAAAACTGTAAAGAAGTAGATTCCTTTGCACTTTAATATCTCTGTTGACTTAATATTCTTCTATTCTAGACAAAACCCCGCCTCTGTGGTTTTAGAAACGGGGTTATGATATGCAATCCATGGCACTCTCTATATAAGGTTGGCCGGATCTATAAAATTGTCACTGTTGAAAAATTTTTTGAAAGATTAAATCTTTTTATCATAAGAAGCGGAAGATACAAATATTTTTATGGCGGGGCATTCGTGTTGTTTCGTTCAAAAACTGAACGATCTAATTAATACTGCTATACATTTTTAGCAATAAACTCAAGTTTCGCACCCCCAATCGGGCACAATGCCGCATCTGGTGTGGGGCAAATAAAATTTTTTTGGAAAAACAATGAGGCAATCAGTTTGAATCGGTATCTTTAAAGTAATCACCGTGCACAGGCACGCGATGGTCTGGTTTCTTTTTACCCTATGCCTGAGGCGACTTTCCTTAAAATATCAGGTGCGAAACTTGAGATCCTATTATCCTTTCAGATATTTTGTGGGTCGACTTGATCAATCCGTATTTTTACATTTTATTCCTTGACAACATTTCAATTCTTTTAATATAACAGATGCCACATTGTAGCCCTTCATGTGTTTTCCTTTTTTTAAAGAATCTATTATTTTCAGCCAATCCCGTTTAATTCGATGGTAAAAATCGATCGAAAGGAGGTGAAATTTAAAGCATTTTTCAATTTTGTTACCTTATGAACCTGTGAAAGATACAACTCGTATGCAGATCTTATCTGGTCTTTCAACATCTAAAACAAGGAGTATAAAATGACTGTTAAAAAACTGCTTTCGACCATTATTATCCTGTCGGCTATATTTGTGTTAATTGTCCCCTCGGTATCTGCAGCCAAAACCATCAAATGGAAGGCTCAGGCTTTGTGGAGCGCGGCCGAGCTGTCCTACAAGACCTTTGTTGACTTCTGTGAGCGGGTCAAGGTCTTGACCAACGGGCGGTTGGAAATCACGCCTTATCCGGGTGGCACCATCGTGCCCACCTTCGAGCTCCTGGAGGCTGTCCAGAACAACGTCCTCCAGGCCATGCACAGCTGGCCCGGTTACTACAGCGGCAAGGAGCCGGGCTTCGCGGCCATCAGCGACCTGATCGCCGGCTATTCCGACCCCTGGCAGAAGGACGCCTGGATGTACTACATGGGCGGTTGGGACATGCTCAATGAGATGTACAAGCCCTATAATGTCCACTCAGTCGGATGGATGTTCTGGGGCATCGAGTCCATGGTTTCCACCAAACCGATTAGAAGAATGGAGGATTTTAAAGGACTCAAGATGCGGGTGCCCCAAGGCATGACGGCCATGCTGATGCAGAAACTGGGCGCTTCGGTGGTCGTTTTGCCCGGCGGCGAGGTCTACTCTGCCTTGGACAAGGGCGTCATCGACGCCAGCGATTGGGCCTCCCCCTCCATGAACCAGCGGATGGGTTTCTTCCAGGTGGCCAAATATTTCAATTACCCCGGCTTCCACTCCATGCCGTTTGCAGATTTCGCCGTCAATAAAGACGAGTGGAACAAGCTGCCCGATGACATCAAGGCTATCCTCCACACGGCCACCCGGGAGTGGGCCTGGGACAGTCTCGAGAGAATTTATGTCGATGATGTCAGGGCCATCGCCGAGATGAAGGGAAAAGGCGTCACAGCACTGACCTGGAGCGAAGAGGATTTGGCAAAGGTCCGGGCCGAGGCGAGGGGAATCTGGGATGAGTTTGCCAAAAAGAGCCCCATGGCCAAGAAGGTCATTGATTCTCAGAAGGACTGGCTCCGAAAGTTGGGACTCATCAAATAGCAGGTTAGCCGGACTGACCGCCGGGGAAAGGGGGACACCCAGTCCCCCATTTCCCTCTAAAGATACAAGGAACAAATATGATAAAATTGTTAGCCATCATAGATGCCATCTCTATCTGGACCGGCAAGGCGAGCAGCTGGCTGATCCTGATCGTTGTCGTCTTCGTCATTTACGAGATCCTGATGAGATACCTTTTTCACCTTCCCACCCTCTGGGTCAGCGAATCGATGGTCTTCGGATGTGGCGTCAGCTACGTACTGGGTAGTGCATGGGCCTTGCAAGATAACCGGCACGTCAAGATCGATTTGATCTACGGTCGGCTTACGCCCCGGCAGCGGGCCACCATAGACTCGATAACTTTTCCTTTTTTTGTCCTCTACTTGGGAGTGTTCTTTTGGGCTTCGGCAAACTACGCCTGGCGGTCGATCCTGGTGAGAGAAACGGCCGGTTCTGCCTGGGATCCGCCGATCTATCCTATAAAGATGGCCCTGGTAGTTGGCGTCGCCCTGCTGCTGCTCCAAGGCATGGCCAAATTCGTTCGAGATCTCCACCTGGCGATCAAAGGGCGTAAGCTATGAGCATCGAACTGATCACTGTCTTGCTTGTGGCTACTTTCATTGTGCTGCTGTTGACGGGCCTGCCCCTGGCCTGGGTCATGGGCGCCACCGCCGTGATTTTCTGCCTTACCCTGTTCAACTTCGGGGTGATGGTCATGCTGGTAGGCCGGGTCTATCACATGATGCTTAACTATGCCCTGGTGGCGGTGCCGTTGTTCATCTTCATGGCCGCCGTTTTGCGGCAATCAGGAGTGGCTGATCAGTTATTCAAGGCGGTCCACATCTGGTCCGGCCCCTTTCGAGGCGGGCTGGCCATCGGGACCATCATCTCCTGCACCATCATGGCCGCCATGGTCGGCATTGTAGGAGCCGAGATCGTTACCTTCGGTTTGATTGCTCTGCCCGGCATGTTGGAGCGGAAATACGACGAAAGGATCGCTTTAGGCAGCATCTGTGCCGGCGGCGGCCTGGCCACCCTCATTCCTCCCAGCGTGGTCTTCATTGTATATGCGATGACGGCAGGTGCCTCTGTGGGCGAGCTCTTTATCGCCGGCATCATTCCCGGTCTGATCCTGGGGCTGCTGTTCATCGCCTATATCGTGATAGCGACCTGGCTCAAACCGGAGATGGCTCCGGCCGCCACCGAAGAAGAACGGAACATTCCCCTCAAACAAAAATTGATCCTGCTCAAGGGTTTGATCATGCCGGGTCTTCTGGCCACGGCCGTCCTGGGGTCGATCTACGGCGGCGTGGCCACCCCATCCGAGGCGGCCGGCATCGGCGTCTTGGGGGCGGTCATTTCCGCGGCCATAAACCGCAAATTCACCTTTAGCGGAATCAAGGAGGCCCTCTACGACACCATCAAGGTCTCGTGTATGCTGGCCTGGCTCTTCTTCGGAGCTCAGACCATCATCGGCGTTTATACCCTGGCCGGAGGAGATCAGTTCGTCAGGAGCGCGGTCATGGCCCTTCCCTTCGGTAAGTGGGGCGTCATCATCGGCATGCAGTTGATCATGATCTTCCTGGGCATGTTCCTGGACTGGATCGGCATTGTCCTCTTGACCATGCCCCTGTTCGTGCCCATCATTTTGGACCTAGGCTTCGACAATGTCTGGTTCGGGGTGGTCTTTTGCATGAACATGCACATCTCTTATCTGTCACCGCCCTTCGGCCCGTCGATATTTTATTTAAAAAGTGTGGTCGGTGATGAGATCTCCGTCGGCAAGATCTATCGGGCCAACCTGCCCTACCTCTGGCTGACCTTCGTCGCCCTTGCCATAGTGGTTATTTTCCCGGAGGTGTCCCTGTGGCTTCCCGGCATGATGTATAAATAAGGACCCCGGAAAAACGGGGTTGAGGGGGAGATTGGTTTTTTGAGAAAGGAGGCAACCATGGATTTCAAACCGGATTTTGAACGGATCCGGAAGACAGCTCGCCATGAAGAACCGGACAGGGTTCCACTGGTTGAAGCGCTTATCGACTATTCGATCCAAAGTCAATTTCTAGGCCGGGAGGTCACCCCGGACGATCTGGAGTCTCAGGTAGAGTTTTGGATGAAAGCGGGATATGATTTTATCCCACTGACCGTCGGTATGATGCAACCGGGAAAAGTCACCAAAGAATCAAAAATCTCAAAGGTGATCCGAGAGGTGATGTTAGCGGATTCTCCGGATGCAGACCTGGACGAGGCCTGGAACCTGGAGATTACCAGCTTTATTAAAACCCGGGAGGATTTTGAAAAATTTCCCTGGGAAGTCGCCGCCGAACTTGATTTCGAAAGCTTCCACAAAGCGAAAGACCTTCTGCCCGAAGGAATGAAAGTCGTCGCCCTTTCCGGCAAAATATTTACATTGACATGGATGTTAATGGGATTCAATCATTTTGCCACATCATTGATAATAGATGAGCAGCTGGTGGCGGATGTTTTTAAAAGAGTGGCGGAAATCCAGTTTGGAGGCCTGGAACAGATTTTTGAAATGCCGCATATCGCCGCGATCTGGGTGGTTGATGATCTTGCCTTTGGCAATGGACCCATGATTTCTCCACAAGCGTTTCGGGATCATGTATTTCCATGGTATGAGGAGATGGCCCGGCGGTGTCATGAAAAAGACCGCCTGTTTTTCATGCATTCGGATGGAGACCTGAACCCACTGATGGAGGACATCATCGGTATCGGTGTGGATTTGATTCAACCCATCGACCCGACCTGCATGGATATCGTAAAATTCAAAGAAATGTTCGGCGATCGAATCTGCCTTGCAGGTAATGTGGCCAACGAATTGTTGCGAAGCGGCACCCCATCCGAAGTAGAGGCAGTGGTAAAGGAACTGATTGAAAATGTCGCTCCTGGCGGCGGATTTTGTCTCGGGTCAGGCAATTCCGTACCGGATTGGGCAAAATTTGACAATTATATGGCGATGCGGAACACCGTTTTAAAATATGGTTCCTATCCGATTCATACCGACTAGGAGGAAATCAGACGTGAGTGAAATGCTTGAAATTCTCAAAGAGATGGTTGTCGATGGAAAACACAAGGAAATCGAGGCGCAGGTTCAAAGCGCCATCGATTCCGGCATCGACCTGAACAGGATTATCAATGACGCTCTCATCAGCGCCATGGATATCATCGGTAAGCGATTTGCCGATGGTGAGATCTATGTGCCGGAAATGCTGGTATCCGCCATGACCATGAAATTGGGGCTTGAAAAAATCAAACCGTTATTAACAGAGGATGAAATCGAAACCAAAGGAACGATCCTCATGTGTACGGTTAAAGGCGACCTCCATGATATCGGGAAGAACCTGGTGACCATGATGCTTGAAGGCGCTGGTTTTAAGGTCATTGATTTAGGTGTGGACGTAAAGATTGATAAACTCCTTCAGACAGTGAAAGAAAAAAAGGCTGATATTTTAGGCTTATCCGCATTATTAACGACCACAATGCCGGAAATGCACAGAGTTATTGAGGCTCTGGAAGTTGAAGGATTGAGGGATAATGTCAAAGTAATTGTCGGCGGGGCACCGATAGATAAGAAATTTGCCGATAAAATAGGTGCTGATGGTTATGCCAAAGATGCGGCAGAGGCGGTTCAATTGGCCCGAGAACTCGTTTCTGTTGGATGACAGCCTGTTCAAACAAAAAAGCAATTAAGTGGCCAAAAGAGTCACATAATTATTGGGAAAGGTGACGGATGATCCCGCTTTCTCGGTTGAATTTAAATCCTACCTGACTTGACAATCTGACATAAAATAGATATATATCGGTTGCAAGGTGGAGCGGTAGATGTAAAATTTAGGCCCCAGCCCCCAAAATCATTTATCGATCATCAAAATCGAGCACCGGCAAAACAGATTGCAGGCCTTAAAATAGAACACACGATTTTCCCTAGTCCCCGTCTAAAGGAACCAGGAAAACTCCGGTCATTTTTCCACTGACAACTCGGAATACAAATTGCGAAGCATAGAGGTTGGGTTACGATGCTGACCTGGAGTCAATTGCAACGTATTTGATCACATTTGGAAATGATCCTCTTTTTTTCACGATGTTTTGCGGACCGTGGATTACTATTATTCTGATGAAATTAATCAATAAACCAATAAAAAATGTCAACTAACATAATTTATAAAAACATGTCCTCTCTGTTTTTCCCATTTTTTTCATGGATCAGGGACTATAAAATCGCATCATTTAGAAATGATTTCATTGCAGGGATAACTGTTGCAGCCGTTCTCATTCCGCAGTCAATGGCCTATGCCATGCTTGCCGGAATGCCGCCGGTATACGGGCTTTATGCTGCAACGATACCGCCTTTAATCGGGGCGCTCTGGGGCAGTTTGCGGCAGCTTGCGACCGGTCCTAAAGCGATTGTGAGCCTTCTGGTCCTTTCGACGCTCACCCCACTTGCGGAACCAGGAACCGCTCACTACATTGAACTGGCTTTCGTGCTTTCTTTTATGGTGGGCGTATTATATTTGGGTATCGGCTTATTACATCTGGGGCAATTAATGTCCTTTATTTCCCATTCGGCTGTCAAAGGATTTACATCAGCTGTAGCGCTTATCATCATAGCCACTCAGATTCCTCACTTTCTTGGCATTACCGTATCCCGGCATGAATTCATTTTTCCCATGCTTTTAGAACTTGTTCAAAGATTGCCTTCAGCGCATATCCCGACGCTTGTGATGGGACTTGTTGCATTCAGCATTATCTACTTCATAAAAAAGTATCGTCCAAATTTTCCTTCGGGACTTCTTGCGATAGTTATAACTTCATTTGCGGTTGTTGCGTTTCAATTACAGGACCGAGAGATCGCCATAGTCGGTATGATTCCCAAGGGTCTACCGCTTCTGAATGTGCCATTTTCAGATTTTAATACGATCAGTTCACTCATAGGCCCTACTGTTGTTATTGCCCTCGTGAACTTTGCCGAAACATATTCTGTCGACAAGGCACTGTCTGCTAAATCCAAACAAAAGGTAAATGTCGATCAGGAATTTGTCGGGCAGGGGATGGCCAACATGGTCGGTTCTTTTTTTCAAAGCTATCCGGTAGGTGGTTCATTTTCCAGGTCAGCCATCAATTACGCCTGTGGTGCAAAAACAGGAATCTCTAGTGTTACGACAAGCCTTATCGTTGCCCTTGCATTGCTTTTTTTTACCCCGTTGTTCACTTACATTCCTAAAGCCACCCTTGCTGCGTTGATTATCAGTGCGGTTTTACTTTTGTTTCACCCCAAAGAAATCATTGTGCTTTGGAAAATGAATCGAGATGACGGGATTGTGGCATCAATCGTATTTGTAATGGTCCTTTTAACAAAACCGGATTACGCGCTGTTGATCGGCGTTATGTCAACGCTCATATTTTTTTTCTGGAAAACAATGCACCCGCGAATCGTCCGTGTCGTAAGGGATCCTAAGCGTAATATGTTTGTCAATGGGGATGTATATAAGATACCGCGCTGTCCTCAATTGGTCCACCTGCGTTCGGATAACTGCATCTGCTTTGCAAATGCTGAATATACAATTGAACATTTACTCGAGCGATTGAATGAGCAGAAAACCCCTGTCAGGTTTTTATTATTGGATTTCCAGGCGGTAGGATTTATCGATATCACCGGGACAGATGAGTTACGTGTATTGAATGATGAATTAAAGACACGAAGAATTCAACTTGCATTAATGCATGTGCATCGCCCGGTAATTCAAGTATTCAAATCTTCGGGATTTATAAAAGAGGTCGATCCGGAATTCATCATTACCAATGAAGCACAAGCCATCACTCCTCTTTTCCCACATTTTGACCACAGTTATTGTAAAGAAATTTGTCCCTATGAGATATTTTTTGAGTGCCCGAGTGTAAAATAAATAACTGATAACGAATAACAACTAATCGAGTTTTGACTCGATTGGGGTATAAATTACCGGAAAATAAAAAGGAGCGTTTATGGAACTTCGAGAAGTTGTGCACGGCAGACGCAGTATCCGGCGTTTTATCCAAAAAACTGTACCCGGCGAAATCATTCAAGATTTAATAGCCGACGCTCTGTGGTCTCCTTCCTGGGGCAATACCCAGCCTTGGGAGATCGTAATCGTTACAGGCGAACCGTTGGAACGTTTTAAAAAGAAAAACAGAGATGCGATGGTTTCCCGCAAGCCCCCAAAGGCTGAAATTTCAATGCCTCAAACCTGGCCATCGTCTTTTGAAAAAAGATATAAAGATTTGGGGAAAAGCGTCCTGGGTTCTCTTTCCATCGACCGAAAAGATAAA
>DRHF01000061.1 GCA_011049715.1 Desulfobacterales bacterium
CGTAAAGACCGACCTCCCGGAACAACTTATCCCAATATTCTTCGCCGGCCGTATTGCTTCGGAGAGGTCTGGGGACAATTGCCGATGCCACACGCCATAAACTGGCTGATAGACGATACCGAGACCCTGTATTTTGTTGAGCCTCAGAGCGATGAAATATTTTTACCTCGACCTGATGACTGTGAAATTAAGCTGGTGAAGGGATAATGATTCAACCGCCTATCATACAGCGAATCCCAATACCAACAAAAGGCAAGCCGTTTTTTAAGCGCCTGTGGATTCTTTTGACCGCCCCTCGGCAGTGGGAAATTAAGCAAGATTGGTATTTCACGCTCCCAGATGGAATAAGATGCGTTATCCCTAAAGGATTTATTTATGACGGAGCGAGTTTTCCCAGAATCATATGGTGGATACCCGGCATGTCGCCGACTGACATTATGCTAATTCCTGGAACAATACATGATTATGGGTATAGATTTGATTATCTGGTACTGGCCGGAGGTGAGTATCGGTATATGGTGAAGGCCGGCAAAGAATATTGGGATAAGTTGTTCCGGGAGGTCGGTCTTTACGTCAACGACGTGATAGTCGTTGATTGGATCGCCTGGTTTTTCGTTAATTACTTTGGATTTCGAGCATGGAGAAACCGACGAAAAGGACGCCCAGAAACGAGGTAGGAGGATATTGAAATGAAAAAAATACGCTTATCCATAGCGATCGCAATTCTCATGTTTGCCGGGATTGCACTTGCCGGTGTACCAAGTTGGTTCAATTCGGCCGAATACCTGAAATCCAACCCTGACGTAGCCGCCGACGCATATTACGGCAGTCACCCATACGAACATTTTCTCTCAACAGGATATCCGGAGGGGCGCACGTGGAAGGGGGATCCGAAGCCGCCGGCAGTAGTCGCACCTCAGCCATCCGACCCGGACCCGGAACCTTCAGACCCGGACGTGCCCGGCACAAACAGCCCCGAAACCCACACCGTGTGGGTGGACAAATTTTCAGGCTATGAGCACAGCACCCAATTCAGCACATCGGGCGACAACCACCAATTCCAAAGATTTGGAGCGGTTGAATATGGCTACTGGCCAGGCAGCGATCGGCGGTATGTTTATAACACAAAATACGTGGCTGATGGCGTAGGCCACGTCGAGTATCATCCAGAGCTAACCGGGCGATATGAGATAAAGTGGTTTTACCGCAAAACCGAGAACCGATCAAAAAAGGCAGCCGACGTCCGCTTGGTAACAGCCGAAGGCACACAGGACCTTAAAGCGGTATCTCAATACGCTGCTGAATCTGATTACACAAGCATCATCATCGGGACGGTAGACCTGACTGAATCCGATTACATTAGCTGTGTTCCGGGTGATCGCAAATCAATCTCATTCGGTAAAATGGTGTTTACTCGGAAGTAAGGAGAGATCAGATGTGCGCTCATGGACTATGTCTTCACGAGGTTGACTTGGCAAACATGGCTAAAGATATTGAGTATATTCGAGAGAGCCTGGACAAAATAAACGGGCTGCCCGTCGAAGTGGCACTCCATAAGCAATCAATATCCAGGTTGTGGTGGGGGGTAGGGATAGTCGCGGTTGCTGCGATAGGGGCGCTGGTCAAACTAATCGTGTCTGCCATTGTTTCGGCGCCAATATAAAATAGGGGAGAGGAAATGAAAAAGCTACTCGTATTATTTATAACGGCTCTAGTGTTTAGTTGTGCCGGTAGGGCAATGGAAATCAAGGATAGTGCGCTTGAACCCCCAGAGAAATTGCTTCCCCCGGTATTGATGGTTGGAGATCCAATGCCGGATATGAGCGGAACAGAGGTAACAGATATGCTTCCTTGGTTTAATTTCCTCCTTGGTAAGTCGGGGGAGCGTCATTTTACAGGTTTATTTGGTGAGGCTTGGACAATGGAAGCGTTTCTTTTTTGTGACGGTGA
>DRHF01000062.1 GCA_011049715.1 Desulfobacterales bacterium
CATTGATACAAACCCTGCAAAATGCCTTAGATGAAATTAAAAAAGAAGGAGAATATCAAAAAATAGTAGAAAAATATTTAAAATAGGCCGCGGAGTGACGCGGATGAACACGGATAACGATCCCCATGGCAGCATCCGTCTACCGTCAGCGTGAGTCTCAAAACGCTCCTTATTATCGGTGCGTGGAAGACCGATTCGAAGCGTTTGAACATGTTTATGAAGAGCGGTTTGAGCGACGATACGGCTTTTTTCGTTCCTATGTCAAACAGGTTATTTATCGGTATCTGGATTGCGGGGTTCTGAAGAAATTTATGGTGGAGTTCGGTGGCGGCGCTATCTGCTATGTACCACAGGTTTCTTACCAGTTTAAAACCTGATGTATTCCATACATACCTCAGTTTTTTCATCCTACAGAAAACCTGACATATCCATACCGTATCTCAACTCTGCGTGATGTCAGATCAAGTTGTATCTTAAGTTTGAAAAATGAAAGATTGAATCTTGGTCATTGCATTTAAAAACCCCTCCCGAAGCACATTAAACGTTATGTTGAGGAAAAATTATAAGATTGAGACTAGATATACATTATAGTGGCTAAAATAATTAAACCCCTTTCTGGTTACAGAAATTACGAGTATCCTACTGTCAGGAGTCATTGGCATAACTTGACATCCGCTAAAAAAACCAACTATCTCAGGCCCTTATTTTGTGCAGATTACTCCATATATACCTAACCCGGCGAAGCCGGAACCAAAATTTTCTTATTGAACGAATAAATGTTACAATAAGCGGATGAAAAATTCAGAGCTTCTAACCAAACGATTCGAGAAAAATATCGCCGGTGTGTTGAACTGTTTTGACCGATTGGTGCTTTTCGGAACATACCAACCGATTTGTTATCCACAGGCAATGTCATGGCAAGTGCATGCGGCAGGGGTCAAACTGATCGACTAGGGAAAACGATTTGCCAATAAACAGCGATTGGAAATGATCGCTCGGATAAAGGCAATAGCGAACCAGGAAGGCATCCCAATAAAGCATGTGTATGCATCGGTACGCAAGGAAGCCTTCGTCTCTGATATATTGGCCGTTTGTGGTGATGCCCCTGGCATCGTATGTATACTCAGCGCTATGGAGAGCTGTCGTTGTTTTGAAGTTTAACCCCTATCGAGGGCTTCACAGAATCTTTCAATTTCCCCATCCGTGTTGAAGTAGTGGACCGAGGCTCGCGCAACTTCTTCCAGTCCACGGGATTTCATGTCGAGGAGTGCGGACGCCACGGTAGAAACAGAAATGTTGATCCCCTGACCCGAAAGGCGCTTATGAATTGCAGAGGCTGCTTCACCCTCTTTTGTGAACGTGACAATTCCGCATTGTTCTTTACCCATATCGCGGACAACGATGCCCGGAGAATCCCTGAGGCGGGAGCGCAACACTTCCGCCAGGTAACGAACACGGTTCCAGATTGCCGGTAGTCCGATTCCCAATGCGTAATCAACGGCATGTGCGAGCCCGATTCGTCCTGCTACATGGCTTTCCCAATTCTCAAAACGCTTGGCATCCTTTCTGATCTCAAACCTGTCTTCATCCACCCAGGTGGCTGCATGCAGGTCAACAAACGGCGGCTCGAGAGACTCGATGCATGCCTGACGTACATATAGAAACCCAGTTCCCCGCGGACCGCGTAAGAATTTTCGGCCGGTTCCAGACAGCATATCACAGCCAATCTCCTGAACATCGATCGGCATCTGGCCAACAGACTGGCAAGCATCAAGGAGATATAATATCCCATACTTCCGGGCAATCAGACCAATTGCCGCTGCCGGATTCACAAGACCCCCATGGGACGGAATATGCGTGATGGCGATAAGCTTCACTCGGTCATCGATTTTCGCTTCGAGTCGATCGACAGAGATCTGCCCTGTAGAGTCGTTGGGTACAACATCAATCCTTAGGCCGTGACGCCTCTCAGCTTGAAGAAAAGCCAGGTAGTTGCTCGCATATTCCGTCTGTCCTGTTAAAATTCGATCCCCGCGCACAAATGGAATGGAGTAAAACGCCATGTCCCATGCCCGGGTGGCGTTCTCCACATAAGCGATCTCCTCCGGCTGACAGTTTAAAAGCGTTGCAAAGGCGCTGTAAAAGCGGTCGACCTTCTCCTGCGACTGGGCCTTGGCCTCGTACCCGCCAATCCGGCGTTCAAGGTCCAGGTGATCGACCACTGCCTGAAAGACGGTGTCAGGTTGAAGGGACGCGCCTGCATTGTTGAAATGAAGTACCTGTGAACAACCCGGTGTTTCGGCGCGTACCTGCCCAATATCGATTTTGATCATCGCCCCTCCCTCCGAATCATTTCATATCGCAGGTGTTCAGTTTATGTGTCCTTGGACTCTCGCAAACCAAGAATAGTTCTTGTATCATCCGGAGAAGCAACCTCTCTGCCATATGCTTTGGCAATCCGGACGATACGCTCCACAAACTGGGCATTGCTTGTTGCGAGGACTCCTTTGTCATAGTAAATGTTATCTTCCATTCCGACCCTGACATGGCCCCCCATGGTCAGGCCGATCATGGACATCGGCAGATGACTTTTGCCGACCCCGATGATGGACCAGGTCGATTTTTTTGGGATATGTTCATATAAGTGCAAAAATGACTTGTGCGTCGCAGGTGCGCCCGAGGGAGTGCCCAGAACGAATTGGAAATGCAGCGGTTCATCCAGCTTGCCCTCTTGTTGCATGCGAAGGGCGGTGACGATCATACCCGAATCAAATATCTCGATCTCCGGCTTGACCCCCTTTTCTTTCATCCTTTTGGCCGCTTCATCCAGAAAGTCCGGTGGATTGCTAAAGACCCCTTTTCCCAAGTTGATCGACCCGGCATCTAAGGAAGCCAGTTCCGGCTCCAATTCCAGCGGTATCAAACGTTCTTTGGTTGGCAGGTTTCGGCCGGGAATGCCGGACGTCGTCAAACAGAGAACAAGATCGGTCTGCTCTCTCAATCGGTTCACCACTTTCTGAAAAAGTGTAAAATCCTGGGTGCCCAATCCGGTTTTGGGATCCCTTACATGAATATGGACGATGGATGCACCTGCATTCCAGCATTCTATGGAAGATTGGACGATTTCTTCGGGTGTGTATGGTATGTGCGGTGCGATGTCCCGGGTAATCCGGCTACCGGTAATGGCCGCTGTAATGATCAATCTATCCATCGGGGTAACTCCTCAACTTTTAATTGCCTTTCAGCACAAAAAATCTGTTGCCAAAATTGATGAACTCGTAAAAAGTCATTTGCAAACGACTTTGAGCATTTTGGGATAAAGCGTTTTGATCCGCCGCAGGCGGATCAAAACGCCCCAAAATGGTCATTTAGAGAGCAATATGGCCTTTTTACGAGTTCATCAAAATTCATTTTTATTATCTCCACCTGTTCCGCCTGATTTTTTTTAAGTCGATATATTCAACCGTACCACGGTCATTGATAAAAGAGGTAATAATCCAGCTGATCAAGCTGATCAGAAGAGAGCCAAATAGACCTGACCAAAACCCGTAAACATCAAAACCCGGGATCACACCGGAAACCATCATCAGCAAAACCGCATTCAGAACGAAGGTAAACAGCCCGAGACTAAGGATATTTATCGGGAGTGTCAATACAAGCAATATCGGTCTGAAAAATGCATTTAATATACCCAAAATGGCCGCAGCAAAAAATGCAGAGAAAAATCCGCTGACATGTATCCCGTCCATCAGATAAGAGGTAACAAGGATCGCTACCGTTAAAATCATCCACCTGAAAAAAAACCCGTTCATCCCGACCCTCTATGAAAATATCTAGATAGTGCCCATCCACGGCTTTACTAATGAGGCCATATATATTTAGACCCGAGCGCCGAGCAGGATATTGAATCGGTCGGCGGCTCAAACTCAGGTCAAAGCGGGTGTAAAACCGGAACTCAGCCGGTCTGTAAATATAATAACCGGGTCATTCGTTTTAAGGCGCTTGAAAACAAGGCCTCGGAAGGTTCCGGCTAAACGCCCGCTAAGACCTTCAAACAGTGACCCGGCTGCCGATTAAAAACCCTGCCCGGCTTTGCAGATAAA
>DRHF01000063.1 GCA_011049715.1 Desulfobacterales bacterium
AAGGTGCCGCTCCAGAGCAGCGCGGGCAGCTCCGAGGCATGATCAGGATGGAAATGAGTAATACTAAGCAATTTAAGATCCTTGACTCGAGCTCCAGCCTGGTGCAACCGTAAGAAAGTACCGCCTCCTGCGTCGATCATGACCAGTGGCCGCCCATTCGCCCATACCAGGTATCCCGATGAAGCTCTCTCGTCCCATCCGACCGGTCCTCCGGATCCAAGGATCTGAAGCTCTATACCAGTTTTTTTGCAGGTAGTATCTTCCGTTCCGAAGACGACACTCGCAGAGAGAAATAAAATGAGGGCAACGACCGCCAACGGCCGAAATAGCACAATCGGTAGCCTCTCACCCCCCCACTGCGCCTTTGTCTCTTTCCAATCATTTTGCTGTACAGACGTCTGAATAGATTCTCCTTTTATCATTTTATCCTCCTTTATGGTCCAGTGAGAACGAGCGCGTCACTACCGGCAAAGTAGAGGATGGGGTTTCAGATATTTGAAACCCGGGTGCAGAATGCTTGCCCGAACCTTCACAAGTGCGGCGCATCAAGAAATCTGCAACATTGTTATTACAATGTGCATTCTATCGAATTTGTATTCAAATGTCAAAATAATCCCAAAATCAAAGATTCATATTAAGGTTATTATAAAAACACAAAGGGCATGCCATCGCTATCAGACGGAATGCCCTTTTTTACTCAGTAAAAGAAATTAAACTACCGTAACATTTACAGCGGCAGGACCTTTTTGCCCTTGCTCTATCTCAAAGGAAACTCGGTCGCCTTCATTGAGGGATTTAAAACCCTCTGCATTGATTGCTGAATGATGAACAAATACATCCGCTCCTTCTTCCTGCTCAATAAATCCGAACCCTTTTCGGTCGTTAAACCACTTAACAATTCCAGTAGGCATAATAACATCCTCCTTATCTTTATAATTTCCAACGGCTCTAACTGGAGAATGCCACTTTAACAAATGGGTGGTTCCTTCAGAACGAAACCGTCTCGCAAATTTAAGACGGAATTTTATTGATTAACAGAGGATAACCTTTGTTTGGACCGAACGCAAGCTAATTATTGACCCTTTTCCAGCGCCTGTGATCACCGTTTTTTCATAAACTGTCTTCGTGATATCTTAGACATTATTGCCTGCTATCGCCTTAACATACTTTAGAGTAAAGGGGCCATCATCACTTAAGGGCTTCAAAATTGGATACTATTCCTTAGGCTGTTACACAGTTTGTCTTATGCTATAAGTCCATCTACCCGGAACATCTCCATCCGGCCCTTTCCCTTGACGGGAAGTGCTCCTCTCGATTCACCACGGCACGCGTGGGCGATTCGCTGCCATACATCGCGGGTGACATTGACCGTGTTTATCAGGCCGTGGCTCTGCATACGGGCAGCGGTGTTGACCGTATCGCCCCATAGCCCGAAGAGGAATTTTTTGTGCCCGACCACGCCTGTAGTGACCGGCCCAGCATGTACCCCAATGCGCATCTTCCATCGGGCCGCCAGGTGCTCCGCTGCCATAATCATCTCCAGGCCGCATTTAACGCAGTTTAGAACTGGATTTTCCATATGATCCGTGAGTCCGCCAGCCGCCATGAACTCGTCACCAATGGCATTGATCTTCTCCAGTCCGTGATTGTCGGCCAGGTTTTCGAAGGTTTCTGTCAATTTTCCCAGATTCGCCACGACTTCCTCGGGGCTGTGGCTTTCGCAGTAACGCGTGAATCCAACGATATCGCAGAAGAGTACCGCGACCTCATCGTGGCGCCTCGGAGTCACCTGGTTTGTTGTTTTCAACTCTTCGGCGATTGTCTGGGGTAGGATAACGTGCAGCAATCCGTCGGAGCGCTTCTTTTCAGCCTCAATAGTCTTTAGATGCCCCTCGATTTGGCGCAGGTATAACTGCTCTTGGTCGTGCCACCTCTTCCGTTGCAGACAAGCGCCGATGCGCGCCTTTAAAAGAACCGGATCAAACGGTTTAAAGAGGTAGTCCTCTGCACCCTGCTCGATACAACTGACGACGCTACCCATATCGCCCACACCCGAAATCATGATCACGGGTAAATGACGAGTAGCCTGGTCGGACTTGAGCCGCTCCAGCACCTCGTATCCGTCCATTTCCGGCATCATGATGTCCAGGAGAATCAAATCGGGAGTTTTGGCATAGGTTTTCTCCAGGGCCTCCTTTCCATTGGAGGCGCTGATTGTATCGTAGTCGAGGGCTTCTAGATTCTTCTCCAGAAGGCCCACGAGCATCGGTTCATCGTCGACGATGAGGATTTGCGAACGTTCGGTCATGGCAAACACCAAAAATCCCTCATATCTAGTGGGAAATCGCTGATCCTTTCATGAAAGAGATACCCGTCAACCGCTTATAATACGCATCCCAGTGCGTTTCCTTAGACCCAGTTTGCCGATAACCATCACTTCCAGCCGTTTCTTCATAGCGGACAATGGACCCGAATACAAACGCTATGTTAATGTTGGGATCTTCTCTTAATGCGTCTTTAAGAATATCAACTAACCCGATTGTTTTCAGGATAAGACTACGAATATCCGGGGAAATGAGATGCTCCCTGTTGGCTCGATAGTATGGGCGGTTCCCATCTTTTCGCTTCTTTACCAGGTCCAGGCGAAGCAATTTTTTAAATTCAGTCTGTATCGTCCCTATGGCATATCCCGAACGCCTTTCAATCTCACGCATGTGCAACTCTTCGGCACTTGTTCCGAAGAGCAGGCGAAATATCTCTGCCTGAATCTTAGATGATAATATTTCCGCTAAAACATTCATAATGTATGTCTATATCATACAATTGTATGGTTGTGCAATACAAATGGATTCCAGCTCTCCACGAAATGCTCGATAAAGGGGATTTCCACATATGTTTTTTCATCAGGTGTTTGTGCCATACGACTTATTGCCCTCTTTATTACCCTTTTTAAAGGGTATTACCCCTTTTTCGCCAGACCTCCCCGGGACCACGGCCCTTCAAAAGCGGTTTTCCCAAAATAAGGGTATTAATCCGGGACTGGTCAACATTTATACCTTCAATGCGGTTTGAAGAAATAGCGCTCTCAATTAAGGCATGCTCACGAAGAATCTTGAGTTTTTGAAGCGATTGATGAGTGAACAATTTCTGTTTGCCCTGTGCTTTACTCAAATCGGCCAGATACCAACTGGTAATGGTGGGAATTGTGGATGGCTCCGCAGAAAATTGTCGTAATGTCATCATAAGAGTTTCTTTCCGTTTATTCTTTATAGCAACCTACCAGGGATTCTTTGATTTTGCGAATCGCTTCAACAGGCAAAAATTCAGGATAAAATGCTTTAGAACTTCCGGCTCACCTGAAAAAAATTCAATATTTCACGGACATCCCCTATTCCCCCCATCTAGTTCTAACTAGTGCCATCCACGACTTTAAAATAAATAATAGAGGTGTCCAATTCAGAAATGAGCAATTTTTGTCCTGATCAAGGCCGCACAAGGATTTGCGGTGAGGCGTACGTGTTGTACGCCGCAACCGAAAACCCGCGGAGAACGCCGAACAGGGCAAAAAGGGCCATTTATGGATGGACACTAACTACTTACTGAATCCATTTCTTGACACATTCCGAATGCCCATATTTCACCATCGTCCCGAAAACCCAAGAAATCTGCAACATTGTAATGGCAATGTCCATTCTATCGAATTTGTATTCAAATGTCAAAATAACGGAAAAATTGAAGGCCCAAAAATGAAATATCTGGATTAGAGAGACTTTTCTGCATTATCGGAAATTAATTCTGTATTCTAAAACCAACAAGATCACAAATATAAATTGACACCACGCAACTAAATGATATAAAAGATCAAAAAGCTGATCTGAATTTCTTCCTCCACCTGACCTGAAGCACGTTTCATTTCCAAAATTGAGCCCGGTCTGACATCTCATTTTGCATTCCTTCTGATGCTTAAAAAATCCTTAACAGGATGACTTTGTAGCGAGAATTATCTTTTTCTTTTTCCACAGCTTCCAAAAAACGAGTTTTTATCAAAAAAAAACAAAGGAGTTTCAAATGTCTGTAAAGGTCATGATCAAACGAAAAGTCCCGGATGATAAAAAAGCAGATATACTGCCGCTTATCATTAAACTGCGCAGGATGGCCACAAGTCAACCAGGATACATATGCGGAGAGACGCTGGTTAATGCGGATGATAAGAGCGAGTATGTCGTCATCAGTACCTGGAATGATCTTGACAGT
>DRHF01000064.1 GCA_011049715.1 Desulfobacterales bacterium
TACCATAAATGCCCTGATAGAAGGAGGGCTTAAGGATTCCATCAAAGTCATTGTGGGCGGTGCACCGATAACGGAAGCATTTGCGACCCAAATCGGTGCAGATGGATATGCCTACGATTCCCCTGGAGCGGCACAGAAATGCAGGAGCGTTTCGGACATACTTCTCGCCGCAATCATCATCTCAGGAATATATATTTCACCGGCTTGATATTTTTCACCGATGATGGCCATGGCAGGGATCAATCCGTTGTTAACAATATCCGTTAAATTGACGCCGGTTTCAAGCGACTTCTGAACCATCTCCACGACTAACGAAGGGCCTTTCCCCAGCAGCGCTGATACATATTCAACCCCACTGAGGGGTCCCGCAGATGTTGATAATATTTTCTGTTTGGGCTTTCCCTGAAATTTCGAGACCTTGCCCTTGAGCGCCCCCTTTTCAAGCTGGATGGGATATCGACCAAATTCAAAGGTGGAATCGATCATGGCCTTCATGTTCTCAAGGGGCACATAGTCGGTAATGGAGTTGGAAGAGGCGACCATAAAACCGCCGCCGGGACCGATGGTTCGAATACGTTCATAAACTTCGGCGCGGACATCTTCCGGCGTCCCCAAGGTCAAAGTCGAATCCAGATTGAGGTTTCCGATCAAGCAAAGCTGGTTTCCCCATTTTTTCTTTACCACTTCGATATCCATCGAATTGGGCTGGATCGGGTTGAACCCATGGAAGCGGCAATCGATGAGATCGTCCATGGCATCTGAACAGTCGCCGTCACTGTGAAAGACAAAACCGATACCCTTATCCCGGCATACATCTCCCATCTTTTTGTACCATGGAAACACATATTTTCTTAAAAATTTGGGATGTATCAAAAGACCGGTATTGTGGGCGATGTCATCCGGGTTGAGGACCGCGCCAATGCACGGATGTTCGATGACCCTGAGAAATGTTTCATATTGTATCTCCCCAATCTTTTCAAACATGGTACCGACGAGCGCTTCGTCACTTTTTAGTGCATTAAAAAAGGTCTCTGCACCCATAAACATCCATACCGTGGTATAGATCTTACCCAGAAGAAGAATTGCCTTCATCCCTGGAGGAAGCAGGTGGTCGAAGGCATCCCATTTAGATAAATCAAAGTCATCCACCGAAGGCCATTTATATGTATCAAACGTTTCCCAGTCCGTAATGACGCCATCGTGTTCACGTGCCCATTCCCGCGCAACGCCATCGCCATACGCGGTGTTAACCGCATCCCCTTTGATGGTCATCCCCTCCGGTGCCCGGACAGGTTCGAGGATCCCGGACGAGGAGGTGATATAGTCAAATCCTGCTGTGAGCCAGAATTCAATCTGGTCCTCCAAGTTAACGATCTGTTTACCCATATAGTTTTCCTTTGGCAGTGCATCCACATGCCAATCCCCCAGTGGTATCCGATCGGGCTCTTCGCAGTTTAATGCAATCATGTATCGCTCAAAATCCGGATTGGGTTTAAATTCCATCTGAAATCCTCCGTTGAAAGATGGTGTTTCTTCTGAAATCAGCTTTTAAACTGAACGGCTTTGTATTTTGTGGACCTGGTTTAACAAAAAAAAGTTGGACCGATTTTAAGACGATCACTTTTTGCCAATTTATAGACTATTAAGAACTCTTCTGCCAAAAAAGCAAACTAAAGTTACTTATTTCTTCTTTTTCTATCCCATACCGGAACACAGGTCTCGATTGTTCGATTTGAAGAACCCTGCAGCCCCGAATGCCGGGCTCTTCTCTGCATTTCGACAAGCTAACAGGGGGAATGCGTTTGTAATTTCCGTTCAAAGATGAAAATCGGCATCACATGGTCTTGCCTTGATTTGACATAGCAAATAGACTATACTTTCATTGAGAGAAGAAAGCTCAATCGGGGGGTTATTAGTTAGTGTCCATCCATAAATGGCCCTTTTTGCCCTGTTCGGCGTTCTCCGCGGGTTTTGGGGTTGCGGCGTACAGCACGTACGCCTCACCCACAAACCCTTGTGCGGCCTTGATCAGGACAAAAATTGCTCATTTCTGAATTGGACACCTCTATTATTTATTTTAAAGTCGTGGATGGGCACTAGCTA
>DRHF01000065.1 GCA_011049715.1 Desulfobacterales bacterium
GCCCACCCGAGTCGCAAATAATTTCCCGGACCTCAACCCGAAGGGGGGTGTCGCTCTCAAATATTTCCACCGGCGTGTTGGCGCCATTGGCCGGGAAGATGGCACAGTGGGGACCGTCCATTTTGCTGCCGGCGCCCAACCCGCCGCCTCGAAGGATCATCGTGTGCCATGGACTCCCGTTATGCCTTTTCCCGTAAAAAATATTGGTCTGTGCCGGCGTGCCGCCGCTGTCGGTTATGATACGATCCGGAGTGGCTGTCGAGAGCGCCTTGAATACCATCTCGGTCATAAAATGGCCCACCTGCATCCGGGCAGCCACAGGGGCCGGAAAATTACAATTGACCACGGTTCCTTCGGGAGCCGTCATTTGAATGGGCCGGATCGCGCCCTCGTTGATCGGAATGTCCGGGTCAAATGCACTCTTTACCGCCATAAACACATAGGCATAAGTGAAGTTATACACCACATTTACGCCCCACTCCACCTGGGGAGAGGTGCCTTTAAAATCGACCCGGATATCGCTTTCTTTGACCGATACTGAAAGGCGAATGAAGATATCCTTTCTATTCCCTGCACCTTCGATAACCCCTTCATAGGGATAGACACCGTCAGGGATCTTCAAAATGGCCTGCCGCATGCTATTTTCTGTTCGCCGGATAATTTCATCAGCCAGGTCATCCAATGTATCAAAACCTTCATCCTCCAGCATTTCAATGATCTTTTGCGAGCATACATGGTTTGCCGCAACCTGTGAACGAATATCGCCGATCACCTCTTTCGGGGTTCTGACGTTCCATCGAATCAGATCGATAACCGATTCATTGGGGATTCCGGCTTCATAAAGTTTCAAAAGCGGGATAAAGAGCCCCTCCTCATAGATTTCACGATTGTCAGATGAGACCCTTCCACCGATATCCGAATGGTGGAAGACGCAGGCCGTAAAAGCAATCGGTCTTGCTTTGTAAAAAATAGGGCTGAATATACAGACATCGTTCAAATGACCGGCCAGGAGCCAAGGATCGTTCACAATGAAAACATCCCCCTCTTCGTACTGATTCAGGGGAATGGACCGAATGATCTTTTTTACGCCCAGGGCCATGGCCCCTGCCTGACCGGGTGTGCAAAAGGTTCCCTGGACCAGTTCCTGTCCCCGGCTGTCCGTAAACATACAGGTATAATCGTGTGCGTCCCGCAGAAGACTGGAGAAAGCGGTCCGGGCCACAGAAGCATCTGCCTCATCCACTATAGAGACCAGCCGCCGCCACAGGATCTCAAGTGTGATGGGGTCAAATTTTGATTCGATGTCTCTGCCTTCAACTTTTTTTTGCATGATGGCAATTCCTTCAGAGAGCAATATGGTTTTTTTACCAGACTATCAAAAGTGCATACAAGAAGAAAACTTATCTAAAGTATTGCTTTCATAAAGTTATTATAAGTTATTTGAAAGTATCATTTTTTAATTTTTATTTTATCCGAATTGATGGTGATCCAAACAAATCCGTATTCATCCACGGTACCTGCGGCATCCTCTCCGATGATAATCGTTGATTCCTTTTCTTCGACAATGGCCGGCCCGTTCAAGACGGCGCCCGAAAACAGCCCCGGTCGGTCGTACACGGTGAAAGGTATGTAGGCCTTCCGGATTAAAGAATAGGCCTCCCGTTTTCCTTTTATGCAATCTTCCAAAGGAACCACGTCATTTTTCAGCTGAGGAATATGAAAAGAACGTTTCGGTAGGCTTGCCCTTACCTTGAACGTCACAAATTCAACCGGAGTTTCCGGATAGGTTCGTCCGTATAATTTCCGGTACGACTCATCGAAAAGCTGCCGTATCTCCTCTTTTTTAAACTGTTGAAAGGGTTTTCTTTTGAGGGAAAGGTCGGTTTCTGCTCCCTGGCCCACAAAACGCATATTGAGCGTGCGTTCAAACCGGATTGTCTGTCCCTTGGCAACGGACCGGAGGGCCGCCTCACCCTCTTTTTCAAGGGTGCTAAAAAGTGTCTCGATACCCTCAAAATCAGCCTCTTCCATGTTAACCTTGTGGCTTCTGGAAAGATCAAAGGCAATCGGTGCGGTAAAAAACCCAAGAGCCGAGCCGACCCCGGCTAACGGTGGGACAAGAATACGGGACGCACCGATTTTCTTAGCCAGGCCATAGGCATGAACCGGCCCCGCCCCGCCGAAAGCGGAAATGGTGACAATGTTCGGGTTCCCGCCCTTTTCCGCAATATGGGTTTTTGCAGCGGCCGCCATTGTCTCGTTAATCAGATCGTGAATTCCGAAAGCCGCATCTAAAAGCGAAGTTTTTAGGGGTTTGGCAACCTTTTCCGCAATCACCTGTTCAGAAGCGCTTTTGTCCAACGGCATGGTCCCGCCCAAAAAGTAATCCGGATCGAGATAACCTAAGACAAGGTCGGCATCGGTTACCGTAGGCTCATCTCCCCCCCGACCATAGCAGACCGGTCCTGGATCCGCGCCGGCGCTTTCCGGCCCGACCTGAAGAAGACCCATCCGGTTCATTCTGGCGATGCTGCCTCCCCCGGCGCCGATCTCCATCAGGTCGACCACCGGCACCTGGATGGGGAGGCCGCTTCCCTTCTTGAATCTTTGGACACGCCCGACTTCAAAAGTCGAAACCAGACCGGCCTGCCCTTTTTGGATCAAACACGATTTGGCTGTGGTTCCACCCATATCAAAACAGAATATATCTTTGATCTTTAACATGTTGCCATAGTATTGAGATGCGATCACGGCGGCGGTGGGACCGGACTCGATAATTCGAACCGGAAATTTTCTGGCGGTATCCGATGAAGTAATTCCGCCGGAAGAGAGCATAATAAACAGCCGACCATGAAACCCCAGCGAATTCAGACGGGAGGAAAGCTTCCGGAGATACTTTTCGGTGATCGGTTTGACATAGGCATTTGTCACCGTTGTGCTTGTCCGTTCATACTCCCTGATCTGAGGGAGCACTTCGTATGAAATGGACAGAAAAAGATCCGGATGCTCTTCTTCTACAATCTTTTTTATCTTCATCTCATGGACCGGATTTTCATAGGAATTGATCAAACAGACAGAGAGCGACTCGATTCCCCTTTGCAACAGATCGGCCAGTGCCATTCTCACCGAGTCCAGGTCCAATTCCAAAACAACGCGCCCGTCGCCGGTAATCCTCTCCTTGACCTCCTTGCGAAAGGCCCTTGACACCAGCGGTTCCGGATACTCTGCAAAAATATCGTAGGCATCATAGCGGATTTCTCTTCCCAGCTCCAAAACATCCCTAAAGCCATGGGTGGTGATCAGCCCTGTCAATGCGCCCTTTCGTTCAATGATGGCGTTGATCACAAGGGTGGTCCCATGGATAATCTCTTCAAGATGATCGATAAACCCCGGGCTTTGGTCCAACATCTGCCGGATGCCTTGCTCCACCGCCTCTGACGGGTCCCCGGAGGTGGTCAGACATTTGTGGACCCGGAACTCACCGGTGGCGTCATTGAGCAGGACGAAATCCGTAAACGTCCCGCCGATGTCACACCCCATACGAAATATGTGATCTGAGTCAGGTGACAACTTCAATTCTACCTCTTTTTGTATATCATTTCAGCTAAAAAATGCCCGGTTCCTTCCACTGACCAAAGACTTCACGAAAGACCCCTGTCATCTCTCCCACCGTCGCATAGGCTTTACAGCAATCAACAAGGACCGGCATGACATTTTGTTTGCGTTTCGCGGTTTGTTCCAGTTTTTTCAACATGCGTGAGACCCTCTGTGGATTCCGCTTTTTTCGCAGCAGCTTTAGGCTCGCGATCTGCTTTTGGGCCCCCGCTTCATTGTACTCATGGAGCTCGACTTCGGGATGATCTCCTTCAATATATTTGTTAACCCCGACCTTGATAATTTCCTTGTTCTGAATCCCTTTTTCAAATTCGTAGGCCTGGCGGGTCACTTCCCGCTGAATCGCCCCTGTTGCCACCGCCCGGAGCATTCCGCCCATCTTTTGTATCCGTTTCATCTCCTCTAAAATCTTTTCTTCCATCTGCTTGGTAAGGGTCTCAACGAAGTATGATCCGGCCAGGGGATCGACCGTATCCCGTAGACCGACTTCTTCCATTAGGATCTCCAACGTCCTCAGGGACAAAAGGGCTGCCCGGGGAGTCGGAATGGTATAGGCCTCATCAAATGAACAGAGGGCTGTGGTTTGGGCGCCGCCAAGGGCAGCAGCCAGGGCGTAGTATGCACCCCGAATGATGTTGTTTTCCGGTTGATCCTTTGTGAGACCGCTCCCGCCGCCACCAAAAAGCCCTCGCAGGAAGAGCTTTTTCTTGTCATGAACCCCATATTCTTCCTTCAGCATTTTGGCCCAGAGTTTCCTTGCGGCCCTGAACTTAGCGGTCTGTTCCCAGAGGTTTCCAAAAACATTCAGGTTGAAGGAAAACCGCCCGACAAATGCTTCAGGCTTTATCCCTCGGTCCACCACATTTTCGATATAAGTTTTCGCAATCTCAAATGCACAGGCGATCTCCTGGGCAGGAGTGGCTCCGGATTCGCGGATATGGTACCCGCATACGCTGACCGGATTGCATCGTGGAAGTTCTTTCACCGAATATTCAATACAATCCCCGACAAGACGAACTGCAGGTTCCACCGGAAAAATCCAGGCGCCCCGGCCAATCATTTCCTTCAGGATATCGTTTTGAGGGGTTGCACTGATTTTGTCCTTGGCATACCCGAATTTTTCCGCAACCACCTGATACATGGCCAGCATAACGGTTGCGTTGGCGTTGATGGTCAGCCCCGATCCGATCCGGTCAAAGGGGATGTCCCGAAAGGCGATCTCAAAGTCCCGAAGGGAGTCGACCGCCATGCCGACCCGTCCCACCTCACCCTCTGCACGCGGATCATCGGAATCAAGGCCCATCTGGGTCGGCAGGTCAAAGGCCACATTCAATCCTGTCTGGCCGTGGGAAATCATCCATTTAAACCGCTGGTTGGTCTCCTCCGGCGTGCCAAACCCCGTATACTGTCGGGTGGTCCAGGCCCTACTTCGATATCCCTGGGGATGCAGACTGCGTGTAAAAGGGAATTCCCCGGGGCTACCGAGATCCTTTTGATAATCGAAGCCCACCGCCTCAAGGTCTTCCGGACCGTACACCGGTTTTATAGAAATGCCGGACTGGTAGATCGTTTCTTTAATGGCATCTTTTTCATCTTTGATATATCTTGCGACTCCCATCTTTTCCCTCCGGATCAAAATAGAGATTGAAGGAACTCAACAATCTCATCAAAAGAGGTTCCGCCTGGAAAAACGCCCTGAACCCCCATCGTTTTCAGCTTTGCAATGTCATCTTTTGAGATTACCCCGCCCACGATCAATTGAATATCTTCCATCTCTTTTGATTTCAGCTGTTTCAACAGCCGGTTACAGATGGAAAGATGCGCTCCGGTCATGATACTCAGGCCGATGACATCCACCGACTCCTCAAGCGCGGTTCTGACAATCTGATCGATGCTTTGATGAAGCCCGGAATATACTACCTCCATACCGGCGTCTCTGAGGGCCATTGCCACGACCTTGGCGCCGCGATCATGGCCATCTAGATCCGGTTTGGCAATGAGGATTCGAATCTTTTTTTTTCCCATTTCGAACATCCTTTTTTTCTGCAATTAACACCACTTCGCGAAACGCCCCAAAATGATCATTCAGTAAGCGAAATGGTCTTTTTACGAAGCCGTCAAACTTGATGAATTCGTAAAAAGTCGAAATTAGACGGCAAAGTAATCCGCCGTAGGCGGGTCAAATTCAAGGCGCGCAAATCCTGAGGAATGAGGCGTACTTACAGTACGCTGTAATGACGAAGGATGCAGCGCAACGCAGAAGTTGGTTCGCCTCCGGCGGATTACGAAGCCGCCAAACTTTGCTCATCAAATTCTTTCAAAACAGCCGCCTGTCCCCTCAAAATATGCTCCCGCACCAGTTGTTCCACGCCTTCTGCATCTTTCTTCCGGATCAAGGCAACCATTTGCCGGTGGTCCGCATTGCTCACTTGTGCCATTCTTTCATCTTTTAACAGGATCTGCCTGAACCTGTAAATTTGATCCCTGAGATGATTGATCATCCGGTTTAATTTTGGACTCCGACTCAGGGTATAGAGCAGATCGTGGAATTCCGTATTGATTTTCGGAAGGATTTCCAACTGTTTTTTTTGAAGATACATCTCATATTCGCTGATTTTCTCCTCCAACGGAAGAAGTTCTCCCTTCTGATAATTTAGGGCTGAAAGGCTTGCAGCATAGCTTTCAAGAACGCTGCGGATACCGAAAGTCTCTTCGATTTCCTCCCGGGTGAGCCCCAAAACGCTGAAGCCCCCGCGGGGCAGCTTCTCGATCAATCCTTCACGTTCAAGTTTGTGTATCGCTTCTCTGACCGGCGTTCTGCTGATATCCAGCGCATCTGCAATACGGCTCTCCACAAGCCGGGTGCCGGGTACGACTTCCCCCCGGATGATCGCCTGTTTGAGGTTTTCAAAAACATGCTCCCCCAATGATTTTCTTTCGGATAGATGTTTCAGGGTTTCAAAATTCATATCTCTTTCCCCTGCAACCCCTTTAAATGGATATCCTATAAACCTGCCCAGCGGGCAATGTTGGTTTGCAGTACCTCGTGGGTGCCGCCACCGTTTAACAAAAACCGTGTATCCCGGAAATACCGCTGGGCCGTATATTCCATCGAATAGCCATAGGCGCCGAAGATGCGAGTACATTCGTCTGCAGCGCTGCATGCGGACTCAGTGGCAAAATACTTGGCGATGGTGGCTTCCCTCACACACTCCTCGTGTCGATCGACCATGGCCGCTGCTTTGTACGTCAACAACCGGGAAGCTTCCAAATTAGTGATCATGTTGGCAATTTTCGCCTGAATCAGTTGATAACCACTGATGGAGCGGCCCCAGGCCACCCGTTCCTTGGCGTATCTGATCGAATCAGCCAAAGCCGCCCGCTGCAGCCCGACGGCCAGCGCCGCAGTCATGGCACGGATTTCAGCCAGGATCGACATCAGTGCGCTGATGCCCTCGCCCTCTGGGATCAACCGATATTCTTTTGGAATAAAAACGTCTGTAAACGAAACTTCACAAATGGGCGTTGTTCGGGTTCCCACGCAATCGAATGGTCGACTGGTAGAGACCCCCGGAAAATCGCGGGGTACAAAGAAAAATCCCAAACCGCGGAACCTCTTTGCCGGGTCTGTCTGGCAAAGCACCGTATAAAAGCTGGCCTTGGGACCGTCGGTAACCCAGGTTTTCAGGCCGTTGATCAGATACCCGTCCTTTACTTCAATGGCCCTGGTGGTCAGCGCACCCAGGTCCGAACCGGCTTCGGGTTCGGTCATGCAGAAACAACCGATTTTTTCCCCCCGCATGGCAGGTAAGAAATATTGTTCGTGCATCTCGTCGGTGCCGTGATAAAATAAAAAGTTGGTCCCCATCAAACACTGCATTGCCGTTATGGCAGCCATACTCATCAGTCCCCGTGCCAGCTCTTCAGAGATGATGCAGTATAGGGTCGTGTTGCCGCCGGCGCCCCCTTTGTTGCGCGGATAACGGATGCCGAAAACCCCCATTTCGGCCAGTTTCTGGAACAATTCCATTGGAAATTCACCGCTGTTGTCCAGATCCTGGGCCCTGGGGATCAGTTCGTTGTCCACAAACCGGACGATGCTTTTTCTGATAATCTCCTCAGGATTTGATCTGATCATTGAACCCTCCTATCGATGCGCGCTCACCCTTTCAACTGCCTGATCATTTCCGGCACCACATCGTGCATGTCTCCCACAATTCCCCAGTCAGCCACCTGAAAAATAGTAGCCGCCGGATCCTTGTTAACAGCGACAATATATCTCGAGTGCATCATGCCGGCCCGGTGCTGAATGGCGCCGGAGATGCCGCAGGCGATATAAATCTCGGGCCGGACCGATTTTCCGGTCTGGCCAACCTGATTCTCCGCCGGAATCCACCCGGATTCCACAGCAACACGGGTTCCGGCCACTTCACCCTCCATAATCTCCGCCAGCTCCCGCAACACCCTAAAACCATTTTCATCCCCTACACCTCTTCCGCCGGCGACAATCACCTTCGCAGCTGAAAGATTGACCCGCTTTTTCTCTTCCTCTACGATATTAAGAACCTTTAATCCGATCTCCTTTTCCGACAGGGAGATCGGTTGTTTGATGATCCGTCCCTTGTGATCCGACAACGGGATCGCTTCCATGACTCCCGGACGAACCGTGGCCATTTGCGGCCGCGAATACCGGCTGGCGATAGTCGCCATGACATTCCCCCCAAACGCCGGCCGGGTCTGCAGAAGAATCCCTTCCTTAGAATCGATCGACAAATCGGTACAATCCGCGGTCAGCCCCGCGTCCACCCGCCGCGATACCCGCGGCGCCAGATCCCGTCCAATATGGGAAGCCCCCATTAAGAAGATATTGGGTCTGTATTTTCTGATCAGTTCTTCAACGACCTTTGTGTACGCAAGGGTACGGTAGTCTTTTAACAACCGGTTCTCCGCCAGATAGACACGATCCGCACCGTATCGGATCAGCGTATCTGCCAGATCCGAGACATGATGGCCGATGAGAACAGCAGAAACCTCCTGGTTGAGTTCATTTCCTAGCTGATTTGCTTTGCCGAGCAATTCCAAAGAGACCCGGTTTAACTGTCCGTCCCGTTGCTCCGCAAAAATCCAGATCCCCTGGTGGTCTGAAAAATCAGGGATTTCCTTTGGTTTGGCATCCGTAACAAGGGCTTTCTTTTTGCACACCTCCAGGCAAGCCCCGCAGGAAGTACAGCGTTCAAGAACCTCTGCCTTTCCTTCTTTGACCTCAAGCGCGCCGTAGGGACATGCTTTTAAACACCGGTTACACCCGTCGCAAAGATCAATTTCGACCCAAACACCCATGATTGCCTCCGCTTCAATAATATTCTTTTACAACTTGCAGGTCGACGAAAATGCTTTACAGGCTGTCGCTCCTTCGCTCTTTTTTAACCGCTCAATCAGTTCATGAACCACGACTTTCGTGTCTCCGTTCAATATTTCCCCTTCTCGTTTGAATTTGGGGGCAAAGGTCTTAATGACGTGGGTCA
>DRHF01000066.1 GCA_011049715.1 Desulfobacterales bacterium
AGCCAGCATAGTCCGTTACGATTGCGACATCCTGGGTGCTCATGGCTTGGGTATGATGCCCATCTGGATTGGCGGCGAAAACAACGTTCAATATTTGACTAATCCGTCGATAATCCCTCGTTGCATAAACAAACTTCCCGACTTGCTCAATTTTCACTGGGAATAAAACTTACAAATGAACTCTTTAAAACCCGATCCCGTCTTTTACTAATTCTCCAACCTACACGTACATTCATCCACCGATCTAGCCTGCATTTTTCATAAGTTTTTTGGGATTTTCTGTTTGCGCGTAGCCTAACTGTTTGTATAATAGGGAGTAATGAACAAGTTCCCACACAAACAGAAAGGCTAACATTATGACAAAGTGTACCACAAAGTCGTTGGATTTTGCAAGTCTTGGACGTAAAAAAATTCAGGCAGATTTTGCCGGCGGGCAGCTTACTTCAGATGCCGGTTCCCTATTATTGCGAGAGGTTGACAAACGCATTGGTTTGATCGACGCAATCAATGCCTGCATACCGGACCCGCGGGACCAGAGATATGTACAACATTCGCAACGGACTATGCTGGCTCAACGAATCTTGGCGATCGCTCTGGGCTATGAAGATCTCAATGACCATCAAACCTTACGGAATGACTGGTTATTTCAGACGGCTACCGAGCGAGGCATCGACCCTGAACAGGCTCTGGCCTCAACACCAACCCTGTGGCGGCTGGAAGATCGAGTCAGTCAAGAATCGATGGTCAAAATAGCAGAAGTCTTTATAGACCTTTGGTTGAAATCATACAAACAACCACCCACACAAATCATTCTGGATTTTGACGCTACTGATACTCCACTATACGGCCAACAGGAGGATAGATTTTTCCACGGTTATTATGACTGTTATTGTTACTTGCCCCTTTATGTCTTTTGTGGTGATCAACTGTTGGTGCCTTATCTGCGTCCATCAAAGATTGATGCTGCCAAACACAGCCGGGCCATTTTGAAGCTATTGGTCGATAAAATTCGCCAGGTTTTCCCTGGTGTACAAATCATTATCCGGGCGGATAGTGGGTTTTGCAGGCACAAAATGATGCGTTGGTGCGACAGGAACGGCATTTATTACCTTCTGGGAATTGCAAAAAATTCGGTGCTTTTGGAGAAAGCTCAACCTTGGACGATCCCGGCAAAATGGCACTACGAACGTACAGAACAAAAGCAACGGCTCTTTGGCATTTTTTCGTACGCGGCATCAACATGGGACAGGCAAAGACGGGTAATTGTCAAGGCTGAACATAGCAGCCATGGCGAGAATCCTCGTTTTGTTGTTACCAATCTGCCTGGCGAAGAACAGTTTCTTTATGATCAGGTGTATTGCCAGCGGGGTGATATGGAAAACCGCATCAAAGAGCAGCAACTCTACCTTTTTGCGGATCGTGCCAGCAGCCATGATTTTTTGGCTAATCAATTTCGGCTGATCTTGTCCTCGGCGGCTTATGTTCTGATGGAAACTCTTCGACGAGAGGGATTGAAAAATACGAAGATGGAAAAAGCGCAAGCTCACACGATCAGGAATAAGCTATTGAAAGTAGCTGCTGTCATACAGGTATCCACTCGTCGAATCGTTTTCCATCTGGCCAGCGGCTATCCATACAAAGAATTGTTTGTCAAACTTCTGGCCCACTTGACCCGGCAGCCGATTCCAGTTTTTGGATTCTCTTAACCGGCGGACAATCCGGTTTTCGCCATGGGGGAAAGGGGGTGGTTTGCGTATTTTGCGACAAAATGCTTGATTTTACTGAAATCTCAGGCAAATTCCGGTCCGCCGCTCTCTGCCAACAGATTGTAATAAGCCAATGAAAAATGCAGGTTAGCCAGTATATACCGTTGGAAGAAAACTACTGGGCGATTAAAACTGCAATCCCATACATTTATCGCTCTGGCTAAGCTGTATCAGCAAGCACGCGAAAAATAAGCTATTGAGGATCAACCGAAGGTTGCCCGAGTCGCTTGTGGTTAGCAGTTCGGAAAGATCAAAGTTTGATAGTACCCCTCCCTGTTCATAGGCCTGGCGACATAATCGAAGCGCTTTATGCAACTTCCGTTGAATATCTGGTTTTCGATCCATTCGCGACTTAATATCCTCGGGGGTACTGAGATCCAGAATTACGCTTACCAGATCAGTATCAGCGATTCGCTGGCGCCGGGCAGGCGGATGATTTCTGCTGACCGCTGTCCATATTACTTGGCCATGGTTGAGACAATCTTTTGCACGAATGTGACTGTGTACTACTTCCAGGATCATTTCGGCGCAGAGCTTACGGATCCGGGGGCCACCAATACGGGGAAACTCCTTCTCGATTCGGTGCGACAGGGCGTTTTCGAGCGTTTTATCCAATAATGGCCGTAATCCGGAACGTAGGGAATCTGTCTTGTTAACGATAACAATCTTACGGAGTGAAAGGTATGCTCACGGTGGAAGAATATCGAAAAATACGTGTTGCCTATCGCGGTGGGATGA
>DRHF01000067.1 GCA_011049715.1 Desulfobacterales bacterium
CCTGGCCGCGTACAAGGTGCCGCGTCTGGTGCAATTTGTGTCCGATGTCCCGAAGACAAGTACAGGAAAAGTAATGCGCCGAATGTTAAGAACATTGGATGAATGATGATATAGTTACCACGATTTATTTTCCAGACAGTAAACGATAGCCGGGAAACTTCCCTACCCCTGATTATGCGACACATCAATGGCGCCTATACAACCCATTTCAATGCAAAGCGTGCGAGGTCCGGAAGATCGTACTGGGCGAGAGACATTCAAGGCCGTTCCCCTCTTTTTTTCACAATGGCCCTGGTTCCTTAGTGATCTCTTTCGTAAATTGTATAATGTATTTTGTCTGGAAATTCTAATCGATTTGTCTCGCCCGCTATCCCGTGGTGAAGGGATAGCTCGAGCGCGCCCCAGTGAAATGGGCTTCGCCCTTCGTTACACGAATTTCACGGGACAGGCAGAGATCGCAGAGATAATTTTTCCGGTCTGATTTTTTGAGCCCTGTTAAAAACGGGTCAGGCATCCAAAATCAGACCAATGCTCAACCCCTGCCGGGGTAAACTTCCAGCGATAGCTGGATATAGGTGTGATCTGGATTGCCCCCTCAGCAATCCAGATCAAAGCTCTGTGTTCTTTGTGACCTCTGCCTGCCCCGTAGGTGCAATACATCGTACTGGGGTGAGAGATAAAAAATTCGTGAGATCCTTTAAATCCGTGCTTCTGAAATTTCATAATGGGTAATTCGACTAAGTATTAATTCCCCAAAAAAATAGGGTTGTGTTTTCATATGGTTATGATAAATACACGCATTCTTCCAACTATTCATAAAATATGGCTTATTTAAAACAGTTCCATATCCAGACAACCTTAAATAAGACCCCAATTGAGCGAAAAAAAGCTCAACTGGGGGGTTATTAATTAAATGTTAATGGTTATTTGCTTTAATCCTGCTCAGCAAGCTGTATTCCTGAAACCAATAACTGCTAACTGATAACGAATAACATCTAATCGAGTCAAAACTCGATTAAAGTACGAGGCTGCTATGGCGTGAACACCGAAACCCCATTTCTTAAAAAAGAGGTGGGGTTTTTTGTTTTGGGTCTGTAAATTCAAGAGCCCCGGCTTTTGTCATGTTTTTTATGCAACCATAAGGTTATTTAAAGGATCTTCCTCTTTACTCTTTTTTAAGGAAATGACGGTATGAAAAAAAGCGTAATTGCCGTACCTGTGAAAACAATCGAAAGATCCATATTTATAATACGCGCCCACAAAGTCATGCTTGATGAGGATCTTGCAACGTTGTACGGGGTAGAGACCAGAAATCTTATCCAAGCTGTTAAGAGGAACATAGAACGATTTCCCCATGATTTTATGTTTCAGCTCTCTAAAGAAGAGTTCGTTTCTTTGAGATCACAAATTGTGATCTCAAAGGGAAAGGGAGGTCGTCGCTATCCTCCCTATGCCTTCACCGAACAGGGTGTGGCCATGCTCTCCAGCGTTCTGAAAAGTGACAGAGCGATTCATGTCAATATCCAAATCATGAGAGCATTTACCCCAACGTTGCAAAAGTTGAGGATGCCGTATATCCAAGGCCTCCAAGGGAGAAGCCGTAGTCATTTACTGCGAGCTCTTGGCAACGAAGGAGATGCGGTATGCTCGGCTTTCCCTTAGGGTAAAAAACATGACAATTTTTCTACAAATCATGGATTTCACCATTGACTGATTCCAAAATGCTGTCCCAATTATCAGTGAGCCCTTATTGCTGTTGCTTTAAACCTACCTTTGTCATGTTTTTTATACAACTAAGGGGTTTACGCAACTTCAGGAAATGCTTTCAACCCATAAAGATTTAAAGAGAAAAATTGAGTCGATGGAGAGGAAAAACGATGAAAATTTCAAGATCGTTTTTAAAGCGATTAAACAGATGTTAGAAACGGATGAAAAGCCCAAGAAAATTTACCCCGTTAAATCAAAATGTAGGTCTCACACGTAACTGATTTGGCCGCGAATATTTTAATGATGAATGATTTATTGCATGGCAGATATTTAACTGGGGGAATCGGATTTACGGTAAAGGAAAAACAGAAGGCCTACAGGAGGAAAACACGAAAGAAATAACATACCGGTCACTCCCCGATTGAGCCTTTTTTGCTCAATCGGAATTGAATAACTGAAGGGCGTCCCGCACTCAAGATATATTATGAAAGGGCAAGTAAGCGTCAAATGTCCATATTTCACCATCGTTATATATTAAAACATCAAAGGGTTATACCTCTGAGAGTCCCGGATTTCGGGACGGCTGCATCAGATAGGCATCTTTTTGAACCAGTATGCTTTTAAAGCGCCCTTCAAATAAATGTCAATGGCCAAGGCTTTCAGAAAGCAAGACCCATCATCACCTAAAAATTTGAAATTATAAATAATTTAGACTTGTTCGGATTAATTGAAAAAAAGTTTCTTTTTTCTTGACCATTTAATACGGTTATCGTAATTTCGTTCTTCAACATATAATATTGTATAGCGATATCATTCAAATGACTAAATCTCCCAAACCTAGATACTTCATAAACTCCCTCAAAAGGGGGCTCTCTTTCCTTAGCACATTTTCCTCAAATAAGCCCCAGCTTAACCTTTCTAAACTTGCTCAAGCAAACGATATGACACTGGCAACATGTAGACGGTATATTCTAACACTCCAGGATCTGGATTATATCGTTCGAGATCCGTCTTCGAAGAAGCATTCTTTGACTCCAAAGATACTTTCCTTTGGACTGCCCTTAGTCAGAAATATGGATTTACGGAGCAGGCTGCTCCCATATATGATTGAGATAACGAGAGGCTTAGATGTTACCACTCAATGTACGATTTTATATGAAACAGAGAATTGTTTATATTGAACGAGTTCGGTCTAAAGATGTTGTTAACTTGGACATAACAGCTGGTTCACGTCTCCCTTGTTACTGCACAGCCCTGGGCAAAGCTATTCTCGCTTTTTTAGCGAAAGAGGAAGCAAAAAGAATTGTAGATAAATTGAAGTTCGTCCCGCATACCCCCCTATTACTGATAAAGGCACTCTTTTGAGAGAACTAGAATTAACGAAACAAAGAGGATATGCCCGTAATGAACAGGAGTTAACATTAGGCCTGAAGACTGTTGTAGTTCCAATCTTCAGGGATGGCCATGTCGAGGAAGCTTTTGGGATGTCCTATCCGGTAGGTCGCGTGGAAGGTAATGACTTGGAGCAAGTTTTTGTACAAAAGCTAAAGAGATATCATCAAAGATTTTATTTTGAAAGTTGACACCCAGGCGGAAAGCATTCCAGTGCAAGACAAGCAAAAAAGCAGTTCTGAACAATTGGGCAAGTTCACTACACTTGAAAATGCAATAAAGAGATTCGTCAAGAATGGCAGTCATATCTCTTTGGGCGGTTCAACAGCGAATAGAAATCCAATGGCGGCCGTTTATGAAATTATCAGGCAGCAAATAAAGGAACTCTACCTTTATGGTGTTATAATGGGACCAGGTCCCGACTTACTAATCGGAGCCGGATGTATTTCAGCTGTCGAATTTGGATATTTTGGAATAGGGAGGTATGCTCCAACAGCCCCTTCCTTTAAAAGGTTTGTTGAACAAGGTCTAATCCGTTTCGAAGATTATACCAATTACCAGATTGGATTAAGGTTTCTAGCGGGAGCAATGGGGATCCCCTTCATCGCTGCTAAGAGTTCACTCGGATCAGATATAATAGAAAAATGGGGTCTTGACCATAAATTCAGACAATCAGACGAACGAATAGCCTCAAAGAAACTTCTAATTATGAGAAACCCTTTCAACCAGAAGTTTGACGAAAAGGTGGTTTTGCTTCCTGCAATTAATCCTGATGTTACCATTATACACGCACAGAAAGTGGACAGAGAAGGGAATGTTCGGATCGAAGGGCTTAGCTTTTCCGATGTTGAGCAGGCCAAAGCTTCCAAATACCTGATTGTGACATGCGAAGAGGTATGTGACAATGAGACTTTGCGCTCACAGCCTCAATTAAATCAAATCCCGTCTTATTTCCCTGATGCCATTGTGAAAATACCCACCGGTGCGCATCCCACGCAATGCTATAACTACTATGACTTACATGTTTATTTCCTTAATTGCTTAATCGAAGCCTCAAAAAATGAGACCGCTTTGTCAACTTTTCTGGAAGATTACGTTTACGGAGTATCAGATCATGGGAGCTATTTAGCAAAGGTAGGTGATGAACCACTGGAAGAAATCAAAGCGGATCCTTGGCTAGGTTACAAAAGGAATTTAAAGAGAAAGAAATTACACAAGCCTAAATTGTGCGAGCGTAAAGTGAATGAGGACCACGCAAGCTTTATAGAGTCGATGGCCATTGCGGCTTCAAGGGAAATAAAAAATTCTGATATTGTCTTCTGCGGAACTGGTTTGCCTATTTTAGCAGCCCGTGCTGCAAAGCTCATACATGCTCCGCGTAGTATTATCTTTTTCGAGACAGGCTCGATTGATCCCCCACTTTTTGACCTTCCAATGTTCGTCGCTGATTCACGAGTAATGACAGGTGCGGCAATGCATTTAGGTCTGGTTGAATCTCTTTCCATGCTACAGAACAACAAGATAGGCCCTCGTTTAGTTTCTATTCTTGGCGCGGCTCAGATAGACAGATACGGCAACCTCAATACAACTTGTGTTGGAGCCTATCTTTGTCCTAAGATTCGTTTTCCGGGAAGTGGAGGCGGATCGGATGCAGCTTGTTTAGCTGAAAGGGTCATCGTTTTTATGAAGCATGAAAAAAACCGGTTTGTGGAAAAATTGGACTATGTTACCAGTCCGGGATGGGTTTCCGGAGGTAAGAGCCGTTGGTCTAAAGGGTTAGATCGGGGTGGAATCTCTGCGGTTATCACTGAAAAATGCATTCTCCGATTTTCAGAGGATGACAAAACGATGTACTTAAGTGAATATTTCACTGGATGCGACAAAACAGACATAATGAATACAATTGGCTTTGAACTTGATATCTCACAGGCTACAGAAATAGCTCCTCCAACTTCAAAAGAGCTAATTATTTTGCGAGAGAAGGTTGACCCTGAGAAGCTATTTATCAAATAAATTGAAGGCCTCCGGTGTGTTAAAGTAGGAGGTTCTGCTAGGAATAACCCTAAAAGAATCAACCTTATGAATTCATTGCTAGAGGAAAACGATGCCGCGCATAGTCAAAAAATGACTTCTCCGAGGTCAAAAGATTTGGCTATCTTCAGGGATGAGGTGGACCCGAAGAAGCTCATTATTTCCTGAAGAGAGAGGATACAAACAGTAACCCTATAATAGAAGGGAGGTATTGTAAACGGAATGATCTTGAACCACAACTTTTAAATCAAAAAGGAGGTATTGTTATGAAAACTTTGTTTCGGACCGTATTGTTGCTCGTCGCAGTGAGTGTGTTAATATTCGCAGCGTTACCCGGCATTGCCAAAGACCTTCCCAAGGAACGTCTGATTGGACCTATCGGGCTGCTGGGTACAACGGCTGATTACTCAGCACAGCGCTACAACATGCAGCGCATGATCGTGACCAGTTGGAAGAAACTGGGACTTGACGCTTACAACGACCCGACCAAGTACGAGGCCATGATTAAAAGAGCCTTCAGATCCAAGCAGTACGATACTTACATCATCAACTGGTCTCCGAAACTCGTTCGTCTGGAGCCGAACGTCTTTTTGAGAACAATGCTCACCTCCGAAAACGCAGGCTGGGCCGGCATTAACGTCTCCGGCTATCAGAACCTGGCCTACGACAAGCTGGCCGACGCTCAAATGGTGGCCCCCAACGTCAAGGATCGAAAGGATATCGTGGACTTCATCCAGGAGTTTCTGTACGAACGGCAGCCCCACCACGCCTTCATTCACCATAAAATTTTTCGGGCGTACAACCAGAAAAACTTCAAGGACGTGAAACTGGCGCCGGGCACGGGTCCCTGGAGCTTCTGGACCGACTGGTCGGCCACGCCGACCGGTAAGCAGCGGATCTTCCGTGTAGGCGGTGCATCCGACTTCAAGACCCTCAGTCCCATCATGGCCCAGCTCATCACCGACCAGTGGCTTTTGCAGCACACCTATGACACCCTGATGCGAATCGACATCAACGCCAAGCCCAAGCTCTGGGCCGCGACCCGGTACAAGTGGCTCGACGAGAAGACCATCGACGTCACGATCAGGAAGGGGATGAAGTTCCACGACGGCCAGCCGGTGACGTTGGAAGATATCAAGTTCTCCTTCGAATACGGCCGCAAGTCGGGCTACCTGCTTTCCTTCCTGGAGAACCTGGACTCGGTGAAGATCGTGGGTGACGACACGTTGCGCTTCAAACTCAAGGGCCCGGACGCCGGGTTCATGTTCACGGTCCTGAGCCAGGTCTACATCCTGCCCAAACACATCTGGTCCAAGGTGGAAAATCCGGCCACTTTCGCCAACGAAAAAATGATCGGCAGCGGCCCCTTTAAATTTAATTACCGCCGCCGCGACGAGGAACTCTCCCTCAAGGCCAACAAAGAGCACTTCGCTCCGCCCAAGAACGACGGCTACCTGTACGTGGTTTACGGCAACGTGGAGGCCATTGTCGGCGCCCTGGAACAGGGCCAGATCGACGCCACCGCCGCCTTACTGGAGCCGCCGCAGGTCGCCAGGCTGGAAAAGAGCCCCGACCTCAAAATCGTGGCGCCCCTGAGCTTCGGCATGTACCTACTCGAGTACAACACCCGCATCGAGCCCTTCAACGACGTCCATTTCCGCCGGGCCATCTCTTACGCGGTCCCGGTGCCGCAAATGATTAATCAGATAATGGACGGGCATGCCGTTCCGGCCGGGGCCATGATTTCACCGGAGAACAAGTTTTGGCACAACTCCCAGTTGCCGCCATGGCCCTATGACATGGAGAAGGCTAAGGAGGAACTGAGAAAGGCCGGCTACGAGTGGGACGACAAGGGCCGTCTCTACTACCCGGCGCCGGAGAACGATCGCCGTTGGATAGATACCGTTGACCGCTATGAAAAGCACCCCAAGACCTGGAGCAAAAAATAACACGACCTATCGGGAAGGAGGGCCGCGTCCCTCCTTCCCCGTACCCTCTTTTTTAAATGAGGCATACCGGACATGAAGGGCAGATACCTGCTTAAGCGGCTCTTATTGATGATCCTTACCCTCTGGGTGCTGATCACCCTCGTCTTCTTCTTGTTTCGCATGGTCCCCGCCGACCCGACCGCCCTGTTCATCGGGGCATCTCTCCATCCAGCGTCGCAGAAGCTGATGATGGAGATGTTCGGCCTGGATAAGCCCAAGATAGAACAGTATTACCTGTTTATGAAAAATCTTGCAAAAGGAGAATTTGGCATTTCCATCCGGACCAACCAGCATGTCCTTGACATGTTCCGCGGTAAGATCTGGAATACGCTTTTCATGATGGGCATCTCCATGGCGCTGGCCCTTGTCCTCGGCGTCGTCATCGGCACTATACTGGCCTGGAAACGGGGTACCGCCATCGACTCAGGGGGGATAGCCATCTTTCTCGCCTTGCGCTCGGCGCCGGACTTCTGGTTGGGCATGATTCTGCTGGTCATTTTCGGCTTCGGGTTGAGGTGGTTCCCCATCGGACTAATGCTTACACCGGGACAGGTCTATACTGGTTTCTTTGACAAATATTTCAGTTGGGATTTTGCTTATCACCTGGTCCTGCCGGTGTTCAGCATGGCTATGTTCTACCTGGCCACTCCGATGTTGGTCACTCGCAACAGCATTCTGGACATTTTGCACGAGGATTTCATCGAAATGGCTCACGCCAAAGGGCTGTCGAGCCAAAGGATCATGTTTCGTTACGCTTTGCGCAATGCCCTGCTACCGGTGGTGACCATTGCGCCGCTCATGCTCGGCTTTGCCATCGGCGGTCAGGTGCTTTTGGAGAAGGTCTTCTCCTGGCCCGGCATGGGGCGGGAACTGGTGGAGGCGGTCAACAGCATGGACTACCCGGTGGTTCAAGCCGCCTTCCTTTTTCTGGGTGCGATCGTGGTCGTCGGAAACTTCCTGGCCGACGTCCTCTATTCTTACCTGGACCCCCGCGTGGGGGTTGGATAATCGTATGTAGCGTTAGGGATACAGGAGAATTCCATGGCCGAACGAAGTTTTTCGGAACGCGCCTTTCTTTTCAAAAGATTTGTGCGCGAGCAGAGGGAGGTCTTCCGCGGCGAGAGACTAAGTATCGCGGGGTTGGTCATAGTCGGTATGTTTGTCATTCTGGCCTTTATCGGTCCCTACATAGCGCCCTATGCCCCCTTTGAGGCAACGGTGAACGAGTGGGGTATGGTTCCTAAAGACAAGACCCCGTCGGCAGCGCACTGGTTCGGGCTGACCCGATTCGGCTACGACATCTTCAGCCAGGCCATTATCAGCGCCAGAACGGCCGTTGTCGTTGGGCTGGTCTCGGCGGTCATGGTCGTCTTTGTCGGCGCCAACTTGGGGTTGATAGCCGGTTACTACGGTGGCTGGATCGATGAAACCATCATGCGGGTGACGGACATCGCTTACGGGATTCCCTTCCTGCCCATGGCCATCGTTCTGATGACGCTTCTGGGAAGGGGCGTCTCCAACATCATCATCGTCATTGTCGCGCTGTTCTGGCGAACGACCAGCCGTGTGATCCGGGCCCAAGTTTTGAGCATCAAGGAGCGGCCGTTCATCTATGCCGCCCGAGTGGCCGGGGCTTCGGATCTCCGCATAATCTACCGGCACATTGCTCCAAACGTGTTGCCGATGACGTTTCTCTATATTGCCTTCGCCGTCGGCTGGGCGGTCATCGCCGAAACGAGCATCAGCTTCCTCGGCTTTGGTGATCCGGACGTGATCAGTTGGGGCCAGATGATCCACCATGTCTTTGCCGGACAGATGTTCCGGGAGGCGTGGTGGTGGTATCTGCCTCCAGGCTTTTGCATCGTTTTGCTGGTTATGTCCACCTTCTGGATTGGCCTGGCCTACGAAAAAGTGATCAATCCCAGACTCAAGGTCGAATAAAATTCTGGTCTGCAACGAAAATCATAGGGCGGTTGAGTGACTATGGCGCTTCTGGAAATTCAGAACTTGAGGGTTTACTACGAAACCAGACACGGGACCGCCAAGGCGGTGGACGACGTTACTTTTTCGGTCACCAGCGGCGGCACTTTGGGCCTCGTCGGCGAATCAGGGTGCGGCAAGACGACCATCGCCAAGGCCATAATGCGACTCCTGCCCGGGAACGGAAAAATCGCCGGCGGGAAGATGCTCTTCAAGGACCGCGACCTGGTCTCCCTGACCATGGACAAGGTGCGCCGCTACCGCTGGGAGGAGATTGCAATGATCTCCCAGAGCGCCATGAACGCCCTCAACCCGGTTGCCCGCGTGGGACACCAGATCATTGAAGCCATGCGGGCTCACCGCAAGGTTTCTCAAGCCGAGGCGAGAGTCAGAATGGCCCAGGTCTTCGATCTCGTCGGCCTGAATATTGAACGGGCCAGGGATTATCCCCACCAGTTCAGCGGCGGCATGAAGCAGCGAGCCGTCATTGCCATGGCCCTGCTCTTGGAACCGGATCTGATCATCGCCGACGAGCCCACTACCGCCCTGGACGTTCTGGTTCAGGATCAGATCATCCTTAAGATCAAGGAGTTGTTGAGCCGATTGAACAACGCCATGATCCTCATTACCCACGACATCGCTGTTGTGGCTGAGACCTGCGAGCGGATGGTGATCATGTACGCCGGCAAGATCATGGAGTACGCCGACACGGACGCCATCTTCTACCACCCTTACCACCCTTACACCCTCGGGCTGCAGAACGCTTTCCCCAGCGTCATGGGCGCCCGGAGGGAACTCATCTCAATTCCCGGATTTCCACCGTCGCTGATCGACCCGCCGCCCGGTTGCCTCTTCGCCGAACGCTGCCCCTTTGCCGAGCCCCTTTGTCGAGAGCAGACGCCGGCTTTAGAGGAGGTGGAGCCGGCACACTTCAGCGCTTGTCATCGAGCGTCCGCCGTGGAAGAGATCCGTGCCAAATCGAGAGAAGAGGGAACATGGTACAACGAATAGATTGTCCCAATCTGCGGAGCTTAAATGGCTGAGCCTATCATTCGAGTCCAGAATCTGAAGAAGTATTTCCCCATCAGAAGAGGCCTGTTGTCTGCCTTATCCGGCAAGCCGGAGGTGATGGTCAAGGCTGTGGACGGGATCGACTTTGTCATAGAGCAGGGGCGCATCCTCGGACTGGCCGGCGAAAGCGGCTGCGGAAAAACCACAACCGGAATGGTCTGCGTTCGGCTCTATCGGCCCACGGAAGGGAATATTTTTTTCGAAGGCGATGACATCGCCCAATACGAAGGTCACTACCTGCTTCGCTTTCGCCGTTTGGCTCAGATGATATTTCAGGACCCCTATGAGTCCCTCAACCCGCGCTTCACCGTATTTAGGAGCGTATACGAGCCTCTGGAGATCCACCGCATCGGCGGCGCCCGCCGGAAACGGGAAGAACTGGTTCACCGGGCACTGGAGAGGGCAGAGCTGAGACCGGCGGAGCAGTTCTTAGCCAAATTCCCGCACCAACTCAGCGGCGGGCAGAGACAGCGCGTGGCGATCGCCAGGGCCATCGTTCTGGAGCCCAGGTTTCTGGTGGCCGACGAGCCGGTGTCCATGCTCGACGTCTCCATCCGGGCAGGATTGTTAAGACTTTTCAGGCGGTTGACCGAGAGCATGAACATGGCAGGGGTGTTCGTGTCCCACGACCTTTCGTTGATACGGCACATCTGCGACCGGACGGCGATCATGTATCTGGGCAGAATCGTGGAGATCGGCGACACCGAGACCATCATTACGAATCCCACG
>DRHF01000068.1 GCA_011049715.1 Desulfobacterales bacterium
GGATGATGATACAAAACGGTGTCGTATCCGCTGGAAACGTTCATCAGGGATTCACCTTTCATGAGATGGGGCGCTCCGCAGGCAAACTCCAGTACCTCATTGACCTTGAGGACATCGCCCATGGCTTCGTCCCATTTCTTTCCTTGTTCTTTAGCAAGCAGATAGGTGAGCTCCTCCAAATGTTTTTCCACTAAAGCCTTCGTCTTAAAAAGTACCTGCACCCTTTTGCTTACCGGCGTGTCAGCCCAGGCCGGAAACGCCAGTTTTGCGGCCTGAACGGCGGATTCCACCTCTTGCGGTGTACATTGGGGAGCTAAGGCAATGACATCTCCCGTAGAGGGATTGTAACACTCCATATACTCATCGGTTTTTGACTCCAACCATTTGCCATCGACAAAGTATTTCAGTTTTTTAGGCTCTTCCGACATGTTTGACTCCTTTCATTAAGTACGAGTTCATCTTAATTGCATTTTAAATAAAATATTTATTCTATTTTTATGTTTTCGTTTTAATTAATTTCTATGAATTTACAAGTCAAGAAAAAAATATATTTTTCTACGGAAAATATAATTTATCACGTTAAAATTAACGATATATACTAATATTCTTAAAATAATAATTGATTTTCGAATATTATTATGGTTTGTTAGGTATTGAGATTCACATTTATTATTTCAAATCGGTCAAAGGAGGACTTATGGTGAACCAGACCACGCTGGAAAAAAAGCGAGATCTGGATAAAACCGACTGCAACATCATTAAATTGTTGCAAAAAGACGGAAGGATTTCCAATACGATGATTGCCAAAAAACTGGGAATTTCGGAAGCCACGGCCAGAACCCGTCTTAACCGGCTCACAAGGGAAGGATTTATTCAAATTGTGGCGGTGAGCAACCCCTTAAAAATCGGTTATCCATTGTCAGGTGTTATTCGCATTAATGTGGATATAAAAAAAATCGACCGTGTTACCGAGGCGCTCGACAAAATAAAGGAGATATGGTTCATTGTCCATTCCACAGGTAGTTCGGATATTTACACCGAATTTATTGCCAGCTCCCTTGAGGCGCTCGATGAATTAATTTACCAAAAAATAAATATGATCGATGGTGTCATTCGGACGGATGCATCGCTGATTTTAAAATATATTAAAAGGAGATATGATTGGGGGACGGGTAATCTGCCCCTATCTTAACACCTGGTTGCCTCTTGTGCTATTCAAGGGGTTCACTCCATACAATGAAGGACCTCGTGTCTAAGGAGCTGTGCAATGAAAGAAAAGATCATTACGAGAATGGGAGATGGTGTAAGGGTTGAGTTGCTCGCTGAAAAAATTAAAGAGGATATTCTGGCCGGCACCCAAGATGCAGCAGAGCGGGGTAACATACAGGAATTGAGCCTTGAGGAATCGGAACAGCTTTTTGAGATTTTTGCCGATACCAATAGAATCGTAGCGGTGGCCCCGGGAGAAGAGGTCGTTACGACAGATGACTCCGCTTCCCTGGTCCTAATCGGTGACCAGCCGGATGGTGGCGTGGGACTTCCTCTGAGCCCTTTGCAGTCGATTTTGACATATGAACGAATCTGTTGTGCAGACACAGCCGGACTCGGACACACGGACTACAGCTGCAAGCCCGTTAAACCGATTATTAACTACGAGAAACAAAAGTATTACACAATTTCTCAGGTTACAACCATACCCTTGATTTATGGTACTCAACCTAATCTTGGACTATATTTTCGCCCGGATGGACCCTATCCGAATCCAGCAGAATTACTCCCGGCAGGTATAATCAATGAGGCAATGGAGGCTCAGGAGGAGGCCGCTGAACACCTGAAAAAAGACCTCATATTCATCGCCAGCAGTCTGAATGAAGTGGGATGCGATGGTTTTAACTTCGATACCGTCGCTTCAGCAGGTGATGCAGATTTTCTCGCCGCTCTACAGGCTATTAGGGAGTTAAAAAAGATCGCCCCGACGATGGCGATAGAACTCGGGATGTCTAGTGAATTTGTGCTTGGGATGCATGGCGAGATTACCTTTGACGGAGTTCGGTTGGCTGGTTTGTATCCCCACGAACAGGTTAAGATGGCCGAAGCTGCAGGCGCTGATATTTTTGGCCCGGCAATCAATGTCAAAGTCACCAAGTCAATTCCCTGGAACCTGGCACGCGCGGTCACTTTTGTGAAGGAAACCGTAAGGGTTGCCAACATTCCTGTTCATCCCAATGTGGGAATGGGAGTTTGTGGGCTTCCCATGTACGAGGCACCCCCCATCGATTGTGTGACGAGGGCTTCAAAGGCCCTGGTACAGATTGGAAAAGCGGACGGGTTGTAGCTTGGCGTAGGGGATCCATTTGGGATGTCTGTCGCCCACATTATGGCTGCTGGGATGGGGGGCATGCGAACCGCCGGAGATCTGGTGGCTTGGATGCAGTTGACCCGCAAGATGAAAATCACGGAAGCTAAAAAATTTGTGGCCCAGAAACTGGGAATTGAAGTCGTGGAATTAGCCGATGAAGAGGTAATGCACCAGGTTCGACAGGATCTGGATATTGGCACCCTTCCACTGATTGCTGACGGTGCAACTGGAATCATCGCCAAAAGCCGGATTGCAGAGTTGCTGGAAATTAAAATCAACTCGGTAGATA
>DRHF01000069.1 GCA_011049715.1 Desulfobacterales bacterium
ACGGTAAAGACGGATAAGGATGTATTGCTGCAGGATGGAAGGCTTTGTGTCTGAGAAGGGCGCAACGCCCCAAAATGGTCATTTAGAAAGCAATATGGTCTTTTTACGAGTTCATCATAAATTGCCCGCTTAACTGAAATATCAACATATTAAACGATTCATTTCCGTATATGCCTCAAGTCTCTGCGATTAGCAGAAACGCTCCTCAAGCGGAGCAAATATATTTTGCGGAGCGATCCGCAAGTGATGCGCTCTCTATGCATAGTGTTTATAGTCTGTTATGATACCTGTTTCCGCCAGAATCATCGATCTGAGTAAAACTGCAAATTTAATCATTCACAAACTGCTTGCGGTCAGGCCGCATGAGCAGGTTCTCCTGATTGCTGATACAGAAACAAAAATGGAGATGGTCTATTCTCTGGCGTCGGCGGCCAAAAGTATCGGCTGTGAATATACCATTGCCATTATGGCTAGTCGAACCGGTCAACCGCATCTGTCCAACGTGATTCCAAGGGCAATTGAAAAAGCCTTCGAAGGGGCCGATGTCGCCATTGGATTGACCCGCACAAGTTTCGGTCCTTCTCTGGCTCCTATCCAGTCTGAGCTCGTATTTCAGAAGAAAAAGTTAAGATACTACTCCATGGCCTTACGGGATCCGGAGAGTATGATGTGCGGCGGTGCCCTGGCAGACTATGATGAGCTAAAAAAAACCGCCGCCAGACTCAAACCTATTTTTGAAGACGGCCTGCAGCTGACCATTCAAACTGAAATGGGGACTGATTTTTCCGCGGAAGTTCCCAAGCCTGAAGACGCACCGGATTTTAATGGACCCTGTGTGCGCATTGAGGATGGTTGGGCCGCCGAACCGGGAGAGGAAGCGGCCTTTCCGGACGGCGAAGTCTTCTTTGCACCGCGGGAAGGCAGTGCCCGGGGCCGCCTGGTCATCGATGGTCCCGTTGAATACGTTGGGCTTTCCAGTGAACCGATTGAAATGATTATTGAAAAAGGAAAAATAGTCGAAATCAACGGCCGATCTGCGGAAGCTCGCAAACTCGGAGAGCTAATAAAAAACATTGAAGATGCTGAAGTTATCGGAGAAGTGGCTGTCGGCATCAACCCGAGTTCTCTGCGCGATGGAAACGCGCAGGAAGAGAAAAAGGCCCTGGGTAATTGCCATATCGGTTTCGGCATCGCCAGGGGTTTTCCCGGTACCTGGATGGCAAAGCACAAAAGCACGATTCACAGCGATATGATCATCCGTGATGTGAAGGTTTCAATAGACGGAAAAGTCGTAGTAGATAAAAATAAGATTATTTTTTAATTTTTAACCACAGACTCACCCAAGTGAAATAATTATTAGATTTCACAATTTTCTCCCGGCAAATCAGAATAATGAAACTCTCCGTGGCCTCTGTGTATCGATCAAAGCCACGAATTTCGGGACAGGCGCGTGGTGAATTTTTAATTGGATGAAGAGGAGAAAACCAGTGGATCAAAGAGTAGAAATCCTGTTTCTATCACAGGAAGATATGATCGAAGCCGGTGTTTTGGATATGCAAAATTGTGTGGATGTGATGGACAAAACTTTCAGGCTTTTAGGAGAAGGAGACTATTTGATGGGGGGACCATCAGGCAATCAGCACGGCATGAAGATGTACTTTCCAAAGGAAGCGCGCGGGCCGAGGATGCCGGTGGATGGCCCGGATCGTCGGTTTATGGCATTGGTCTCATACCTGGGCGGTGACTTCCATCATTGCGGGACAAAATGGTATGGTTCCAATATCGAAAATCCTGCCAGGCACGGCCTTCCCAGGTCGGTGCTGCTGGTTATCATTAATGATCCGGAGACAGGCGTGCCTTTAGCGATCATGGATGGAAATCTGATCAGGGCCATGCGGGCCGGCGCGGTTATTGGCCTGGGCGCCAGATACCTGACCAGGAAGGATGCCGAAGTAGCAGGGGTCATTGCGGCGGGTGTTATCAGCAAAACCTGTTTACAGGCACTCGATGTGGGCATGCCCAAGCTTAAAGAAGTTAAAGTGTTCGACATCAATCGTGAAAAAGCCGAAGCTTTTTCACAAGAAATGAAAGAAAAGCTGGGATTAAACATCTATCCAGTCGATAGTCTGGAAGCGGCGGTCAGAGATTCTGATGCCGTCAGCAGTGCCACTTCCCGAGTAAAGATTCCATATTTTAAGTCAGAATGGTTCAAGGCGGGGGCTTTCTTTGGCCTATCTTCACAGGCGAATCTAGCTGATGACTTCTGGCTGAGTGCCGGAGTGGTAGCCGATAACTGGCATATGCATATGGACTGGCGCGAAGAAGCATTGCGGATGCCTGAAGACTCAATGAAGTTGCTGATTTACGGGAGTCTTCATCAACTTATCCTCAACGGCCTGATGAAAGATGGAGACATCGTAGAAATGGGACAGGTCGTCCGTGGCGCAGTGCCGGCAAGAGTAAATGAAGACCAGAGGGTAATTTATATTACAGGTGGTATGGGCATAGAAGATGTGGCCTTAGGATCTACGATTTATAAACAGGCCGCGGAAAAGGGCATTGGGAAAAAGCTCAGGCTGTGGGATAAACCCTACTGGTATTAGGCAGATCGAATCATAATTTTATCCAACATTTGATAAGAAATTCCTTTTCGCAGGCGGAGCATAGGAGAATTTGTTGAAAAATGAGGTGATATCGTGCAGCCGGGCAGGGATTGCCGGAAATTTTTGACCGAGCAAATATGGGTTTGAGTGTGTCGATCAGAAGGGAAAAGATTGCCGAAGTTCTTATCATCGGCGGAGGCATAGTCGGATCAGCTGTGGCGCTCGGGATTGCGGAACGTGGCGCTCGGGTCATGATGCTGGACGAGGGTGACTGCGCGTTTCGAGCGGCAAGAGGCAATGCAGGATTGGTATGGTATCAGGGGAAAGGCCAGGGGATGCGGCAATACCAGGAATGGACCTTAGAAGCCACCCGAGGCTGGCCGAAATTTGTCGACAAGCTGGAAGAACTCACAGGTATCGAGGTATCCTATCGCAAGCCGGGAGGACTTAATTTTTGTTTAAGTGAAGCAGAATATAAATCCCGCCGAGATTTGATTGATAAAATTCGACGGGAAGCGGAGCCTGATGATTATGACTGCAAAATGCTGGATCGAACAGCCGTTCAGGAATTACTGCCTACAATAAAATTGGGAGATTCGGTTTTCGGGGCATCCTATTCCGTTCACGACGGCCACGTGAATCCACTTGCCTTGCTGAGGGCGCTTCATGCTGCGTTCAGAGGATTCGGTGGCTATTATTATCCGGGACATTCGGTATTTGATATACGCCAACGCGCAAAGCAATTTGTCGTTCAAACCTTCGGGGGTTCGTTTGCGGCATCGAAACTTGTGATTGCCGCAGGCAACGGAACGGGACGACTCGCACAGATGGTCGGCATGCACATACCTGTCCGCCCTGAGAAAGGGGAAATCCTGGTTACCGAGCGAACCCGGCCCTGTTTACCCTTCCCGTGCAATCGGATCCAGCAGACAGCCGAAGGAAGCTTTCTCCTAGGAGCGTCTCAGGAGGATACGGGGTTTGATATTCAAACCAATACCCGGGTGATTCAGTGCATATCCAACCGTGCGAGAATGGTTTTCCCCGTGCTTGGTAAATTAAAGATTATTCGAAGCTGGGCTTCGTTGCGGGTGATAACGCCCGATAAAATGCCGATCTATGAAGCGTCCGGGTCTTCTCCGGAAGTATTTGCCATCGCATTGCACAGCGGGGTTACACTGGCTTCGCTCCATGCAACCAAATTGGCGGATTGGATCATGGACGGCCATGCACCGGCGGGATTTCAGAACTTTCGCTGCAGGAGGTTTAATGTTTAATAGACTGCATAATATAAATGAACCGACCGTTACCATCACCATCGAGGATCAACAAATCAAAGTACCTGCAAGTGATAGTGTGGCTGCGGCGATGCTGGCCGCAGGAATTGTGACTGCCCGCACCACACCGATAAGCGGCGCTCATAGAGGCCCGTATTGCATGATGGGTACTTGCTTTGAGTGTGTGGTCGAGATCGATGGGGTTCCAAATCAACAGGCATGCCAAACGCAAGTGCGGGAGGGAATGAACGTTACCGTTCAGAGAGGTTTAAGAGACATTGAATCATGAAAACGCGGTATGATCTTATTATCATCGGGGCGGGACCAGCCGGCATGGCGGCTGCGATAGAGGCTGCAAAATCAGGGCTTTCGACAATAGTGCTCGGTGACCAACGGTCTCCCGGCGGGCAGGTATATCGTGCCATCGAACGGGCATACCCTGAAAAACTGGAAGTCCTTGGAACGGACTATCGGTACGGGCAACATCTGGCCCGTCAGTTCAGAGAGGCAGATGCAGAATACCTGCCCGGTGCAACGGTCTGGCAGGTGGAACCGGATCTGATCGTCAGTTTCATTTTCGAAGAAAAAGCCAGACAGATGAAAGCCAAAAGGATTTTAATCGCATCGGGCGCCAGGGAGCGCCCTGTCCCCATACCCGGATGGACGCTCACCGGCGTGATGGCCGCAACAGCTGCAGATGTTCTTCTGAAATCACATGGTATGGTCCCGTGCGGAAGAGTCGTTTTGGCCGGCAGTGGCCCTTTGCTCTTTTTGACTGCTGCCAGGCTCCTTGACTCTGGTGTGATGGTAAACGCGGTCCTCGATACCACCCCCTTTCTCAACTATATCTTCGCGCTTCCTGTTTTGCCCAAAGCGATGCTTGCGTATGAATATCTCTTAAAGGGGTTGCGCATGAAGCAGCGGATTCGCCGCAGCAAAACCCCGATCTACCGGAATGTGAAAAACATTGAGGCTGAAGGGTCGAATGCGGTCGAAACCGTGCGGTTTTCAGGCAATGGTGCGTCCCGTGAGCTGGAAGTCGATACGCTTCTGCTACATAACGGTGTGGTTCCGGACACCCAGATCACCCAACAGTTGGAATGCAGGCACATCTGGTATGACACACAGCGATACTGGCAACCGCTGGTGGATAAATGGGGAAACACCAGTGAGAAAGGCATCGCAGTAGCCGGAGATGCGGCAGGGATCGCGGGCGCCAAAGCAGCGGAAACCTCGGGACGTTTGGCTGCATGGGAAGCGGCTTACCGTTTAAAGGTCATCTCCCGGAAAGAAAGGGATCTTCGGGCGGCTCCATTCGAGAAGATACTGATCCGGGAAAAAGCAGTTCGTCCATTTCTGGCCCGTTTATTTCGACCGGATCCGGGTCTTTTGGTTCCACCGGAGGATCGAACCATCGTGTGCCGCTGTGAGGAGGTGACCGCAGGTGAGATTCGCAAAGCGCTTGAGCTGGGAGCACTGGGCCCCAACCAGCTTAAATCCCAAACACGATGCGGAATGGGGCTCTGTCAGGCACGTATGTGCGGACTCACCGTTTCGGAAATTATAGCCGAGGTCAGAAATGAAGACGTTTCCAAAGTCGGTTATCCCCGGATTCGCCCGCCGATTAAACCGATTACCGTGGACCAGCTCGCCGACTTGGAACTGGTCGATTAGCACTTTCGTTATGTTTCTGTCATAAAAACTCCCAGGAAAATTATCATGAATTTATGCGTTGCAGCAGGCATTTCTGGTTAGCCGCAACAGGCGGAGCGAGGTCGGAGGTATGGTTTCAGCCGACATAATTATTATCGGCGGTGGGCTGCAGGGCCTTTCGACAGCGCTGCATCTTGCCCGGAAGGGAAAATCGGTCACCCTTCTTGAAAAAGATACAGCCGGGAGGCATGCCTCCGGCGTAAATGCCGGCGGTGTACGTCGCCTCAATCGTTCATTTCCAGAAATACCGCTTTCCCTCGCCTCACAGGAACTGTGGCATCGCATCGAGTCCCTCGTGGATCAGGACTGTGGATTTAGACCCGAGGGGCAGATTCGGATTGCTGAAAATGATCTGGATATGGAAAAGCTGGAAGAAAGGAATCGTGTCATGACGTCTCTCGGATACACGCACGAGGAACTTGTTGACAAAAAGACGCTGCGGCATCTGGTGCCGGCTGCATCGAGCCATTGTCTCGGTGCGTTGCACTGTCGGGGGGACGGGTTCGCCGAACCGTATCTTACCACCCTTGCATTTAAGGGAAAAGCAGAGTCACTGGGAGTCCACATTTACGAAAACAGCCCGGTAACGGCCATCGAAAGGATTCAAGGTTTTTGGCGTGTCCGAACCGGTTTGCGCAGCTTCAAAGCACCGGTTCTCGTTAATTGTGCCGGTGCCTGGGGGGGGCGAATTGCATCCTGGATCGGTGACTGTGCACCCCTAACCCCGACACCGCTGACGATGATGGTCACCGCACCTGTTCAATCCTGTCTGAAACCGGTGGTGGGTTTGGCGAGCCGAAAACTCTCATTCAAACAAATGCCCAATGGCACCTTTGTCATTGGTGGCGGCCATATCAGCAAATTGAACATGGAAAGCGAAAAGACCGTCATCGATTTTACGCAGCTAAAAATCAGCGCACAGGCCGTACGGGATGTCTTTCCGCTGTTGAAAAATGTGCCCATTGTCCGGGCCTGGGCGGGTATCGAAGGTTTTCTACCGGATCAAATTCCCGTGATCGGCCCCAGCCGGAACGCACCCCAAGCATTCCACGCGTTCGGATTTTGTGGTCATGGCTTTCAGCTGAGCCCTATCATTGGTCAAATCCTATCGGAGCTGATCATCCACGGTCGATCGTCTCTTCCCATCGAAGCGTTCCGGATTGAACGGTTTGCCAATCACAAATAGGCAACGTTTTTTTTAACCACAGCAGGCAGCCGAGGACGAATTGATCGGCTTTTTGCATTGTGGTATAATGGGCGATCGGCTCTGAATTAAATGCGCATAACTACCTGTTTTTCAAGAATTTTTAACGGTTTTCTACAAAAACTTTTTAAATGGTTATGATAAATACTCTTTTTGTCCAAATTGTCCCGTTAGATAGTTCCATATCCGGAAAACTTTAAAAAGAGGTGGCCATGGAGTGATCGTCGAAACCCCATTTCTTAAAAAAAGAGGCGGGGTTTTGTTGTTTCGGGTCTGCAAATTCCAGGGCCCGGGAACGCAAAGGTGCGGATTGTAAATCTTAGGGGTTGTTAGAAAACCGGATGATTATCACTGGGGGTTTAATGAATTATTGGAGGATGTCCCCCGCACGAAATTTCTAAATTATTGAATCCCTAAATCCAAGTAAAGCGGTACGGCAATTATTTCGCTTGACAAGACCATCTAAATGAGCTATTAAAGGTACTGTTAAAATAATATATAAAGGAGTTGAACCATGCTTACCAAAATCCACGCTGCTTACACGGTCAGCATCACAGAGCTAAAAAAAAACCCACAAGCCCTTATCAACGATGCTCACGGCGAAGCGATTGCTCTGCTCAACCGAAACAAGCCAACCGCTTATATCATCCCGGCAGAAACCTACGAGAAGCTAATGGATCTGGCAGAAGATTTAGAGTTTGAACAAATCATCGAGGAACGCAAAGCTGAAAAAGCTGGCGCTGTTGAGATTAGCTTGGATGAGCTATAAGCTGAAATTCCTGCCCAGCGCCCTGAGAGAATGGCGCAAACTGGCACCGGAGATAAAAGAGCAATTCAAATTGCATTTGAGCCACAGGCTTGAAAACCCCCATATCGATAATGCAAGGATCAGAGGCTATAAGCATCATTACAAGATCAAAATCAGGGCCGCAGGCTATCGGCTGATTTACGAAGTTGAGGAAAAAGCGATCACAGTTTACGTGATATGCGTTGGCCGAAGAGACACGATTTATAAAATACTTAAAAAGCGCAAACCAAAAATAACCGATGGCCAACCAGCGCCGAATTTTAAATGAGTTGTTTTTTAATTTTATATGTCAAGTAAGACCCCAATTGAGCAAAAAAGCTCGACTGAGGGGCGTATATACATGTCAACCTGTAAAGATATCCAGTTTATGGATATCATGAATATTGTACGGTTATCCCGTTAGAGAAATTGCACAAAATCAATATTTTACTTGTCAGGTTATTTTATGTGGATCATCTCCCGATTAGTTGTAGTTAATTAAGGTGAAATGAGTGGATTATCACCCATTGAGCAGGTGTGATCCCGTAGGATTCGAGGGGTCAGGGATTCAAGGGTTCAAGTGACACGAAGTGTATTTTTTCAAGTCGTAAGGCGAAACCATCAGCGCTCCATGCTAAAGAATTACAAAGATTTGAAAGTCTGGTAAAAATCATACGAACTCTTTATAGAGAATATAGAATAACAACAAAATTCTCAACGGAAGAAAGATCCGGTCTAACTTCACAGATAAGAAGAGCGGTTGTTTCTATTTCTTCAAATATAGCAGAAATCGAAAGAATGTTAAAAGCGCTGATAAAGTCTTTAGAAAACAAACCCTTGAACCCTTGGCCCCTTGAATCCTTGGACCCTTTTCTCCAACTAAATTGGAGAAGAACCTTTTATGTTTAGACGGACTGTGTAACTGGTTCGTGAATGCGAGAACGTTTTTTGAAATCGAATTGAGGAAATTGAAATGGTTACAATTGCAGCTGTCCAATACCCTTCGGTGTTTTTGGACAACGAAGGTTGTCTGAAGCGCGCAGTGGAGTTAATTAAGCAGGCGGCAGTCGAAGGCGTGAACCTTCTGGTTTTTCCCGAGGGGTGGATTCCTGGTTATCCCCTTTTCGTCTGGGGCATGGTTCCTTCGAATAACCCCGGTGAGTTCGATCAGATGTACCGGCGACTCTTCGCAAACTCTATCGATCTATCCAAGGATGAACTTGCACCTATTCGTGAAGCGGCGCGTGAGCATGGCATTGTGGTAGTGATGTGTATCAATGAGCGCGCGGGTGAGCTAAGCGCAGGAACTCTCTACAATACGGCCGTGACGATCGACGCTACGGGGGACATTTTGAATGTTCACCGGAAGGTCATGCCGACGAATGCCGAGCGCACCGTTTGGGGGTTTGGCGATGGTCGCGGTCTAAACGTTGTCGAAACTGCTGTTGGTCGTGTCGGTGTGCTTCTCTGTTGGGAGAACTTCATGCCCTTGGCTCGCGCGGCGATTTATGCACAGAACGTTGAGATTTACTGCGCACCAACTGCGGATCATCGCGAGAATTGGCTGGCATCGATGCAACACATTGGACGCGAGGGCTCCGTGTTCGTCATTGGTGTCGCCCCTACTTTCGAGGACAGCGATATTCCGTCCGGGTTACCTTCACGGGACAGCATTTCCCCCGTAGAGGGGGAATGGCTGATGCCCGGAAACGGGATTGTCTGCTCGCCGTTGGGCGAAGTCGTTGCTGGGCCAATGCGCAACGAGAAGGGCTTTTTAAAAGCGAATATTGACCTTGAAGACGTTCGTTCCGCACGGCGAACATTCGATGTGACTGGCCATTACTCACGGCCCGACATATTTCATCTCAATGTTGACCGTCAGCCAAAATCTCCTGTTTCTTTCAGTCAACCACCGCGTCGTACGGATTGACCCGAACGTTCATTGCTGGATGCCAACTGGATTTGGAGCTTGAAGTTTGCACACAAAAAGTGCCTGAAGACGCACCGTCGCTTCGCGGCAGGCGCTCAGTCGGAACTAAGGGTCAAGGGCAGACTTGACCCCTTTACACCCGGTGCTTGCCATAGTGGGACCTGAAGTCGCTAACCATTCCGTCGAATTCTGTGAAGCCACGACCAGCCCCCGAGAACGGGAAGCGCTACTAAACGGCGCCAAGCTGCTGGCCATGACGGCGGTTGATTATTTGACTTCGGAAGCGTTAAGGAAACAGGTTGTCGCTGAATTCAAACGATCGGCGTAGAAGACCAGGTCCGCAGAAAAGCTGATGGCGCCTCACGTCCCATTTTTCGCCGCAGGCGATTGTATTTTATCATTTTCATCTGGAAACTGATAAAGGAAAAGTAATAATATCCTGATAATCCTGCCTGTCCCGTTAAACGCAGCGCTTGTTTAACTGGGGTCAATCCTTGTCTCATAAAAACTTAGCGTCTTGGCGCTTTTGTTTACCCTGTAGGTCCGGAAGATCGTACTGGGGCGAGGCTAATTCAATGATGTTTTTCTTTTTTTTGGTTTCCGAAATTTCATAATAGGTAATTCGACTAAGTATTAACTCCCCAAAAAAATAGCGTTGTATTTTTCAATAGTTATGATAAACATACGCATTCTTCCAACTATTCATAGAAATAGTCCAGTTATACCTGTGGCTTTGCAATTTCGGATCGAACAAATTTGAAAACAATCAAATTTATGAGACACTAAATGAAAATTCCTATGAATTGGGGTCATCAAAGCGAATGAGAAGGCTGGGTTTAGAAGACGAGAGGTCTTAGAAAAAGTCTTGTCCTGGGTTCTCAATATGGTAAATATGATGATATGTTGCTGATGAAACTCACACTAGGAGGGATTTAGATGAGCCAGGTTGAAAAACTGAGCAAACCTGCCACAGAAAAGGTAATGGACCTTAATACCGCCATAAAGAAATTTGTTACAAATGGTTGTTACCTGTGTTGGGGAGGCTTCGCCGATCGGGCAAGCATAGCGTCTGTCTTTGAGATAGCCAGGCAGGGTATAAAGGATTTAGTGATAACCACCGAAACCGACACATTTATGCAAACGTCGGTTTTGATGGGTTTAGGTCTGGTAAAAAAATATGAGTTCGCGTATTGTTGGGGCGCTATCTGGGGGCCAGATCAGGTATTTAGGAGAGCTGCAGAGCAAGGCATCCCCCGTACCGTTGAGCTAGAGGAGTACAGTAATTATGCCGCTAGTCTAAGGTTTTTGGCGGGTTCTCTAGGGGTGAACTTCCTGCCAACAAAATCGCTCCTGGGTTCGGATATTCCAAAGTATAACAAGAAGATTAAAATAATTGACGACCCATATACGGGCGAGCCGGTGGCATTGGTTCCCGCCTCACGTCCAGATGTTGCCATAACCCACGTGCAAAGAGCCGATGCAATCGGAAATGCCCAAATCTTTGGCTATGTGGCCAACGATGAAACTATTGTCCGAGCAGCCAAACGTGTGATCATAACCTGCGAGGAGATCGTTCCTACCAGCGAAATCAGGCGTTTACCGAACCTGACCTATATCCCCTACTACTGCGTAGATGCTGTTGTAGAAGTTCCCTTCGGCTCTCACCCTAGGGGGGTCCCCTATTACTATTATCATGACGTACCGTTTGGTTTGCAACTACCCGAACGGTGGAAAACAGAAGATGGTTTCAACAAGTGGGCAGAGGAATGGATCCTGGGCACTAAAGATTGGAATGAGTATTGTAATAGAGTGGGCTGGGATAGGTTAAATGCCCTGGCCCGCATAGAGCGTAAGTTTCAAGTCTATGGCGAAGCGAGGTGACAAACATGAGTACATATGCAACAGATTATACCATGCCGGAGCTTATGTGTGCGGCCATTGCGAGAGAATTCAGAGATGGGGAGACCGCCTTTATTGGTGTGGGGCCACCACTGATCGGGGTCATGACGGCGAAGTTCACTAATGCGCCAAATCTTACTATTGCTGTTGAGGCTGGTGGCGTGGGCCCATGTCCCCGGCGTGTAATGACCTGCGTTGGAGACAGCACTGTCACGGAGAGGGCATACGCTGCCACGTCGATGTTTCGCGTTTTCTCCGATCTGCAAAGGGGGTTCTATGATATAGGTTGTATTAGTGGGGCGCAGATCGATAGATACGGGAATGTCAATTCCACCTGCATAGGAGATTACCATCAACCGCAAGTGAGAACGGCAGGCAGCGGTGGAGCAAATGATATTGGCTCGTCAGCCCTGAGAACGGTCATTATGATTCGGCAGGAAAGAAGGAGGTTTCCAGAAAAAGTAGACTACTTAACCATTCCAGGATACCTCTCGGGCGGGGAAGCAAGGAGGGAATGTGGAGTGGTTGGAGGGGGGCCCAGCGCAGTTATTTCTACCATGGGCGTATTCAGATTTGAGTCGGATACAAAGGAAATGTACCTGGAAACGGTTCATCCCGAAGTGAAAGTGGAGCAAATAAAGGAAAATGTGGGTTGGGATTTAGCCGTCTCCGCTGAACTAAAAGAGACAGAGCCACCGACCGAGGAGGAGATAGAAATCATGAGGATCTTGGACCCTGCTGGCATCTATCTTGGCACAGGGCGCCAGACCTTGGCCGGTAACTGGAGGGAATACATAAGGATATTGAATGAAAGTTATTCCTTGATGGACAAGCTATTAAGAGAGAAAGGGATGCTATAAGGTACAGCAATACCCCTTCACAATCCTTTCCAATAAGTCCACCATAACCTAACTCACATCAAACGACCATATCTTGCGAGGGCGAGGTTTTTCACTTGACACACTGGCCCCTTTTCTTCAAGTTGTCGCATTTTTTGCGCGATGCTGCGAATGCCTTCCCTTAAATATCCAATTTATTTAGTTTTTATGGACCTTATTTTCTTTATTTTTCGGGCGTGAAATTTTTTCAAAAAAATAGTTGACAACCATTTTGGGATATATTAATAACTGAGACAGACCGACCGGTCTGTCTCTATTAAGATCGTGTATTTGGCGTTCAGTTTACAGAGTGGGAACCGCTTTTCGTTATGACACTCAAAGAAAAAATCATTCACGAGTCCTTGAAGTTGTTTTCTCTGAAAGGGTTTTTAGGTACCCCGATCGATGAAATTCTGAAAGCTGCCAATTCTTCTAAAGGTGGATTCTATAACCATTTCAAAAGCAAGGAAGATCTTTTCTATCATGTTTTGGATGAGGCACGCAGCATTTGGCGAGAGCGCAATTTGGATGGCCTGAGTCGGAATGGAGACCCAATCGCCAACGTCGAACAATTCCTGAAAAATTTTCGTGATCGCTATCTGAAAGATTCGGAAAATTTTCCGGGAGGTTGTATTTTTATAACTCTTCTGGTTGAGCTTAAAAACCAGCGTCCCCATTTGGCCGATGAAATCAATAAAGGGTTCATTGGACTGAAAAACATGCTTAAGCGCCATTTGAACAAGGCCCAAGAAACAGGGAAACTGCAAAAGGATGTAGATCCCGAAGCCATAACCGAAATGCTCTTTAATAATATACTCGGTGTTACAATTACATACAATGCCGACAAATCAGAAGCTAATGTTGACAAGGCCATGAACCTTACGATCGATTTTATAAAAAAATTAAAAGCTTAAATCCGTTTCGGTTAGCTTCGGGAGATGTTTCGAAGAGCGGCCAGAGAATTTGCAGAAACAAAGGTTGCACCAAAGGTATCTGAAAATAGAGGAAACCAGGGAGGTCAGTGATGAAATGCCAATACTGGAGGGGATGATGACAAAAAGTTATCAAGCTATTTACAACCAATGGCAGGTCGATCCGATAGGCTTTTGGGCCGCCGCTGCCGAGGATATTCACTGGTACAAAAAGTGGGATAAAGTGTTGGATGACTCAAACGCGCCTTTTTATCACTGGTTTAGCGGCGCACAGGTCAATAGTTGTTACAATGCCCTTGACCGACATGTTGAAAATGGTCGCGCCGGACAGTTAGCCCTGATTTACGATAGCCCCGTAACAAATACCGTCAAAAAATTCACTTATGCGGAATTGTTAGACCAGGTGGCCCGGTTTGCCGGGGTCCTACGCAGCCGGGGTATCGAAAAAGGTGATAGGGTAATTATTTACATGCCCATGGTTCCCGAAGCGGTCATGGCGATGCTGGCTTGCGCCCGTATTGGGGCTATCCACTCGGTAGTATTTGGCGGCTTTGCGGCTAAAGAGCTGGCAACCCGTATTGACGATGCCAAACCCAAACTCATTGTGTCAGCCTCGTGCGGCATTGAGGTGGCACGCATAATCGAGTACAAACCCTTGCTGGATGAGGCAATTGAACTATCTGAACACAAGCCACACGCATGCATTATTCTACAGAGGCCTCAAGCGCAAGCCGCTATGGTGGCCGGGCGCGATGTTAGTTGGGATGAAGTAATGCAGAGCTCTAAACCGGTTGAGTGCGTGCCGGTAGCTGCTACAGACCCACTGTACATCCTTTATACTTCCGGCACTACGGGCATACCTAAAGGTGTGGTGCACGATAACGGCGGCCATCTGGTGGCATTAAAGTGGAGCATGCAGTACATTTACGGCATTAACCCCGGCGAGGTTTATTGGGCCGCTTCGGATGTGGGCTGGATTGTAGGCCACTCATACATTGTTTACGCCCCTCTCTTTCACGGCTGCACTACCATTTTGTACGAAGGCAAGCCGGTGGGCACACCCGACCCCGGTGTCTTTTGGCGCGTGATTTCCGAGCATAACGTTACCGTATTATTTACCGCGCCTACAACCTTTCGCGCCATTAAGCGTGATGATCCCAACGGCGAGTATGTCCGCAAGTATGATTTGAGCAATTTTCGTACCCTATTTTTGGCCGGCGAGCGCTGCGACCCCGCCACACTGCATTGGGCCGAGCAACAACTTGGTGTGCCGGTGATTGACCACTGGTGGCAAACCGAAACCGCTTGGCCGATTTGCGCCAATTTAATGGGTATTGAGCATTTGCCGGTTAAACCCGGTTCGGCCACCGTACCCATGCCGGGCTATGATGTGCGGGTTTTGGGCGAAAATAAGCAAGAAGTTGTCTCAGGCCAAATTGGCGACATTGTGATTAAGTTGCCGCTGCCGCCCGGCTGCCTGCCTACGTTGTGGCAAAACGATGAGGGCTATAAGCAATCTTATTTAAACTCCTTTCCCGGCTATTACATCACCGCCGATGCCGGATATAAGGACGACGATGGCTACCTGTGGATTATGAGCCGTACCGATGACATTATCAACGTGGCCGGGCATCGCCTTTCAACCGGCGCCATGGAAGAGGTGCTGGCCTCTCACCCGGATGTGGCCGAGTGCTCCGTTATTGGCGTGGCTGATGAGTTAAAGGGTGAAGTACCCCTGGGCACTGTTGTGTTAAAGACCGGGGTTGAACGCCCCCACGACGAAATTGTAAAAGAGTTAATTCAGATGGTGCGCGAAAAGATTGGACCGGTAGCTTCGTTTAAAACTGCAACAGTAGTCAAACGCCAACCCAAGACTCGTTCTGGTAAAATTTTGCGCGGCACCATGAAGAAGATTGCAGATGGCGCAGTGTATCGCATGCCGGCAACCATTGATGACCCGGCCGTTTTGGACGAAATTGCGGCAGATTTGGCGGCCTTGGGCTATCCGCACAAATAGATGTAAAATATAGGCCAGTAAGGTGACAAAAAATCGGAGGTGTATGGCGTATCGGTTTGGCACTCCTCTTACTGCGAATCATAGTGGCGTACCCCAGAGAAGTGCTGCCCAACATCTATATGGGTGCGCCGGTAAAAACAGGCGGGGCAAGGAAAGTCGCATCAGGCATAGGGTAAAATGAAATTTATCTGAAAAAAATTGATGATGATCGCTTTGACAACGGCACGAAACCGTTTAAGAGTTAGCATTTCAGAAGCAACTGATATTACAAAAGAAACCAGACTATCGCGTGCCTGTGCACGGTGATTACTTTATGGATTCCGGTTTACCACGGTTGCCTCATTGTTTTTCCAAAAAATTTTATTTACCCCACACCAGATGCTGCATCGTGCCCCATTGGGGGTGCGAAACTTGAGTTATTTTACTTGTAAAGGAGGGTACTATGTTACGCAAAAAACTATTTCGTATTGGACTAAGTAGCGCAGTTGTGACAGGAATGCTTTTGGGGTTAATGACAGTGACACATGCCGCAAAGAGAACCGTGAATTTGGCAGGATGGGGTGCCAAATCAGGGGTGTTGCGCTCTTTTGGCGTTAATTCAGAAGCGGTCTATCATGCAGCGATCAAAGAGGTGAATGACGCCGGTGGCATCAAAATGGGGGATGGCACCATGGCAAAAATAGAACTCACCTATTATGATTCGGCTTGTAACGCCGAGCAAGGGATTGCCGTTGCACGAAAAGTGGCCTCCACAACGCAAGCCTTGGTTGGATTTGGCCCCACCTGTTCCGGCGTGGCGGCTGCCAGTTTTGGCATATTTCAAAAGAAAGTGGATGATCCGAGCGACAGCGGGCTGCAATTTCCCATCTTGACTGACACAGCGGTGCGCAACGGATTAGCCAAGATTTCCCAATGGACTTTCCGCAATACACCAAATGAGCCCGACATGTACGACAAACTGTTTGCCTGGGTGCGCAAGAATAACCCAGACCTGAAAACCATGTTTGGAGGAACAGAAACCGACCAGGGGCACTCCAAAGGAACCTATGCAAAGGTCATTGGTCCTGCGGCCAAACGGCATGGATTCACCTGGGCAACCGGGGAAATTCCTGCGATGACCGGACAGATCGCCAAAGGCTGGAAAGAGTTGCTGGACTCTTCATCGAATTGGTTGATGAATGATACGAATTTTAGTGTCCAAGTTCGTAAATTCAAGAAATCTCAAGCGGATATGTTGATTATTTCGTCCCATCCCTTCACCACCTGTGGCATGCTGAAAGAATTGGCACGTCAGCGTGTCAAACCCAAAATATTGATTGGATTGACCAGTTCTTCCAGTGCTGAAACGATGAAAGGTTGTGCAAAACAAGCCGAAGGCATGATCATTCCTACCAGTTTCGCCCCAATCACTCCCGAAGCAAAAAAGGTGGCAGAACTGGCCGAAAAATTTGGAGGAGCGGCTGATCTTCATAGTGCGGCTGCCTGGGAAAATATCTTTATCGTCAAGCGTGTGATTGAAGAGACTGGGATTATGGGGAAACCCGAAACCCTCCAATCCGATCGTCGGAAAATGCGCGATGGCCTGGAAGCCCTTGAAAGCACAAATGGCTTGATGGGAAATATCAAACGAGTCCAGGATGAAGGCGAAGCTCTCAAACCTTATGTCTTCGTACAAGCAAAGCAAGGAAATTGGGAAGTGATTTACGATCCCCGTTAATGTCACTATTCTCACGGTTTAAGGGAGACCTGGTGACGGGTTTCCCTTTTGAATTATGACTTGATTCAAGCAGTTGCTTGGTATATTAATCGGTTCGCCCTATGCTTTGATTGGTATTGGTTTTACGCTACGGTTTATGGGAGACACTAGTGGAGGATTTCCTCTTTGAATTATATGGGATAATTCAAGCAGTTGCTGATGGGATTTTATTTGGTTCAGTCTATGCTTTGATTGGTATTGGTTTTACGCTAGTTTTTGGTGCAATGCGGAAGCTGAATTTTAGTTATGCCGCTTCTTCATTTGCCGGCGCCTATATCGGCTTGTCGTTATTGTCTTACTTTGACGCCCCGGCCCTTGTGGTGTTTTTGGCCGCGGTCCCTGCGGCAGGCGCTGTGTGTTATGTAGTGTATCTGACCTGTTTTCGCTTTATTCCTGCCAAAAATGAACTAGCCTCCTTAATGGCTACCGTAGGGATGTTGTTCTTCATTGATGAAGTCATTATCCATGTGACCGATGGCTCTCCTTTGGCCTACCCTGCCTTATTTGATGATGTGATGTTCGAAATCGGGCCCTTTGGATTGCGCGGCGATCTGATATTTGTCTTCGCCATCAGTATGCTTGCTACCGTTGCCTTGCTGCTTCTTTTGTTCCGAACTCGTTTGGGATTGGCTACCAGAGCCGTTTCCCAACAAGAAGTGGCTGCTCAACTCTGTGGAATCGATATTCATCGGACCAACGGCTTAACTTTTGTCATAGCAGGCATGTTGGGTGGGGTTGGAGGAGCGATGATTGGCGCCTCTGTAGGAATGCTGTCACCGCTTTTGACGCTTCCCATGACAATCAAAGGATTGATTGTAACGGTGATTGGGGGACTTGGCAACATTCCAGGAGCGATTGTCGCAGGCTTTCTTGTCGGAGCCAGTGAAAATATTTTTCTATTTTTTCGGGGGGTCAACGAACGTGATATGTATGTGATGTTGCTCCTCTTCGTTTTCCTGGTCTTCCGACCTCACGGCATTTTTAGTCGTCGTCTGGAAAGAGATTAGAGGCACTATGGATTATTATTTTGGCCTCTCCCAAACGATCGGCATTCACACCATTTTAGGCCTTTCCGCATATATTCTGATGCTGACGGGGCAACTCAGTCTGGCTCAAGTCGGCTTTTTTGCCATTGGGGCCTACACTTCGGGTATTCTCACCACCATGTTTGGATACCACATCATGCCGGCGCTTTTAATTGGTTCCTTAGTGGCCGGTTTTTTTGCGTTCCTCATTGGTTTTCCGATACTCCGGGTCAAAGGATTGATGCTGGTTGTTGCCACGATTGCCTTCGCGCAATTTGTCAGTTTGTTTTTCTTCAATCTCGATTGGCGTAAAAACGTGAATGGCGTCGAAGTGGGACCGGATAGTACTCAAGGATTCCGAGAAATCCGCTACTATGCTGCCAACGGATGGGATTCAGGAGAGGTAGCGCTCTTTGTCTGGGGCTTTGTGGTTTTGGTCATGGCAGCCCTGTGGTGGCTCGATCGATCCCGGGCAGGCGCGGTATTGCGTGCTGTGGGAGAAGATGAGCTTGCCGCCCAAAGCGTTGGGCTCAATTTGACGGCCGTCAAAGTTATTGCAATGACCGTCGGAGGGGTGATCGCAGGATTGGGCGGATCCCTCTATGCCCATAGTGCGACCTATGTGGATCATCTCACCTTCTCCATCCTCCTGGCGACCTTCGCCATCGCCTATCCTATTCTCGGAGGACTTTCCAGTGTTTTTGGAACCCCGGTAGCTGTGATTTTCATTCAGGGGATTCTTGTGGAGGGACTTCGTTTCCTGGGAGATTGGCGCAATCTCTTGTTTGGACTCCTCATTATCCTTGTGATGAACCTGAAGCCGGAAGGAATCATCGATGCCCGTGTAGCCCAACTACTCAAACGGACTTTCCTGGGAAGAGGCAAGGGCGGTAAGCATGCTTAACCTCGAAGGTTTGTCAAAGCATTTTGGTGGAGTGAAAGCGCTTGATCAGTTGGATATCAAAATTGAAAAGGGAGAAATATTTGGTTTGATCGGCCCAAATGGTTCGGGTAAGAGCACCATGGTCAATTTGATTTGCGGGGTTTATCCTGCAACCCGGGGGCGGATTATTTTTCAGAATGAGGAAATCACCAATAAGCCCCCTCATCAGCAGCTTCGAAACGGCATTGCCCGTACTTTTCAGAATATCCGCTTATTTGAAAATCTGACCGTCTGGCAAAATCTCTGGGTGGCACAAAATTCAAAAGAGGACGTTGCTAAACAAAATCCCATGGCACGCTGGTTTGGCAGTTCTGCTGCGGTGCGAGAAGAAATTGAAAAAATTTTAGAGTTCTCCCAACTTGCTGAAAAAAGCAATGATCTGGCAGGCAGTCTGGCCTTTGGAGAGCAGCGCCGGCTGGAGCTGGCCCGAGCGGTTGCCGCGAAACCGACACTTTTGCTTCTTGATGAACCGGCTGCTGGGATGAACCTGGAAGAGGTCGAAGAATTGGATGAACGGATTCGCGACTTGAGAGATTCCGGAATCACCATTCTGCTCGTGGAGCATGTCATGGAGCTTGTGATGGAAGTGACCGATCGGATGGCTGTCTTGAACTTTGGCCAAAAAATCGCAGAAGGCACGCCTACCGAAATTCAAAACGATCCCAAAGTTCAGGAAGCGTATCTGGGCACTTCCAAGGAAACGACGTGAGGTCTCCTTATGCTTAAAGTCGAAAACCTGGTCACCTCTTATGGGATGATTGAAGCCCTCAAAGGCGTGACGCTGGAGGTCCCTCAAGGTAAAATCACAGCTTTGCTCGGGCCGAATGGGGCCGGCAAGACAACCCTGCTGTTCACTATCACGGGGATTTTGACGGCAAAAAGCGGCTCTATTCGCTTCAAGGAATTGGAATTGACCGGGATGTCCAGTGCGAAGATCGTGCAGCAGGGAGTAGTGCTGGTGCCTGAAAATCGTCTGGTTTTTTCAGAGATGAATGTCCTGGACAATCTGAGGGCCGGCGCTTATGTGCACATTGGACGTGACAAGGCCGGGGTGGAAGCGGATATCGAAAACATGTTCGAGCGCTTTCCAAACTTGAAGGAGCGTACAAAGCAGTTAGCAGGTACTTTATCTGGAGGAGAACAGCAGATGCTGGCCATTGCCAGGGCCTTGATGGCGCGTCCTCAAATATTTCTCATGGATGAGCCTTCCATTGGTCTGGCTCCCATGATTGTGGATGAAATTTTCAAAATTGTGAAAGAACTCAATGAAGATGGCATCACCATCTTTCTTGTCGAGCAAAACGCCCATAAGGCTTTGGAGGTCGCCCATCAATTTTATCTATTGGAACAAGGCAAAGTCACCTTCAAAGGAATTCCGGGAGAGATGGAAGAAGACGAAATCATCCGAAGGGCTTATCTCGGATCCAGTCAAGGGCATTGAGAAATCATTGAATCGGGAGGAGACAGTGGGGCCATGGTGGATTTTATTCAAAATTGCATCGATGGCGTCATGTTTGGCTCTTCTTATGCGCTTTTGGCTATCGGTTTCACGCTAATCTTCGGTGTGATGCGGCGTTTGAACCTCTCCTACGGCCCTTCCATCATGCTGGGCGCCTTCCTCGGCACCTTCTTTTATATCAAATGGGACACCGGAATTTTGACGGTTGCGGCCGTCACGATTGCTGGGACGATCCTGGTAGGGGTTTATGTGGAGCGGCTTTGTTTCCGGGCGATTCGTCAAAAAGCGATACTCGCGTCGATGGTATCGAGTTTTGTGATTTGGATGCAATTGGAGGAATTTTCCATCATCCTTCTGCCTGAAAGAACTTATCCCTTTCCTGCTTTAGGTTCCACCTCTATCTTTGAAATCGGTCCCTTCTTTTTGCGCTCCGAACACCTTTTTATGTTTTTAATGGCCTCGTTTCTGGTTATTGTCTTCCATTTTATGCTCTACCGGACTCGCTTTGGTTTGATGGTTCGCGCTATTTCTGAAAACCCGGAAGCGGCTAAGTTCATAGGGATCCATATCAATGCGGTCATGTTTTGGGCTTTTGTTTTTGTCTCAGCCGTTGGCGGCGTTACCGGGTATCTGATTCTCAGCACCGATCAGCAGATCACTCCTCTTTTTGGGCTTTGGGCAACTTTTAAAGGATTGGTGGCCATGATGCTCGGTGGCATGGGATCCCTCCCTGGTGCGGTTCTGGGAGGGTTGTTGCTGGGCGTTGTGGAGGCCCAGAGTCTTTGGTATCTTGGGAATGACTATAAAGATTTGTGTGCTTATTTTTTATTATTCCTCGTCTTGGTGCTACGTCCCGGAGGGCTTTTGGGCAAAGGCCTGGTAGAACGTGAAGATCTTGCTTTCAGAAGGGTGTGACCATGGATGATTATCTGGTGACGGTTCTATCCAATATTGGTATGATTTCCTTCATTGCCCTCTCATGCTATCTCCTTTTTTTGATTGGTGAAATTTCCTTTGGACAACAGGCGTTTTTTGCCATCAGCGCTTATACTTCCGGAATGGCAACAGCGATGTGGGGGTGGCCACTCTGGATAGGGTTACTGTGGGGAGGCGGGATTGCCGCTATTGCTGCCGCGTTACTCGGCGTCATGACTTTTCGGCTGCACAGCATGTATTTCTCCATTGCCACCCTGGCTTTTGCGGAAATGATTCGGTTGTGGTTTGTAATCATTACCTATCAAATCGAGATTGAGGGGGAGATGGTGGGTCCGGATGGGGCTGAGGGATTTCAGGGCATTCGCTGGGTTTTTGAAAACAATGTGACGCCTTTTCAATATATGGGCATCATCTGGGGAATCTTGATTGCTATTTTGATCTTCTTTCTATTGTTGGAGCGCTCCCGTTTAGGCTCGATCTTTCGGATGCTTGGAGAAGATGGATTGCTGACGGAAATGCAGGGATTGAATGTGGTTCGCTACCGGATTCTGGCATCCACGTTAGCCGGCTTTGTTGCAGGCTTGGGCGGAGGACTTTATGCTCATTTTGCTACCTATGTGGAACCGCAAATCTTTAACGTAATGCTCGGGGTACACGGAATGGCTTATGGTTTGATCGGTGGGTTGGGGACTGCTTTGGGTCCGCTGATTGGAGTCGCACTCGATATTGGTTTTCTGGAGAGTGTTCGAGCCATCCAAGGGTACCGAATGATTGTGTTTGGGGGTCTGGTCGCGATCCTCATAATTTTTATGCCACGAGGAATTCTTGATGAAGAACGGGTCCACCGGATCTGTCTTTTCTGGCGGAGACGATCCCATACTCAAGATTGATTATCTGAGCCAACAATTTGAGGCTGTCAAAGCCCTCATCGATGTGGATCTTGAGGTGAGTCCGGGAGAAGTGCTAGGATTGATCGGTCCCAATGGTTCCGGTAAAACCACCTTGTTGAATGTGATTACCGGCCTCTATGCTCCAACCCAGGGCGAGATCTTTTTTAAATCTCAGAAAATTAATGGCTTAAAAACCTATCAAATCATTCATCTTGGCATTTCACGCACTTTTCAGAATCTCCGGATCTATGGACGGATGACGGTTTTTAACAATATTTGGGGAGCACAGCACAGCTTGTCGGATCGGGGAATCAGACGGCAGTTTTTGATGTCACGCAACCAGAAAAAAGACCGGGAGAAGGTCAATCACCTTCTCGACCTAGTGGGGCTCTATGAACGCAGAGAGTGGCTGGCAAAGCAGTTGCCGCTTCCTGATCAACGGCGACTTGAGCTGGCCCGGGCCCTCATTCGTGCTCCTCAGCTGTTGTTGCTCGATGAACCTGCGGGAGGAATGACGCCGAAAGAAACCGAAGCCATGGCAAGTCTTATTCAAAAGATTGCCATTCCAGGCCGCACCTGTATCATTATTGAGCACAAGATGGATATGATCACTGCTCTATGCAATCGACTCTGTGTGCTCAATTTTGGCAGTAAAATTGCTGAAGGGACTCCCAATGAGGTTTTGAAAAACCCTTTGGTGCTTGAAGCGTATTTAGGTTATGAGGAAGGGGCACATGCTTGAAGTTGATCATCTAGAGGTCCGTTATGGGAAAATTCTCGCAGTGCAAGACATCTCACTTCAGGTGACTCAAGGAGAAATTGTCGCTTTGATTGGAGCCAATGGTGCTGGGAAAAGTTCGATCATGAAAGCGATTTGTGGGATCGAACCTGTTGCCTCGGGTCAGATCCATTATTTGGGAGAGGAAATCACAGGGCTTCCTTCTCATAAAATCATCCAACGAGGAATTGTTCAGGTTCCGGAAGGGCGTTTGATTTTTAAAGGCTTGACGGTGCGGGAAAATCTGTTGCTTGGAGGACACCGCACCCGAAACCGAGGGGCGTTGGAAGAGGAAATCACAAGATTGCTGGAAATCTTTCCTATGCTCCAAAATCGACTCAACGACCCAGGTTCCAGCCTCAGTGGGGGGCAAGCTCAGATGTTGGCTCTGGCCCGTGGTTTGATGGCACGACCGAAATTACTCTTGTTGGATGAACCGTCTCTGGGGTTGGCGCCCCTTGTCGTGCAGGATGTTTTAGAGCTCATCAAATCTTTGAAAAAACAAAGTTTCACCATTCTTTTGGTGGAACAAAATGTCCGGCAAGTTCTAGTGATCGCAGATCGTGGTTATGTCTTGGAAGGCGGCCGAATCCTTTTGGAGGACAAGGCCCAGCAGCTGTTGAATCACGAATTATTAGTCCATTCGTACCTTGGAATTTAAAACGCAGAAGGAGAAGGAGGTTATGAAAAGCGTTAAATTTTATCTGATGGTTTGCTTTTCATTATTGGTATTGATTTCAGGCTCTGCCGAGGCTGAAGAACGAGCCAAAGCGCTCGTTCAGTGTGAAAAGACGGACATCCGGCTTGTTTACGATTGTCTTATCATGCTGATGGGGAAAAAGAGTGGAAACCCCATGGAAGGGGCTAAGTTTGAAGTCGGCGCTGATATGCCTTCTATGCCCATGGCTCACAATGTAAAACCAGTGATGGCCATGCCGGGGAAGAAACCTGGCACCTACCATGTGCGTATTCAACTGAAGATGTATGGGGAATGGGCCTTGACAATAGACCTAAAAGAACCGATGCGGGATCGGCTCATCCATAAAATGCATTTTGGGGGGGAAGGTACAAGCAGTCATGATCACAAAAAAAAATGAAGCATGATCTGACTGATAACGAATAACATCTGATCGAGTCAAAACTCGATTAGAGAACGAGGCTGCGATGGAGAGTATACACCGAAACCCCATTTCTTAAAAAAAGAGGTGGGGTTTTTTGTTATTTTGGGTCTGCAAATTCAAGGGCCCAGAAACACGTAAGTAAGCATCAGATTTCCATATTTCACCATTGTCGCGAAAACCTGTTGGCTTTTGCGAAAGCAAACTTCCACACGCCTCAAGATTTATTTTCGAAGGAGAAAATATTATGTATACAAATTTAGGTCAGGTCATGCCCCACGGGGCGGCCAAATATGACAATCGGGTGGAAGTTTGCTTTCGCAAAAGCCAACAGGTTTTCGCGACAATGGTGAAATATGGAAATCTGATGCTTACTTACGTGTTTCTGGGCCCTTGAATTTGCAGACCCAAAATAAC
>DRHF01000070.1 GCA_011049715.1 Desulfobacterales bacterium
CCGCCCATCACGAAGGACCATGCATACCATCCCCCTTTAGGCATCACCGGACTTATTGCAAAAGATGGAATTCCAGGGGTATGGTATGCATGGTCCTTCGTGATGGGCGGAGCGGGCGCCCTGGGGGCATTTATATTTGCCCCTTTGTTGCGGCGATCCGAGATCATCACCACCGCCGAGCTGATCGAACTCCGCTATGACGGCAGATCCGCTGCCTTTCTGAGAGGGTTCAAAGGGGTTTATTTCGGTATTTTGGCCAATGCAATTACCTTGGGCTGGATCATCAAGGCGGTCTGGACGGTTGCTGAGGTCGTGATGCCGGGATCCGATCCTGATTTTGTTCTTTTTTTAATCCTTTTTTTTACATTATTTTACACCACCATATCGGGTTTATGGGGAATCGTTGCCACTGATGTTTTTCAGTTTATAATTGGATCGGCCGGTTCGTTGATTTTGGCTGTCTTTGCCTGGCATTATATCGGCGGAATGGAAAACTTAATCGCCGGGATAGTCAATCGGTATGGAACGGCGGTTGCCGCTGAACGCTTGAGTTTTTTTCCATCTGTAGGCACACCGTTTTTTGTGACATTTGTTGTTTTTATTTCTTTAAAATGGTGGGGAAATCCTCCCCCGGCGATTACCCAGAGAATCATCGCATCAAAGGATGAAAAACATGCATCCTTTGCGACCATGTTTTTTGCACTGATCGCCTTTGGATTCAACTACTGGCCGATGATATTCGTGGCTATGGTTTCACTCGTAGTGTACCCTGAACTGAAAATGGCAGAGGCAGGGTATGTAATGCTGATTGTCGAACTTCTGCCCGCAGGACTGCTTGGCCTGATGCTGGCTTCTTTGATGGCGGCCTTCATGTCCACCGTTGATACCCACATCAATTTTGGCGCTTCTTATATGGTAAACGATATCTACCGTCGTTTTATCAAGAAAAGCGCTTCAGAAAAGCATTATGTCAGGGCATCCCAAATCAGCACGGTTTTGATGCTTACATTTGCCGTCGCCATCGCATACAATCTTGATTCGGTGAGTGACGCCTGGTACTATATGTCAGTGCTCACCGCCGGCTATGGAATTGTAGTTGTGATCAGATGGTTTTGGTGGCGGGTGAATGCATGGGCGGAAATCGCAGCGCTCGCGGCATCCGGTATTTCAAGCACTCTTTTATCGCCTAAATTTGGGAAAATGATCGGTTACTGGGACAGTATCCCCCATCTCGATTGGCAATATCGGTTTTTGATTGTTGTCTCCCTGTGCACGGCATTCTGGACCACGGTCTGTTTTTTCACAAAACCGACATCAGAGGATCACCTGATGAAATTTTGCGCTAAAGTAAAACCTTTTCCTACCTTTTGGGGACCGATATATAAAAAATATCCGGATATCGGATGGAATCCGCATTTCAGAAGATCTGTTCTCCATTGGACATTGGGTGCCGCCACGGTCTATTCATTCTGTTTTGGAGTGGGAAATTTTTTATTTTCAAACATCTTCTCAGGATCGATACTGGTTTTGGCAGCCACCTTGTTGGGGCTGATCATACTCGTTACATGGAAAAAATGATGGTTTTATAAAAATAGTCCAATGAACGAAAACATACCTACTTCAACTCATCTTAAGCGAATCGCCGAACTTCAAAAGAAAAGAAGGGAAATCCTTTCATTGCCGCCTGAAAAGGCGCTAAAAGAAATACTTGAAGCCCATCAACCGGCCGCCCTTGTTCACTCATTTCCCGAAGAAGATTTTTACTTCCTGGTGAACGATATTGGGCCTGGGGACGCAATTGAGCTGCTGTCACTTGGTTCCAATCGACAGTGGGAATATATTATCGATTTAGAGGCTTGGGAGAAAGATCGGATTGAAATCAAGGCGGTTACAAAGTGGTTTGATTTGCTCTTGAGATCTGATTCGAATCGTTTTCTAAAGTGGGTACTGGATGAAAAGCTCGAATTTTTTGAATTTTATCTGTTTCATAGTATCGAAGTCAGGATAAGAGAACATGATCAAGATCCGTCTGTTTTTGGGGAAGATTTTATCACCTTGGATGATATATTTTATATACGGTTTATTGATCACTCTTTTGAAATTGAATCCAATGACAGATATAGTGAACATCGTAAAGAACTCCTGTCGACACTAATTCGCCGGCTTGCGGATTATGACCATGTCATCTATCAGAAGGTTTTACTAGAAGCATCTTCTATCATCCCGGCAGAGTCGGAAGAAGAGACTTATCGCCTGCGGAATGTACGGCTGGCGGAAAAAGGTTTCCTACCCTTTGATGAGGCCATCGGAATCTATCAACCGATGGATCCTAGCGAGTTTAATAGACAAGGTGTAAAATCGATTTTAAGCGATTCCCATCAGTTGCATCTTCCGGTTCCGCTCTATCATACCGGTATGTTGGAGGAAGATAATCTTTTTACGCTTGCCTTGAAAAGGATTGAAAAAGATGAAGTTCTCCAGCAGATTCAGACAGAATTTGCCGGTTTGTGCAATCGGATAATTACTGCGGATCTTAAGATGATTCGAGAAAGAGAGGGGTTAAAGGAGATCGTCCAAAAGGCTTGCGGATATTTAAGTATCGGGTTAGAGGGACTCACAGGCAAGGATCGAACCCCTGACATCGGTCATGCCGCTGCATTCATCACGAAGTTTCCGCTTTATCAGATATTCAGAGCCGGTTTCGGATTTGCCCTTGAGCTGAAATGGCAGGCAGAAAAATGGCGAAAAAAAAGTTGGTATGAAAAAGTGGGGCTACCCGTGAGTTTTTGGGGCGAAGAATGGCTGGGTGTTCTTGGCGGGCTTTTGATCAAACGGCCTCTGTTTTATGACAATTACAAAAGTGGTTTACTTTACAGAGAATTTGTTTCCATGGAAGACATAAAATGGACCCGGGGCGTTTTAGACCAAATCATTTATTTTGATAATCTTCTTTCCTTGATGGAGATTAAATTGGATTCGGTTTTCTCTTACAGTCTGCTCAGTTATAAAAATTTAGTCCTTACCCTTTGGGCTAAGGATCACCTGGAAATCGGCAGGATATCAAACAGATCAGACCTGTTCCGACCGATGTCTTTTTCAGAGGTTAAAAACTTCTTTGAAAATCTATGGATCGGTGAGAAAAAACCGCATAAGATAAAAATGTCGATGAAAAAAGCCTTTTTAGATTGGCTTTCAGACAAAACCGGTCTCATCGATTATGAAATTACCGACAGATTGGGAAGAACATTCGAAAACATCTTTGATGAAATAGAAAATGAATATGGGGAAGTTTCTAAAAAAGAAATGGATCCAAGATATATACAGCTCTTCTTAATAGAGGAGCGGGAGATCAACCGCCGGTTCTGATCCGATGTTCCAATTGATTCAAAATACGGCTCATTACCTCCCCTGCATTTCCTTTAATCAGGTAATCACTTGTACTATCGGTTAAAGGCGTACTTTCCGGATTGATCTCAATCACCTTTGCGCCAGACTCCTTTGCAATCACAGGCATAAGGGCCGCGGGTTGCACCACCGCCGATGTTCCAACTACCAACATGATATCGCAGTCGGAAGAGAGCTGTCTGGAGCGCATGAGATGATTCGGAGGGATGATTTCACCGAAAAAGACACATTCCGGCCGGTAGATACCGCCACATTCGCAGCGGGGAGGAATATGTTCTAGATTTATATCTGCGGTTTCGCAACGCTTTTCACAATCCAGGCATCGATGCCACGCAAAGTTTCCATGAAACTCAATGACATCTCTGTTTCCGGCCTTCTGATGGAGGC
>DRHF01000071.1 GCA_011049715.1 Desulfobacterales bacterium
ACCATTTTTTTAAAAAGGCAGATGCCCCTTGCCGTTCCCACGAAAGCATGATGTTTGTCTTTGCCCACATCGATGCCAACGACCATGTATTGATCGGAACCGGTTATCTCTTTTACAATTTGACAAAATCTTAGATCCGCCTCAGGAGGACTGCTCGCGCCTGATAATTTCCTGGTTGTTCATGATAACCTCCTTTTAGCATGATTATAAGTTTTACGTTTTAAACACTATGCTAATAGGAGGTTATTTTTTTGGCTATGACTTAGATCATTTTTCCGTGTCGTAGCACTAGTACTCTCAGAGGTATAACCCTTTGATATTTTAATATATAACGTTGGTTCCAAAACGACTTGTGGCTCAACAAATCTGTTAAAAATGGTTCAGTACACAATGTTTCTATTCGCTTGATGCGTTTTCATCAAATATGATAGTATGCCACTGGCTTTTCAAGTCATAAGGAGCGGGTCCAACTAAATTACATCTTTCACTATCCACGGATAAATCGCTTTGGAACCAACGTCCCCTTTTACTTACGAAAAGCCAGTTCCAAAAAGTCGAGCACCTGTTCATTATCACAACAAAAGAAATGTTCTATTGATGGTTCTTTACTTGTCCTCGCCGCTTCAAAAGAGGAATGTGCCATAAATCCATAGAATTTCATTATTTCAAGGCCTAATTGACTTAGAATATTCGAAAAGGACCCAGTTACGAGACTATTTAGTACAGTGAGCAATCGGCTACGAATTAATTTATCGAAATGATAGAGCAACTGCTTTTTTGGTGCAGATTTCCGTTGGGTGTAAATTTTCATTATCTTATTTGGGTGCCAACATTAAGATTGAATAGTCGGCATGCTTTTTTTCCATTTAGGTCAGAATTTACAAATTTATTTGGAAACGTTCCCCTATTCCCAAACCCCACCTTCTCCAAACTTATCATTAAGGCATTTCTCAATATCTTCTTTAGCCTGTTTTTCTGAATCTGCACTAACTCGACAGACTTCTTTACCAGATCCGATTCTACCACCTATTTTTTCAGCTACCGCATACTGTTCGTCTCCGAAATAAAGGCAATGATAAGTTATCCATTTGATTCGATATTTTCCGATGACAATCGGTTTGCTCATTTTCCTCCTCCTATTGTCCAGGCTACCTCCTCCTCCTCGGCTTTGTTATAACATGCTCAAACTCAACATTCTTTTTCCGTGCTGCGCTCATTTTGAATGTTTTGAGCTGCGCCGGGTCAACTGTGTCTGGTAGATCAACCTCGATGAGTTTTATTTTACCTCTCCGGGTAACTTCGAGATCCGGGATATGGTTATTCTTTCCGATTGACGATGGCCGGTCATAATTACCAACGTTAGCTTTAACCTTCCATTTATCTTTCTCATGTTGTTTCGCTAACTGCCGCACTTTCCTGTCATGAGTGTCTGTTCCCGGATTCTTTTTTGGCATGATGTGCCCTCCTTTTTTATAGTTCATTCACCTTTTAATTGAGTAATAATAATCCGTCAAGAAATTTTGATTTATTATTTATGTATTTTTGTGTCGTCATGAAAAATATTTGAATTCTTCAACCAGTAGCCGAAAAACCCTTCTTTCACACTCTTAGTGCTCTTATTCGTAAATACGGTATCGTATTATCAGTATAAATAGATCACAGGATATTTTGATCTCTCACCCCAGTACGATGTATTGCACCTACGGGGCAGGCAGAGAACACAGAGGACTCAGAGCTTTGATCTGGATTACTGAGAGGGAATCCAGATTCAACTTCCATCCAGCTTTCGCTGGAAGTTTAACCCGTCAGGGGTTGTGTATTGTTCTGATTTTTCCTCTCAAAAAATCAGAACAAAATATTTATCTCTGTGAGCTCGAGCGATCTCCGCATAGCAGAGAGAGCGGGCGAGATAACCAAATGAGAGCTTTCAGAAAAATACGTAACATTATTTACGATACAATGTACATAGTTTTTTCAGAAATAGTGTTGAACCGTTTTAGCAGATCAAGTTTATTATTTATAACAGCAAATTTACGGATCTGAATTAAACCACTGTTGGGTGTCAAGGAATCTTCGTAATCAAAATATTTAAAATATGGTTCATTTTTTAATCCTACATTCTTTATAATGCCTTGAGGACAATATGTTTTGACCCAATACGTGTAAAGTTCTTTTATTGCTTCTACAAGTTTGTATGGCTTCGACGGACGTTTTAAGATGTGACTGTCAAGCGTCGTATCCCAGAATGAATCTCTATTATTGGTGCTCATTGGATTGTCTATAAAAATATCTGGCGCTCCTTTTACCCATTTGCTCCTTCCGCATCAGATTCTACTTTGATTTTTTTCCCAAACAGCTTTTTAAAAAACGGATATATCAGTGGTCAAAAAGAAAACAATTCCGCAAAAACCCATTCTGCAAAACATGCAAACTTCCAATGAGAAAAAAAGGGAACATTAAGATCGGAGAGAAAAGATACAGGCGCCCGAAATGTGGGGGGAAATGTGAAGAAAATAACGAAGATAAGATTAATGCAAGGAATAAAAAAGGCGAGCTGAGCCCGCCTTTTCGTCGGTCAATCAAATATTGCCGGAAATATCAGGCGACCATATCTTTGAGTTTCTTAAGTGGCCTGATTTTGAGGACTTTTCTGGCTGGTTTGGCCTTGAACATCATTTCCTCTCTCGTGAAAGGATTGAAGCCTTTCCGGGCTTTTGTTGCAGGCTTTTTCTTGACATTGATTGCCATAAGACCTGGAAAACTGAATTTTCCGGGGCCGCGTTTTTTAATATGGCGTTCGATAACGATTGTTAATTCATCGAATACCGAGACAACCTGGTTTTTGGTCAGGTCGGTGTTGCCGGCAATTTCTTCGATGATGCCGACTTTAGTCATCGGCTTTTTCACTGCGGTGATCTTTCGCACGGGGGCCTCTTTTTTCCCAGCCTTTTTGGCCGGGGCTTTCGGTTTTGCCTTAGTGGCAGCTTTCTTTATAGGCATGATTTTCCTCCTTAATGGTTTTTCCCTGCTAATACAGGCAATAAATATTAAAAGTGCACCCTTATATTCATCCCTTTAAATGTTGTCAACTAATAAAAACTGCTCCGTGCCAATACCGGAAAAAAAGACGGAGCGAGGTGATAGAAAGAGTCCGTAAGGAACCCTGGTCAGTTAGCGGATTTCGCAGGCTGAACATTTGCATCAACATTTACTAATGAGGCCATAAATATTTAAACCCGAGCGCCGAGCAGGATATTGAATCGGTCTGCGGCTCAAACTCAGGTCAAAGCGGGTGTAAAACCGGAACTCGGCCGGTCTGTAAATATAATAACCGGGTCATTCGTCCTAAAACGATTGAAAACAAGGCCTCGGAAGGTTCCGGCTAAACGCCCGCTAAGACCTTCAAACAGTGACCCGGCTGCCGATTAAAAACCCTGCCCGACTTTGCAGATAAATCCATAGGTAAATGGCATGTGAAGACGTCGGATTCTGATTAGGGTCTGCAGGGCCTCTTGACAGGAAGAGATGTTTCTGTCAATCTTTCGGGGTAGCTTGGGACTTATCTATTTGAGTTACCCCTAACGTTGCAAAAGTCGAGGATTCTGCAGGTCCAAGGCATCAAGGCTGCAGCTGTAGTCGTTTACCGCAAAGCTTTTATAACGTAGGAGATGCGGTATCCCTCCAGAGGCGGATCTTCGACCTCGGCTTTCCTGAAGGGTAAACAACACAGTTTATAAATCCGCTATCATTGAAAATAACCGGGAGTTGTATCTTGATCAAAGCCTATGAATCGCGGCAAATCCTTTATTTAAGCTGCTTTTCAAGAATCTCACTGTGTTGTTTATGCAACTATAGGGTTACCAATGAAAAGTAACTACCAATTCTCAAAAAAGAAAATTTTCACATTTATTTTTGTTTGTATCTTTATTTCCAGTTGGACATTTTTTCTTGGAATTATAGTTGGCAGGCAAACAGTGACGCCAGACATAGAACCAGAACTGAACTTGAGTCAAGAAAAATCCGACTATTATGAAAAAATGCAAAAAAAATTTGAGGATATGGACCTCACTTCTTTGGGATTCTACGAGAAACTTAAGGAAAACTCACGGTTTGTTCCTCAAACTCAAAATGCTAATAAAAATAAAAAAGATAAGAATATACAGAAAAAACGAAATTCAACTCAACAGATTAAAAAGGCAAGGAAGGCTTCTGAAAGTCCAAAGGATGAATTGGTTGCCAAGCGATTTCGAATTCAAGCCGGCTCGTTTACGAACAGAAAAACTGCAGAATTACTTTTAAGAAGATTTAGAGAAAAAGGTTTGACAGGCTTTGTAAAGAGTGCCCAGGCTAACAATAAGGAAGTTTGGCGCATCATCATCGTAGGTTTTTTAGATGATAAGGCCAACGCACATCGAATTCTAAACGAGATAATGGGAAATTAATTCAATGACCAAGACCCAATCTTTTTATTTTTCAGATTTAAGATACAATTTGATCTAACAGTACGCTGAGCTGAGATACGGAATGGATATGTCAGGTTTTCTGGATAATGAAAAACTGAGGTATGTATGGAGTATCACAGGTTTTAGAACTGCAAAAAAGCCTGTGTTACATGGACATAAATTAGGCAGAACCGATTGGCCCTGCCTTTTATGTATATGATTGATTAATATAATGACCTGCGGCAGATTGGACTTTGTCTGTTACTCTTTTCTCCTTCTGTCTATGTCATTTCTTCTGAACTTTAAACTTCTCCTTTCAGGACCATTATAGGAGGAAGTCCCTCCTTTTCTTCGATCTCTTTCGGGGCGTCTATCATTACCGCTTCTTTTTTCATCCATTTATGATCTCCTTGATCTTTAAGAAAGCTGCAAAACCAATCAGTCTAAGTCTAAAAGGGTGGCGGTTTCGTGAATGCAACACGGGGCATCCTTTTACCGGGGACTGGATATGTCATTTCGAAAGAATGGCAAATTTGCTGACAATTTGAGTGTCGTTTGGGACACAGATTATGTATAACCCTTACGGGTTTTAACAATATTTTCTTCTGTCTTTCCCAGTCCTTCTGTCCCGATGACTTCTGAGTTCAGGTCCACCATAGTTCAAGTCTTTAAATTTCCTTCGGTCGGCACCCGACCTCAGTCTTATTTTAGAACGACGCTCTGCCATCCGATGCTTTAAACCATTTTGGGCCCGGCTGGCAAACTGTTTTACAAGTTCATCCCAGTCAGGTTGAACAGGGTTATAATTTAGACCGTTTCTGATAACCCTGTATGCAATTGTCTCACCCTCGTTCTTTATATTCAGTGTGGTTTCCTCGAAGTCGAAATAGGCGCCATATTTGTCGATAACCTGGGTAAAGCCTGGCTGATTCATCAACGTATCCCCGGCCCTCGCCCCTGACATCCTGCAGGCATAAACAACCGGACTACCAACAAGGGTCAGCGACCCTTGGATCTTGACCATATTGGTTGTTCCGAAATCGATACCGATCCCAAGTCCGATACCCTCCACGTCAGAGGTAAAACAATGTCGGCTGGCCTGATAGTGCTCTGCAAAGAATTCATGGCACTTAAGAGCCGAATCTATTGTCAAGAGACCGGCGTCTGGGCCTGAGCAGAAATCCGGGAAAAATGCCAAAATACCATCGCCGGTAAATTTGTCGAATACACCAAAATTGCCGAGGATTATCTGTGATAGCCCCCGGCACAGCACAATGATGAATTCGGCAAATCGTTCAGGCTTTC
>DRHF01000072.1 GCA_011049715.1 Desulfobacterales bacterium
GGTTGATAACGATTTGTGACCCATCAGAACCTGTATTTTGCGGATATCATATCCGGCTTCTAAAAGATGTGTGGCAAATGAGTGACGAAGCGTATGGATGCCGACTCCCCTGTTGACGCCCGCTTTCTTTCGGGCATTTTCGTAAATAGCGCGGATGGTCTCGTAGGATAATGGGTGATCTTTCTTTTTTTCAAAAGATGAGGGGAACAGGTAAGTTTTGGGTTGGTTGGTTTTATAATAATGGCGCATCTGTGGTAAAAGTTTTTCAGAAAGAAGTGTATAGCGTTGTTTACCGCCTTTACCCTCAACTTTTATCAACATCCGTTCACTGTCGATGTGTTCAGGTTTTAAGGTGGTCACCTCACTTGCGCGAAGTCCACCTGAATAGGTCGTCATCAGGATAAGACGATGCTTGAGGTTGTTGGTGGAACAGATGATCTTCCATATTTGTTCCATTGTCAGGACTTGTGGAAGTTTTCTTGTCGCCCTGCTGATGCTGTAAGTGACGGAAATTTCTTCTTCGGTCACATATTTGTACAAAAAGCGAAGTCCGGTAAGAACGCTATAGCGCTGTTGGGTGCATTGCCCTTGTCCTTTTTAAGATACAGAAGATAATCCTCGATTTGTTCTTTGGTCATCTTGTCCGGGGATTGATTATAAAACCTGGCGATCCCTGTGACAGCGGCAAGATAAGACTTCTGGGTGTGATGGGAGAGGTTCTTAAGTTCCATGGCCCTGATCATTTTTGTACGTAATTCTGTCATGACATACCTCCTTTATTGTGGGTTAATAATGGCTTTGGAGGTATTTTATACGATCAGGGTAAAAATAAACGACGAATGATGAAAAAAAAATTATTGGTTAAAAATTTAGGGTGAGGAAGCTACCGCGGAGCGGTTTCGTTCATGTATGGAATATCTCAGGTTTCAGGTCAGATTCCATCACTCCAATATGAGGCAGAACCACAAGCCTTATTTTCCAATAGACATCGTTCAAAATAGCAAGTGCTTATCTTTCGGGGTGATCAGGAAAAAATCGGCATGAATAAAATCAATGCGACTGGTGTGTGATTTTCATCAATCATTTTTGTTAACTCGAGAAATGAAAGGAGGATATCAACATGAGGCGAAATCTTTACTCTATAATCGTTACTGCAGTCCCCTATTTTTCAGAATCCATGCAGGGAATACTGAAAGAAGTAAATGCAGAGCTTAAATTGGCTCCGTGCACAACCGCGACTGAGGTTGTATCCCAGGCCTCGGAAGCTGATGTGATCATTACCACCAAAGCCGATTTTTCAAGACCGGTCATAGAGCGTTTGAATCGATGTCGATTTATTCTTCGCTGCGGGATCGGAATGGACAATTTCGACATTGAAGCCGCCACCGAAAGAGGGATTTTAATTGCCAATCTTCCTGACTGGTACGTGGAAGATCTCTCCAACCATATCATGGCCTTTATTCTTGACAGTTCAAGAAAGATTACCCTAATTGACCGTCTTGTAAGGCGCGGCGAGTATTCGCTTGACAAAATTAAGCCTATCAGACAACTCAAGAACTGTGTGTTGGGGTTTGTTGGTTTTGGCAAAAATGCAAGAAGCCTGCTGCCGAAGTTGAAACCTTTCAGATTTCGTCTTTTGGTTTATGACCCGTATACATCGAATCTTCCGCAAGACGTGGAAAGCGTCGATTTGCATGCCCTGTTGAGCCAGTCGGATTTTGTTGCGATCAACTGCCCACTCACGGAAGAGACAAGAGGTCTCATAGGGGAACATGAATTGAAGTTGATGAAATCTGAAGCCTATATCATTAATTCGGCAAGGGGATCCATCGTTGATGAGGACGCCTTAATCAGTGCGCTTCAGCAGAAGAGAATCGCGGGTGTCGCTACGGATGTATTAGCCAAAGAGCCGGTAACATCGAATCATCCGCTTCTTCAATTTGATAACGTCATTATCACACCTCATATTGCATGGTATTCAGAAGAGTCCTTAGAGGAAGCACGAATCAAAGCTGCTGAAAATGTTGTTCGGTTTATAAAGGGTGATTTACCGAGCCATCCGCTTAATCCCGAAGCTTTGAATTCTTAACTGGCATGAACGCAATTCTAAAATGAATCCGGTGTGACAATCACACTGCTTTAGTTTTGCCTTACTAATGAGGCCATATATATTTAGACCCGAGCGCCAAGCAGGATATTGAATCGTTCGGCGGCTCAAACTCAGGTCAAAGCGGGTGTAAAACCGGAACTCGGCCGGTCTGTAAATATAATAACCGGGTCAAGTGTCTTAAGACGCTTGAAAACAAGGCCTCGGAAGGTTCCGGCTAAACGCCCGCTAAGACCTTCAAACAGTGACCCGCCTGCCGATTAAAAACCCTGCCCGGCTTTGCAGATAAATCCATAGGTAAATGGCAACGGATGTCTAAATAATAAAGCACTCATTAGTAATTGCAAAGTTTCCCCGCTCCTACCCCTCATGACCTGGATGGCGATGGACATCTATTCATCATCCATTGTGTAATACATCAGCTCTTCATTGCTTTTTGCTTTTAGCACCAGTTTGTTGCGACCGACGATTTCGGTCGGCGCTTGGGTGACCTCGCCGATCTTTGAAAAAACGTCGGGAAGCGGATCGCCGTTTTGCGAAACCCTTTCTTGCCAAAGTTCAAGGACCCGACGGTGATCCCAAGGCACAATCGGCTTTTTGGGATCTACAGGTTTAAAAACGACCGAAGGTCCGGTTATCGTTTCCTTCGGCATTTCCTCAATTCTTCTCTCATCTCCATATGCTTCGATTAACTTCTCAAGCGGCCCGAACTCCAGAGCCCTCATGGAGCAACTGAGTACACAAATCGGTTTTAATCCATCTTCCAGGCGGTCGATACACATATTGCATTTAGACATTTTAGCGTTTTCCAGTGCGTCTTCCTCGAATTGTGGCGTGCCATACGGACATGCCATCCAGCATTTGCGGGTGCTTTGGCATTTGTCGGCATCTACCAATACGGCACCATATTTTTCTTCCTTGTAAAGTGCGCCATGCGGGCAGGCCTTGGCGCAGATAGGATTTTCGCAGTGATAGCACATGATCGGTAGAAGATGAATTCTTGTATCAGGGAAAACGCCGCTTTCCCATTGGTAGACACGCATCCATTTAACCGGACCCGGCGGTATGTTATGCCATTGTTTGCAGGAAATGACGCAACCATTGCAACCGATGCAGCGGCTCAAATCAACAAAGAAGCCATATTGGGTCATTTTTGATTTCCTTGATATTTTTCTACCTGAACCAGGTTCGCCGCTTTTGCCGGTGTTATACAGCTTTTCACATCACCCCCCAGCAAGGTCGATGGTGACCCCCCAAAATCGACTCCGGATTCGTCCGGGAGAAACTTACCGCCATGATGAATGACAATCAGCCCGGGCATCAGCCTTGTGGTCACATACGCCGGCATTACAACCGTTCCCTGGTCATTGTGGACCTTGACCGGATCATCGTCTTTAATTCCCCTTGCATTGGCATCGGTGGCGCTCAGCCAAACCCGGTGTCGATAAATATGATCCTTTAACCAGTGATGATCCCAAAAAAGGTAATGGACCCGGTATCTGGCATGTGGCGCGAGCATCATCAGCGGATATTTTTTTACCATCGGATCGTCCATTCCCCTGACTGCATTTTCATAAACTGCCAAGGGCGTAAGTTCGCCCCAATCAGCCGGCAGGTTCTCGTAGACCCGGCCGGTGTGGTCGCGATGCTGTCCTGTACCCCTGTTGGTTTGGTCGGCGATATAATCGGAGTAAAACTCAATTTTGCCGGATTTGGTCTTAAACGGCTTACCGTCTTTGATCTGCGCGTCCCATCCGGTAAACGGTTTCTCGTCGAGTTCATCACAGTTGATGAATTTGCCCTGCGAAAATTCCTCCCATGAAGGGACTACAATATTTCGTTTTTTATAATAGTCAACCACACCGTGGTAACCCTCTTTTTGGTACCGCTCCCAATCCTGATCCCAGTTCTCATCGGTGGTATAGTATTTAAAAAACTTTTTTGGATCTATCCCCAGTTTCTCAGCCAGTTTGGTATATACCCATACCCAGGGTCTAACCTCACCGGGCGGGTCTACTACCCCGGGACAATAATTGATGCATTCAAACCCGCCGTATGCACCGCTTTGAAAAACATTTTTCTCTTCCCACATCCAATCCTGGGCTGGAAGAATTACATCGGCATACCGGGTTGAAGCGGTCATAATGCTGTGCATCGTGACGATAAAATCCATTTTTAACATGGCCTTGACTTGGGTATTTGCCGACTCACAGGCCGTGACCACATGATCGGAAGCATGGGGCTTGTTGCCGCCTCCCCAAAAAAGCATTTTGGGATGAAAATCCTTAACCAGGGACGGGTCGGTCCGCCAACCGGTCCGTCGCATATATTCAGCTTCGCTGAGCTCACCGCTTCGCACCTGATCCAGAAGAAGGACCGCCTGAGCCCAATAATGACTTCGATACATTTTCGGTGCTTCGTAATCTCCGGGCGGTCCCCAAGAGGCATTCACCGGAATGTTGCGACGCGGCCCGATGATTAAAGGTGGGCCCGCTCCGGGTGTACCCCAATAGCCCATCATCGCTTGCAATGCTGCAAAAGCCCTGACGGTCGATTCCCCGCGGCTTTTGCGGCTCAGTGACCAATGGGCCAACAACCAAGCCGGTTTCACCGTAGCGATCAGCTCGGCCAGCGCCCGGATCGTTTCCGCAGGCACTGCACATATTTTTTCCGCGAACTCAGGTGTTTTGGGTGTACTGTCCGATTTGCCAAGAACATAATTTTTCCACTTGGCAAAACCATCGGGTTCCACGTATTTTTCAACGAACTGTTTGTTCCATTGTTCGTTCTTAAACAATTGATACGCCAGAGCTAAAAACATGGCATGGTCCGTCCCCGGCTTGATCGGGATCCATTGATCAGCCAGAATCTCGGCGCCTACGCTATACCTTGGATCAATTATTATGACCGGCCTGCCCCTCTCACGGCAAAGCTTTATAAACCAGCCGAGTTGGTGAGCCGGACCGGAGGATCCCACCGTCGGATCATAGCCCCAGATAACGATCATTTTTGAATTTGCCAACATATCCGCTGCAGAACCGGACATATATTCGTGGTAATCCCACCCCCTCTCACCTGCGACGATATGGGCCATCATTCTGGAGGCATCGTAGGAACACCACCCCCAGCTGTCTACGCCCGCACCCCAAAAAGAAAATAGGCGCTCCACAGTTCCATTCGGCATGTATGGTGTTATGATCGAATAGCGACCATACTTTTGCCTGATCGCCTGCATATTGCCGGCGATCGTCGTCAGTGCCTCATCCCAGGAAATTCGAGTATACTTTCCTTCCCCTCTCCGGCTATTTGGCGTTCGCTTCAAGGGATAGAGAATCCGGTCGGGATGGTACATATATTTATGAAAAACCAATCCCTTGGTGCACGGTCTTCGCTGTAGATGAGTTTTTATGAGATCCCTTTCTGATAAGACTTCATCTTCACGACCAACCCCTGTGTTATATCGATCATCCGGCTCTACGGCCACAACAACGCCGTCCCTGACGTGGGCCTTTAAGATGCATTGGGAATTGCTGCCGCAATTGCAGCGGCACGTGGTGTAGACAGCTTTGTCGGCGCCGTTATTTATCTTTTTTGTCATAATGGCTAAATCATTTTTAAAATTGAGTTGATGTCATCGATTTTTTCAAAAGCAAACAAATCCTTGAGAATTCTTTTTGAGTTTTGGGGTGTAATTATATCCGATACACATTCTAGAAATTTAGAAGACAATTCTCCGTCAGTCAATGGCTTTTCCGGATTCCCCTTGGCGAGATCACACCTGCCATCCAGTGTTCTGCCATCTTTTAATACAATGTGCAATTTGGCCGGAGCCGTCCCTATCAGTCCCAACGGTGAAAACTCCGGATCAAGTTCCATTTGTATTTTTGGAATAAGTTCTTTGACTTGAGGATCATTTATGCAAGACGACTCGAACTGCTCCAACCCCACTTTGCCATAACGCACGGCCACTGCCAGTGCATATTCCATGGAAAACCTCGCTTCCGTGACTGTACCGGGGTCATGGCAGACCAGTTCGAGGGGTCCAAGTTGGCTCACACCGACGCTTATTGATTCCAATTGATCTGGAGTAAATGGTGTTTTGTGTAATATTTCCAAAAGGCAGTCAATTGCCGGGTGGGCGCCGCTGCAGCATGGATATTTTTTAAAAACCAAACCGGGTTTGACAATATCCCATGGATTGCCAAAATCCACTGTATTCTTTTCAAGTCTACCCCCACTGAAAACCTGACCAAAGCCATCCGTCGCTTCAATGGCATTTCTTGCTGCTGTTAATCCCATACCGGCCAAAATAGCGGAGGTTGTTCCATTGAAAGCAGCCATACCCGCGTGGTAAGGTTTGGTCATTGTGCCGAAGTTCGCTCTGAGTCCGCCGGCAGTTGAGGTGGCAATACCCAAAGCAAAAGTAAATGGATCTTTTTCCAATGCCATCAATTGAGCGGAAGCCGCAGCCGCACCCAAAGGGCCAAAAACGCTGGTTGTATGCCAGCCATTAGAAGATGTTTGAGGCATAACAAGGGCAGCGATTTTATGGGCGACCTCCACACCCACCGCATAAGCGCTTAAGATTTCTTTTCCCGATGCTTTTACAACTTCCCCTGTGGCGAAAACCGACGGCGCGATTGTGACGGTTGGGTGACCGAGTGTCGTCCAGCTCACATCGTCAAAATCCAGAGAATGTCCGGACACCCCGTTAGCCAAAGCAGCTAGATTCCGGGAAACAGACAGGTTGGTCCCAAAAACCTTTGACTCAGGAGTGGTCGCCATGGAGCCAACATAAGATTGAACAATTCGGCTCACCGCCTCTCTGCTTCCCCTCAATGCAAGTCCCAGAAAGTCAATTAACGCCCTCTTGCCTATCGCGAAGACCTCTTCGGGAATATTTCTAAAAGACGCTGACCGGGCAAATTCAGCTGCATCGTCAAGTATCGTCATGGATCCAACTTTTTAGATAAACTATTGCCCTAATCAAGTCAAAACTCGATTAGGTGTTATTCGTTATCAGTTATCAATTGTTGGTTTTAATCAAATTTAAATCAAAATGCTATCTCATCCAAACAAAGAATATAGTTTAGTGAACAAAATTAAAGCCAATAACCATTAACGTTTAACCAACAATCCTCCAGTTGAGCCTTTTTTCGCTCAATTGTGGTGTTAATTAATAAGTTTTCCCGGCAGATATCTACCCCGACCCGGATCAGTCTTCAATTCACCTTTTTCCATCAAAATTTTGCCCCGCTGCATCACGAGGGTGGGTGCTCCCAAACATTTTCTGCCTTCATACATGCTGTAATCCACCTTGAGATGTAGATTTTCCGCCCTGATGGTGTGAGGAGCCGTGGGATCAAAAATCACTATGTCCGCGTCCGCTCCCTTCTGTAAAACGCCCTTTTGGGGGTAAAGACCGAAAATTCGGGCGGGGTTCTCACAGAACAATTCTACCAAACGGGGAAGCGTGATCCTCCCTTTGTTGATCCCTTCATCGTAAGTTACCGTAAACATCTCTTCCTGACCCGGAATTCCTGAAGGGGCTTTGAAAACTTGCTCCATCAAAGGTTCCTTGGCTTTCATCAGGTGTCCGGCCGTATCGGAACCGATCACATCAATGAGCCCATCGGACACCGCCTGCCACATTTCCTCTACATCGCGCTGCATCCTCAACGGCGGCCCAACCTTGGCAAGGGAACCCCTCTTTTTCATCTCCTCATCTGTGAGCGTCAGATAATGTGTGCAGGTTTCGGTGTAGAGCGTGGGCGCACCCCACTTCTTAAAAAGCCTTACGACCTCAAGCGACTCATTAGCACTGAGGTGAACAAGATACATCGGGCACTCGATCACCTGGGCCAGGCTGAGAATACGAAAAACAGCATCGGCTTCTGCGATATTGGGTTGAGAGGGTGCATAAAATTCAGGTCCATGGTTACCCTGCGCAGCAAATTTATCCTGCAGATAATCTACAACCGTTCCGTTTTCCGCATGCACCGCATAGAGTGCCCCGTTTGTGGCGATGAGCTCCATAAGTTTCATGTGTTCATCGTCTTCCAGCTTCATTCCGCGCTTTGCAAATGCCATAAAACCCTTAAATGAAACAGCGCCACGCTCAACAATCTTTGGCAATACCTTATCGATGGTTTCCAGATCATCGTGGCAAAGGCTGCAGTGTATTCCGAAGTCGACAATCGAATTTTGCTCCCCTTCGGCTATGAAATCGTTAACGGCATCGAACAGATCGCCAGTTTTTCCCCAAGCTTTGATTGCACCGATAAACGGGATCAGCGTGGTGATTCCCCCATGGACAGCCGCCTGGGAAAGCGTGTCGATTCTATCAGCATAAACCGGATGCATGTGCGCATCGATGATGCCCGGAAACACAAATTTTCCGGCAGCATCAATGATTCTATCTGCCGGCCGCTTGCTTTTCCCGGTTTCAATGCTGTCGACCACGCCGTCCTTTATGAATATATCGCTCTGCCCCATGCACTTACTGTTGACCAAAACTCCACCCTTTACGGCGATATCTGCAGTATCAGTTGACATATTGATTCTCCTTTCAAAAACAGATTCTTGGTTTCAGTCAACCACAGTTCCCATGGAGCCTTTGGCAACTTGAGCCTGAATCTCCTCGGCAGTTGCCACATGGAAGGTACCGACGCCTTCATCAATGAGATTGTTTAGGTCTGGCCGGTCGGAGAGTATCCGCTCCAGCGCTTCGACGATATTGCCCAGCATTTCAATGGGAAAACCGAAGAAGGTTTCTTCTGTTTTTATTTTAACATACAGCCTGCCGCCGTAACAGCCCAGGGAAGTGAGCATTTCTCCGCTTTGAAACGGCCCACCCATAATTATTGAGCACGTCGAGGGGCCTGTAATACCCCTGATGGCGCCCCCCATGTGATACGTGGCCGATCTTGCTAAGTAAAGTCCCTGCTTAGGGTTACAAGTGAGCACAACAACAATACCGCCCTCCTGAATTATAAACGGACTTTGATCCAAGGGTGCATAAGAAAGAACTTTAACAGTTTCCGGCGCAATTTTTATATAGTAGTCCTGATTGCGACGGGCAACAACCGGACTAGGGTACATGCTCCTCCCTTTATCCGGATATTTTCCCGCATTCCAGTCCCCTGTCACCAGCCCCTCAAAAGGCTTTGACATCCCCAGATAGTAACGTCCGTTTTTACAGGTATGATTTTTTGTTAAAGTATAAAATGTTTTTCCTTCAAGACGAGCTACATCCAGCATTTGGCAGGCCTTCAAACCACCCTTAAACTGGGGCACATCTTTTGGCGGATTTGTACTAAATTGCAATGCAACCGGGACTGTTTCCAGCCTCAAGCCCTTCATTAATTTCTTGCACAGGTTTTGGTATGTTTCTTGTTCGTCCATTGTTTTCTCCTTACTTAGTAAATAGCAATAATATCGAGGCGTGTCTCGATGGCTTTTGTTTAACACCCAACCGACGTATAGAATTGGACCGAAACAGCAAGTGTATTCCTCGCAGCTTGTCGAAGTGCGGCGAAGATCCCGGCATGCAGGGTCGCGGGATTAGAGAGCGAATCTTAAAATAAAACAATTTCCTTATCGGTGGAAGTTTCCCTGCAGCTTGCTGCAGGGTTCTTCAATAACTATTCCCAAATTATTCAATCAACCGATTGAAATAAATACCTCAACGGAAAACCACAAATGAAAATGAGGTGTCGAAATAGCTTATTATAATTTCCTGACTCAAATTTCTCATACCCAATCCATCGTAGCATCGCCTACGGCTTGGGGCGAAGGTGGGTCTTCCAAAAATATATGGTATGAAATAAAAGTTCCTGATTTTGGCTGGCCTCAGACCAAACCTAATCTGCCCAAAGTTTTTAGCGACGGGCGACCACTGGACTTCTCCCACCCCCTGGCATCATAATATTCATCCAGCACCCATTCAATGGTCTCTCTAGACACCACCTCTCCCCCTTGGGCAGGTCCTTGTGGCAGTTTCTCCTTAAAAAAACGATCGGGCCAAGTGTCATCTTTACGGCTGATGCCTTCCCGGATAACAAATAATCTTTGGATGTTGAAAATTCTCTCTCCAATTTCCATGTATTCTTGCGGAGTAATCTCTTCTCCAAGATAAGCAGAAAGCAAATCGGCATAGGTCGTTGGACCCAAAGCCAGCTTGTCAGCCGGGAAAGTGCATAAGCCCAAGGCACTGACGCCGTAAAGCAGATCCTCAAACCATCGGGTCATCATGGCTTTACCCCGATAGGTAAATGGATTTACAAGTGGTGGGTTTCCGTAGATGGCTGTTTTTATATTTTCAAACATATCCAACTCGGAGACGAATTTATCTGAAAAAGCTTCCCATTCAGCACGATTCTTTGGTTGGAGGAGATGCAGAGCTGGGAGGCTGTCACCTTTCATATGGGAGCCCGGCAAATTATCTCCACCGCGCGAATTGGTCAATGAACCTAGTGACCAGCCACGAGGAGCCGAACGAACGTCGGATGATATCATCTCCAGTCCCTTAATTGCCATGACATAGGGCGCGGTACCGAGGCCCAATTCTTTAGAAGCTCTGACTGAGCCTTTTGCCAGCACTTCTCCCAGTCCCTGACGATGGGCAATCTTCCAGAGTAGTTTCATCACCGCCGTCTCGTTTCCCCATGTCAAAGGAAGGCCATCGGTGTCGTTTAACGTAAGCAACTGTTTTTCGAACAGTTCCATAGCAAATGCAATTACACCACTAGCCGAATCAAAGTCCATCCCCAGCCGATGGCATATTTCCTTACACTTCCAAATTGCAGGTAAGGACTCAAGACCGCATTTGGCCCCGAAAGCAATTACCGATTGGACGAATGTTCCGCTTGTGATTTTAAGGCCCTTGTATTTTCCCTCCGTAACTTCGACTTGATTAAAGCAGGGCATTGGACATCGATAGCAACTCCCCTCAGACCGGGTTACAAAGGACTTCATTTGTTTGGTTCCCCGAGTCTCTCTCCAGCGGGGCAGACTACCGAATTGATAGTTTTTACCTGAAAAACAACCGATTTCGTCCCAATAGTCTGAAACATTCGAAGACCCATAACGCCTGTAGTTTTGGCAGGTTGTATTATTCTTAATCTTTTTAGTGGCCCGGATGGCAGCATTCTGAAAGTCCTGCGATACAAAAGGTGGAGCGTTTTTGCTGTCCACCACAATGGCTTTTATCTTTTTGCTTCCCCAAACAGCGCCAGCCCCGCCCCGGGCCGCCGCATGGTAGCGTTCATTGATCGGGCAGGCAAAAAGCACCTGCTTTTCGCCTGCAGGGCCGATGGCCATAATTTTGATACGTTTAAGCCCCGGATCATTCAATTCGGTTCCGATTTTATCTTCGGTTTCCCAAATGTCTTTACCCCACAGGTGTGAAGCATTTCGAAACTCAATTCCATCCGGTTTCACCAGCAGATAAACAGGATTTTCCGATATCCCCCGAAGAACCACGCCATCCAAACCGGCGTGTTTAAGACGTGCTCCGAACTTGCCTCCGGTATTGGAATGGCCCAAAAGACCGTTCACCGCCGATTTATTAACGACCGATAGTCGGCCGGAACTGGGAGCTACGGTTCCGGTCATTGGTCCCCCGGTAATCCATACGACACTTTCAGATCCCAATGGGTCTGTTTGCGGTGTTAATTCATCGTATAGTCGTGACGAAGCCAAACCCGATCCTCCGCCCCATTTCCGGATTGAGGAGCGATTTAATTCCTCGAATTCCACACGACGGCGTTCAAGATCGACATGAGCAATTCTGTTGCTGTAACCCATATAGTCTTTCTTTTTCATCGATAAAAAATTTCTGATGTCACTTCCACCGATTTTCTTTTACATAATCAGCCGATCAAACAAGATGCGCGCGTGTATTTCTGCGCAAAACGGTGATCATATTAGGGGACTTGTCCCCCCATTCGCCAAACAGTTCAACGGTGATTAAGATCTGAACCATCGGTTTTGAAGTGAAGTATATTAAAGATCCATCCTACCCGGCCGAAAAGCCTGGCGATCAAATAGAAACTGTTTGTTAAATATTACGTTTCCATCTCGATCGCCAGGCAAATACCACTTAGGTAGTGCCGGTCGTTTAAGTAAAGTCGACACTTGCATACACTTCTTACTCAATCAAACCGGCCTCTTTAAACGCCCTGTATGCGCCAGAATGCAAATTTTCTTTTGTCATGCCGTAGACCAGGGACTCGCGTGTCATGAGTTTTCCGAGAGCATGATATTTTCTAAGTTTATCTACATTGGTGATCATCATTTTCACAAAATGATAGGCCGCCTCTTCTCGAAGCTCTTCAGCACCGGCATAATAGGTCATACCCAAATTTGCTATGATCGGCCTTTCCTGAAACTTAATTTTACCGGGTGGGATGGTGATGGTATGTGAAAGACCGGTAACTGCCTCAATTCGTTTGATCGCAGCATCATTACCCGGAGACAGGAAGTATACTTTCTGCCCAATGGAAAGGATTTCATCTGTTTGTGGATCCAATATCAAATCATAAGTAATTGGATTTACATAAGCGCCGGACGCCATAGCATCCACAAGGTTATCCTTAAAAGCCGATAGAGCATGTTTCAATCCAACAAACTGGAGTTTGACTTTCCCTTCCAGACCGGCCCCCTCATAAAGATACGCTTTGGGGTGTTGTCCCCAACCCAATTGCGTTTTCTTTCCAACGGCAACCTTTTTACCCTCCAAATCTTCTATGGTTCTGATGTCAGGATTCTTGGTCATAAAATACGTCGTCAATGCCGGCGGTGCACACAACATTTTAATTTTCATGGTCAACTTTTTCTTAAAAGGAGATTTACCTCGAACCGCCAACCATGTCAGCCCGTCATAGGCTGTTATGATAGTCTCCTTTTTTTCTTCCGGTGTAAGAGTGGCGAGTTTTTTGAGATTGTAAATTAAACCTGGCGTTTCTCGCATGTTAAAAATCAAATCAGGATAAAACCTTTTGGAAATATCCTCATAGGCAACCCCCAGTATATAGGAACTGGTTCCAAAAGACGAAGCCAAAAAATTCATCTTTGGAGGCTCTGCTGAGACGCCAGTCGCCCCTCCAAAACCGATACCGAAAAAAATGGCGGTAATCACTGCAACAATTAAAAGATTTTTCGTAAATTCCATGATAGACCTCCTATTTAGTTTGTTAGTAGTTTTCCCGAAACACTATCCTTTTCCGTCTTTTTTTTCCAAATTTGCCATGAAATAGAAAACAGGCTTAAGATTATCCCAATATAAAATAGAGCCGGCTTAATTGTTATGACATAGCCACAAAATAAAAATGCATTGATAAATATTAATGTTCGCGAAATGAACCCGATTTGGTAAAGTAAATACCCCGCAATTCCTATCGTAAAGAACAAAACAGCCAAAAAGGCGGATGAAATCGAGAGGATAGGGCTAAGACTGCCCTCGAGCTGCATGAGGATAGACGGGTTAAATACCACGAAATATGGAATGATAAAACCTGAGAAAGCAAACTTGAAAGCTAGCACTCCAGTCTTATAATAATCGGCTTCAGCAATGCTGGCGGCTGCCAATGAGGCAAGGGCTACCGGTGGTGTTACTGCGGCCAAAATGGCGAAATAAAAACAAAAGAAATGAGCTTGGAACATACTTATTCCAGCATTTACCAGAGAAGGCGCGACGAGTATGGCCATCAAAGCGTAAGCGGCCATGGTGGGCATACCACATCCTAGGATGATTGAAAAAACCATGGTCATGAGCAGCATGATATAAAGATTGTCTCCGCTGAGGTATTGCACGGCATAGGCTACTTTTGTTCCCAGCCCCGTTGAAATGAATGTTTGCGCAATCATTGCCACCGCTGCGATAACGATCGAAATTTTTGCCGCTCCAATAACACCTTTAACGATGCCGCTGGATAGTGCCTGTAGGCTCGGACGGGTGCTTGTTTGTATAAAGCCAAAAAACAGAACAAGGATTATCGCCCAAAAACTCGCCATACCGGCTGATTTATGCATGATGAGCAATGTGGTTAGAAATCCTAAAGGCACAACAAAAGACAAACATCTTGCATAAATTATTTTATAATCAACCTTTTCCTTCGGGGGATCAATTCGATTTTTTCTGGCCCACAATTCCACCCCTGAACCAACACCGAAATAGTAAAGCAATGCCGGAATAATGCCCGCGATCATTATTTCTGCATAGGGTTTTCCGAGAAATCCCGCCATTAAAAATACCGAGCTGCCCATAATCGGTGGCATTATCTGACTCCCGGTTGAGGCAACTGATTCAATGGCTCCCGCCGCCTCCGCCGAATACCCTGACTTTTTCATCGTGGGGATCGTAAACGAACCGGTTATGATTACGTTTCCGATGGCAGAACCCGATGCCATGCCCACTAAAGAGCTGCCGACGACAGCCGTATGGGCAGGGCCTGCGTAAGTAACCTTCCCTCCCAACTTTCCCATTTCCAGAAAAAACTGATTGGCGCCCATTAATTCCAAAAGAGCGCCAAAGAAGACGAGCAGAAAACCGAAGTTGGCCATGAACGCCAGAAAAGGGCCGAAAATTCCTCTGAAACTTATACTCAAATAGCCCACTACCATTGCGAAATCGAATTTGGGATGAAAGAAAGGTTGCGGGAGCAAGTGCCCCAGGAAAAAATATAAAAGGCATGCTATCGTAATGATCGGAAAAGTCATCCCCCAGGATTTCCATGTACAAATGATGACCAGTATGACCAGCAATGAACCCATTACGACATCAACATTATCTGGAAACCCGATTACCTCCTCGAGATGGTCATAGAAATACATGATGTACCCGGTGGAAATAAGACCAAGGATGACAATCGCCATCCAAAACCATTTGGATGACTTTTTCTTAATCGTTAAAGCTGAACTAAGAGCAATAAGGGTTATAACAAATGCCAAATGCACTATTTGATGTTCGATGGAAGATATAAATAGAATTTGAGTGGCAACCATATGATAAGTGATTGCCCCCCATGCAAGGATAGCCATAATTATACTGATGGTGCTATTGAATATGGATTTTTCTTTCACATCCATCTTTAACCCTATCTGTTTGATGCAATTGTTTTAATAATTTTGTACACCGAATTACTATCCGATAAACAATGTTATGAGGACCGTGAATGAAATTGTCGATAATGTTCAACCGGCTTCTTTCGCGAAAAGCGTCGCTTGGATAATACGGTTATACCCACCACATCTGCATAAATTACCGGCCAAAGCGTTCTTTATTTCTTCTGTTGCAGCATTCGGATTTTGCTCCAAAAACGCTTTGGCAGTTAGAATCATTCCCGGCGTGCAGTACCCACATTGGATTGCGCCGTGATCTATAAAAGCTTGCTGCAGGGGATCAAGAATTCCATTCTGGGTCAGGCCCTCTATCGTTGTTACTTCCTTGTTGTCCATTTCTGCCGCGAGCACCAGGCATGAATTTACAGGGTCGCCATCCACCAAAACAGTGCATGCGCCGCAATCACCGCTATCGCACCCCTTTTTTGTACCGGTCAATTGAAAATCTTCTCGTAACAGATCCAGTAGAGTTTTACCAACCTCTACATACACAGAATATTCGTCGCCATTGACCTTAAATGTGATTTTATGCATCGGTTTTTTACTCCAAGGAATCACCGAATTTCATCTTGGCTTTATCCCAGGCCTCGATTAAAGCATTATTGACCATGGTCCTTATCATTTTCCGTCTATATTCCTTTGTTGCTCTTAAATCGGTAATGGGAGCCGCTTCGCCGGCCGCCATATTTGCAGCTTCTTCAAATAACTCTTTTCCCCACTGCTGCCCGACCAAAAAATTTTCGGCTTTTTGAGCCCTCATTGGAATCGGAGCAACCGAGCTCAAGGCGATCCTTACATCTTTTATCCTTTCAGGTGAAGTTTGCTCTGGCGTGATTAACACGGCAACACCAGCGATGGCGATAGTCATTGCTTTTCTGTAGCCCAACTTGTAAAACGCTTCCCCTCTTGATTCAATTAGTTTAGGTATTGTTATTTGGGTCAGAATTTCATCAGGCCTGAGATCGACACCCCCGATGCCGTTAAAAAAATGATCAAGAGCAATATTTCTTTCCTGGCCAGGCGCATTGACAACAAGCTTGGCGTCATAGGTCAACAAGGCAATTGCCGTATCAGCACAAGGTGAACCATCACACAAATTCCCACCCACTGTTGCCCGGTTCCTGACCTGAAAAGATCCAAGATGTTGGCAAGCGGTTCTGAGATTATCATAGGATCCGTGTGAAATACACCAACTCTTGATAAAACTAACGGTTGCCAACGGACCGATAAACCCTTCGCCATTGTCATCGATTTTAATTCCCGACATCTCAGCGAGGTCTTTAATATCCATAATGATCTTTGGTTGAATCGTCTTTTCCTTCAGATTGACCACCAGATTGGTTCCACCGGCCAATATTTTCAGATCTTTTCCATACTTTCCCAAAAGCGAAAGTGCCGCAGTAAGAGATTGGGGGCGATGATACTCAGTTTTTGCTATCAATTTTCACTCGCTTGATTCTGATTTGAGGCAAAGCGCATAGAATGTTTTTTCCTGGCTCAAGGGCAAATCGCGAATACGCACGCCAACAGCATTAAAAACAGCATTTGCAACAGCCGGGGCCGTTGCATTCAGAACCAATTCACCATGCCCTTTGGCACCAAAGGGGCCTTCATCATGGGGAACTTCAACACAGATGGGTACAATTTCCGGTGAATCCATCATTGTTAAGATGTGATAATCACGGAAAGACGGGTTTTTAACCGAGCCGTTTTCGATGATGAGCTCTTCGGTCAAGACCGTCCCCAGGCCTTGAATCACGCCCCCTTCAATCTGTGTCTCTGCTCCCTGTGGATTAATTTTTTTCCCCAGATCGTAGGCAGAAACAACCTTTTTAACATCCAGTAGCCCTGTCTCCCTGTCGACCTTTAAAAGGGCGACTTGGGTTCCATACATCCAAAAGGCCGAGGCCCGGGGTGTTTTTCCCGTTTTGACATCCGGCAACACCGCCGTTGAAGTATACAGTCCTTTCCCGATTAGACTTGCTTTTCTAGGATTAAAATGCCTTTGAATAAGCTCTTCATAAGGCAGCCCGCATTCATCTGAACCGCCAGGTTTGATGTTACCTGCTTCTATCGAAAGCTCATCTTCAGGAAGTCCATAACACCGGGAAGCAATTTTGATTAATTGTTTCTTTAAATCCTCACACGCCAGCAAAACCGCATTACCCATTGTGAAAGTGCTCCTGCTGCCTGTTGTTGATTGATCATAGGGAGAATAATCCGTATCCGGCTGACTGATAGCGATGCGCTCAAATGGAATCCCCAGACTCTCAGCTGCAATCTGTATAAGGGTATTGTTTGAGCCTTGTCCCAGCTCAACAGTGGCGCAATCGAGTTGAATACTTCCATCCTCATCGATTCGAATGAATGCGGACGCAGTGGCAGGGCTAAAGCTCAGCTTGTGACAACAGGCGATTCCGATTCCATAATCTTTTCTTGGTCTGTAATCCTTCCATCCTATTTTTTCAGCTGCCTGCTCAAGGGTCTGCCTCAAACCGACACTTTTTAGTATTTCACCTGAAGGCATTTCATGTCCTTCTTCGATGCAATTCTTGAGTCTTATCTCAAGTGGGTCCATGTTCAACTTGGCGGCAATGGTATCCATCTGAGATTCATACGCCCATGTAAGTTGTGGTGTTCCAAACCCGCGCATAGGGCCGGAGATAAGATTATTTGTATAGACACAGTAGCCTTCAATTGATGCATGCTTTATGTTGTAAGGCCCTGCAGCCGTAAAACAGGCATTTCTTACGACCAGTGGGGAGCCCTCTGCATATGCGCCGGCATCGTAAACTGCCCGTACTTTGCGAGCCAACAGGATACCATCCTTTGTTACCCCGGTTTTCATATAAACGCTTGCCGGCTCTTTATGGACGGTAATTTCGAATTCCTCCTGTCGTGTCAATTCCACCTTGACAGGGCGATTGTTAGAGCGTTGTGCCAGCGCTATCGTGATCGGTTCGATTCGGGTGTAGGATTTTCCACCGAACCCGCCCCCAATGCCGCTAACAATAACTCTGATCTTGTTTAAAGGAATCCCCATCGACATGGCCAATTCGCGTCTCACTAAAAAAGGCGATTGGGTGCTGTCCCACAAAGTAATTTTCCCGGCTAGGTCTACCTGGGCAATTGTGACATGGGTCTCTAAAGGCGCATGGGCTACGGTTGGCGACCAATAAGTATCCTCAAATATTTCATATGAATCATCAAATCCCTTTTTTACGTCCCCTTTTTCTATATTTACAAAAGTGCAGATGTTGCTGTGGGGTTTGGCCTGAAAAATTGGAGAAACGGAATAGGTATGAAGGTCCGGATGAACAAGAGGCGAGTCCGTCTCCATTGCTTTGAGTGGATCGAGAATCGGTTCAAGCTCTTCATATTCCACTACAATTTGTTCTACAGCCTCAACCGCAATCTCTGTCGAAATAGCGCTCACAGCAACAACCGGTTCTCCGCAGTAACGGACTTTGTCACGGGCAATAAAAGGTTCATCGTTTAAATAAATGCCGAAATTGTATGATAGGTCCGCACCGGTTAAAACAGCAACAACTCCCTTCATCTTTTTGGCTCTGGATGTATCAATATGAACTATTTTTGCATGCGGGAATTGGCTTCTTTTAAATTTACCATAAAGCATCCGAGGCAATATTATATCCGGCGTATAAATGTAACTGCCTGTTGCTTTTTGAACCCCTTCAACTCTGGGGTGATGTTTTCCAACGGCCGGCATGCGCAAGACCTCCTTTATCAATTACAAAAACGGGCTCCTTCGGCCTTTAAACAGATTCATAAATATATCTTAAATCGATACCGGGTTAACAACTCGGGATTTGGCCAATAACTGCGATACCTTCGCTCCCCCATCCTTTACTATGTTTTTGAACCGGTCTTTTTTTGGGTCTATCCGGATCTCTCAAATACATAATTGGTTGATTATACTTATTAAATCACCTTTAGGAGTTATCTACAGCCGCGCCCGCTGCCTTCAAATAGCGGGCGGGAGCGGCTGTGGGTAACTCTGCCGTCGCATATACCTATGCCCGAATAAATATTGTACGAATTTGCTCGGAAATCCGTACAAATAAGATTGTCATGATACTCAATAATAGCGCTTTTCTAATAAGTTATGGCATTTGAGAGATCCGGATATAGCCCTTTTTTTTCCTCATTAAAACGATCTACAGGAATAACTATGTTTATACATCCGATTACAGTATTTTCCGAATCCAAAATGGGCCCTGCAAAAGCAACACTGCCCTCGGCAAACTCACTGCTGCTGAATGCACACCCTTCTTTTCTTATTTTCTTTAGTTCGGATTTAAGTTCTTCTGCATCCGTAATCGTATTTGGCGTAAAGGCGGGAAGTCCTCTGGAAATAATCTGATTAAGACGGTTAGCCGATAAGTGAGCCAATATAATCTTCCCCGCAGCACCTGCGTGCATATATGGTCGTTGCCCCAAAGGATTTATGAATCGGATAGCATGAGCGCATTCTACCATGTCAATGAAAAAAAGGTGCTGTTGGGTGTAAAAACAAAGATAAGTTGTCTCATTCACTTGATCTACAATATTTTGAAGTATAGGGCGGGCTAAACTCCGCAAGTCAAAATTCGAAATAAAGCGAAAAGCCAGATTGAGTATCTGTGGGCCCCGCCGGTATCGACCGGATAACGGATCTTTTTCAGCGTAATTTTCACTTTCAAGAACCTGCAGAGCCCTGTGGGTGGTGCTTTTGCTAAACGATATTTTTCGGGCTACATCCCGAACTGTAATCCCTGATTCTTTCGCCGCCAATTCTTCCAGCAGTTTTAGAGTTACCTTGATCGATTTGATAACGAGGCCTTCCTTTTTGCGACTCTTTTGCCTAAATCGAAACAACGAGCTTATTACCCATAGCCCGTCAGATTATAGCGAAGGTCCCTTTATTCGAGGGTTGAAGGGTTTTGCAATTTCAAGAATATAAAATATGGGACAGCGTCCCAAGTTTATGTTTTCATAACTCTGCTGCAATCCCATGTCAATGTTTTTTTAAGTCGATAAATAATTTATCCTCAGAAGGGTTTTAAGAACAAAAGCCTTAAAGGGGGTGGATAAGGCGAATCGATTCGCAATATCGTTGCATTTAACTGCTTACTGGATTGAGGCGATCGATAGCAAAAAAATATTATCTTGCGTATACACCGAAACAGTGGGTATATTTCCCGTGGCTTATCGAAGCCCCTGGCGTTCGGATCTGTAGGGTTTTTAAATTTCAGGGCCTTGAATTCTTTGACAAAAACGGGGTGATTGCCGGATCTATAACAATCGGAGATAGTCCATTGTTTCGGACCGCCGCTTCACCCAAAGGGGTCGTGATTATATAACAGCCTGTTCCTATTATTCGCCCTTGGCACATGATGATTTTGCCGTTTGCAATTGACATCCTCGGTTTTTGGGTCAGCATATCAACTACGGTAATATCAGCATCTGCTCCGATTCCAAGGTGGCCTTTGTCGGTGATACCGAGAATTCTAGCTGGATTCTTGCTTGTTTTGATGACAAAATCCTCGATACTCAAAGCCTGCAGCCTGACCAAAGAAAGGCCCATTTCCACTGTAACATTCCTTGGAATACCGCCGCCATCCGTGCTTATACAATCTATAACAAAATCACTGCAGGATTTTCGTGCTATGGCCAATCGCAGTCGCGGTTCAGCGGGATTGACCTGAAAACTTACCGTTGTGTCTGTTCCATGTTCAAGCCAGTAGTTTACAGCGGTCTTGCCGCAGGAAAGGATAACATGACCACCGGCCTCCATATTAATCTGTGCCCATCCGTCATAAATCGCTGCTTTCAGACCTGCCGTACTCGCCTCAAACCCTCTCATAGCCAAGCAAGTGGCTTGTTACCTCGCTTTCAGGGATACCATTGCTACATTTGGCACTGGTGCCATTAATCGGTGATAGATAGGATTCCGAACAAATATGGGGAGTTTCAGAAAGAACGGCAATGGCATCTTCTGTCTCCTTCATGTAGGAACTGACAGTACCGCGGCAGTAACTGTTGATGTGGGCTAGATGTACCGGATTTCCCTGAATCAATTTCACGGCTTCCAGAAAACCTTCAATATTTGATTTGGTTTCGAGCGATCCTGCATGGAACCCCACATAGGCCCGGTTTGCTGCCGCTGTTTCAATTGTAAGTGCAGTAGATTCAGGGGTTAAAGGATAGTGGCCGCCCAGAATCTTAACCCCGATTGCACCCTTTTTGAGAGAACGCATCAAAAGTTCCTCCAACTCTGCCCGATCCGGATTAGTGTTTTGGACTGTATGACCCGGTCGAACATACTGGATACATGCTAAATTTATCCCCGTACCATATTCCGCTGCAATTTTTAGCACACTTTCGATGGGGCCGGACATGTCCAAAGCAGTCGTCACGCCAGCTTCGGCTATCATTTTGTGTGCGAATATACCGCCAAGCCAAGAGGAGGCGTGAACATGAAGATCGATGATACCCGGCAGCACCCAGGCACCCTCTAAGTCAAAGCATTTTATTGTCCGAGCGGGATCAATGTTAGACGCTATATCTAATATTTTGTTTCCTTTTACGCCAATGTCTCGTTTGTCATTCATCTGGTTGGCAGGATCAACGACCTGCCCGTTTTTAAACACGATATCGAATTGATATGCCAAAATTTTTTCCTATAGGGGTATTTGTTTCCAGGCAGATTTCCAACGGATTATACAACACTGCTGGTGCTAAATATTTGACTGTAAAATTGTCTCTCTTTCCGTTAATAAGAAAGTTCAACTCCGTGTCTTGGAAAAAGCTTTATTGCCGTGACAAAAACTGGAACCCCTGGACACCGGCAAACTGCCCTGGATATTTCAAAAGAATACGGTTTAAAGAAGTTGGTCGTATATTGGATTTTGATAATATTTCATCCAGAAATCGTTCCGGATATCCCGCAGGGTGGGAACGGCTATACGGGCCTCGTCCACTTTATCCAGATCCAGGACAGCTGAGACAATGGCATCTTCCCTATCACCCCCGTTGGCGATGACTTCGCCGAATGGATCGACGATCATGCTCTCGCCAAAATAGACCTTTTCCCACTCCTTGCCGATACGGTTTGAATAGACCGTGAACATGCCGTTATCCACCGAGCGAGCCACGTTGACTATGTTCCAGTGCACGCCGCCGGCATATCCGGGCGCAGCCGTCGGGCAGAACATGATTTCCGCACCCAATATGGCCAGTATACGGGCCGTTTCAGGGTAACGCCGGTCATGGCATATGATGGTTCCAAATTTTGCACTCGGCGCGGATTCCGTCTCCAGGACCTGGAATTTATTGCCGCGACGAAAATACAGCTTCTCCAGTACCATTACCGATGCAACCTGGGTTTTGCGGTAATTCCCGACAACCGTTCCTTCCGGACCAACGGTAGCTGCTGCATTGTAATATATCCCGGGCGCTTTTTGCTCGAACAGAGGCATTATTACGTAATTTTTATATTTTTTGGTTAACTCCCCGACCGCCTCGGTTGTTGGACCCGGGATCGGCTCCGCCACCTTGAAATACGCCGGATCCTTGGTGTAAAACTTCTCGTAATCCGTGGTGCAAAGCTCCGGCGGCATGATGATCTGACATCCATCCTCTGATGCCTTTTCGATCAAGGGCAGGATATGCGCAACCTTTTCCTCCCTGCTTGTCCCCGGCATCGTTTTTACCTGAAGAACGGCTACCTTGATTTTTCTCTCTCCCATTGGAATTCCTCCTAATTTGTTGTGGTATCGACCCTTTAAAAAATCCCTGGCTTTCAATCTAAAGATTATTTTTTTAATAGGTTATCAATATGTTTATCCCACGGCGTATCGATATATTTTTCATCAATTGTGAGAAAATTGCTAACCATTGAAGCCATGCACGGGTAGACATCTTCGGTGAGTCGTGAAATCTTTTCCAAAATATCCGCTTCCGAAAATGGTCGATCAGGTCCACCCTTCGCACTCAAGCATTGCTTGACTGACCTGCTTCCGTCGTAAAATTCGATCGTGACCCGAGCGGGCCTGTCGTATGGCATCGGTTGCTCAGGATAGAACTTTCTAAGCTTTACTGCGTTTCGAACCCTTGTAATCTCAGGCATGGTCAATGTAGCGGAGCTAAAGGCTTCGATTTCAGCGTGTCCGAAACAGAACGTCGCTGCAACAATATGTGGAATTGAAAATCTTGCGGCCAGGGTAGTTTCAGGGTTATAGTTGTTTAGGGTAAGCCCGAGTTCATGTGTTTCAACAACAATATATTTTATATCCATAACGCCTTTGTCTGGTGGCATTTCCGCTAAAGCCATGAGTGCGGCCTCCACTGTTGAGTGTGCGTACTGGCAGCAGGCAAATAGTTTATGGTATCCGTCACAGATCGCCCAATTCTCTCCAAGCCCTGTCGTGAATTGTTCGGGACGGGTTTCAAATCCCAGTGTGGTACTATACACATCATATAGTGTACTTTCCAACCCCCCTATTTCGCATTGCGCCCAATCAACACTCCGCATGCCGTTCCAGACCGCGCTTGCAACCCACATGTTTTCTATAAGTGCCCCTTTTACGGCATGGTCATAGGGTCCGACCGTAATCAGAGTGGCCGCTGCCGTGACTGCGTTGGAAAAACGTTTCAGGTCGAGGTGGCGGACGGCCGCAACAGCGATCGCCGCTCCAACGGATGCAAAAATCGCGTGGGGATGAAGCGTCATCGAGGGGGCTTGCCAACTCCGTGCCAGACGGGTAACCACCTCATAACTGACGATGAGTGACTTAAGTACTTCACCGAAAATTATCCCTTCAGACTCTGCTTCAGCAAGAAGTGCCGGTAATGCATACAATCCAGCATGACAAGCTGTCTTGCGATAGCCCCCATCCAACTCACACCAATTCGCGGCTGCCGCGTTTGCCGGCGCAGCTGAATACCTGTCTGTTTTTTCCCGCCCACCGCGAAATACAGTGGCTTCTGAAACGGTAGAATGTTGGAAAAATTGATTTTGAATAGATTTGACCTCCGGTTCGTTTCTGGAGGCCACCATCGCACCCAGTTCATCCCCTATGAGCAGCACCGCCTTTCGCAATACAGGATCGGGAATATCTTCCATGCAGAGATTGGATGCCCAGTGCAGTAATGCCTTTGTCTGCCCTATGGTTTCCTTCTTTTGACCGTCCACAGTCACATCGCTTATTTTTTATGATTGTTTCAGCCACAATGCAGCGCCTCTGAAGCCGTGAAACGATTGAGTCGTTTTTGTCGATTGCTACTTATGCTTCAATCCGTCGATGCGGGAGTTGACAATAAAATAAGGCTCGTATTCTACTTCTTCAGGCCAATTCCGGTAATAGCGCATCACCTGCGTTTTCAGTTCGTCCATCGCCTGGACCTTTCCGCGCTCTGTTTCCGTCCGTGGCCGCGAGGCGGCTTTGGCAAGACGCTCCCCGATGACCTCCTCATCCAAAGTCAAAAGACGACCCGATTCAACGACGATTTTCCCGTTAACGATGACGGTGTGGACATGGCTGCCCTTACCGCGATAAAGCAGGGTATCGATGGGATCGTGGGCGAGGTCTACAAATGGCCGGCACATTTCATCGTAATCCAGCAAAACCATATCGGCGTATCGATTCGGTTCCAACCGCCCAATCTCGTCCCGATAGCCGATCAGACCGGCACCGATTTCAGTACCCATTTGCAGGACCTGGCGGGCACTCAAATAAGGCGAGTCCAATTCCTGCGACGCGATCCGTTGCAGTAAATAGCAGATCTTCATCTCCTGGATAAAATCTTCATCGTCGTTGATGCCCTTGCTGTCGATGCCGATTCCAACCCGCACGCCGGCCTGAAGCATGTGAAAGGCGGGTGCAATGCCATTTCGGACCCTCAGATTACAGGAAGGATGGTGGGTAACGCCGGTATCGGTTTGTGCCAGAAGATTGATATCCGATTCGGTGGGATAAACACAGTGGCCGATCACAACATTTGGACCCAAAAGTCCCAGATCATTCATATATTCGATCAAGGTCTTGCCAAAAAATTTCAAAGGGTAAAGTTTTTGGAAAATGGTCTGAAGCGCATGGGTGTGGATAAAAATACCTAGCCGTTCGGCCGCATGACGGATTTCCAGCAGCAACTCTTTTGTGGTCCATTGCGGGGATACCGGACCGAGCCCGATTCGGCTCATGGAACCGTGGTATTGTGAATGCAGATCAGACACAACACGGACATAATTATCGGCAGTCAGAGATCCGGCCGGGCGGGGGGCTGTAAGGATATTCCTTGATTTTTCAGATAACCCCTTAAGAACCCGGTCGTTATCTCCGTAAACATAAGGGTTGTTATTTGAAATTGCCGGACAGAACAACACGCGCAAACCGGCATCTCGATAAGCGTTCAGAAGATCTTCATACTTTTTTTCATAGCCGGTGGTATCCGGAAGGAGCATGTTGTGCATGGTTCCGGTTACACCGGACCTTAATAATCTGGCGGCTGAGTAAGCAACATCTTCATAGGTGGGCAATGGAATGAATTTGTCATAGGTATCAAATCGCCAGGTCTCCAGGGTGTTATCAAGCGCGCCGCGCTGAAAATCGGACAATCCTTTCCCGTGAGTATGCGCATTTATCAGACCGGGTATACATAGGAATTGTTTTCCACCGATTATTTTTGCGTCTGGATACCGGGTTGCAAGTTCCGCGTAAGGACCGATGTCGTGAATGAACTCACCCGCAATGGCCACTGCGCCGTTTACAACAGCCGGTTGATCATGAGCAGCCACCAACTGGCCGGCATGAACTAATATTGTCACCTCAAGCATACTTGTACTCCACGCTCCAACAAGCTACAGTCTCGCTTCAGCGGGGTCTTAATTTTCCTCGCACCGGTTTCTCTTTTCCAATGGCTGATTCCGGTAAGGGCCCTCATAGGGAACTTTCATCCAGTCCCTTTCCTCATTCGGGGGTTCTTCACCATACAAAGGATATAATGTACTGAAATCGAATTCAGCCCATTCCTCCAAATTCCGACAAATCTCCGGTAACAGCTCGGTGGGGATCGATAGACATATCTCCGTAGGGCTAACCGCCATTAAGCCAAATACACCACGGCATCCAAGCGTATATCGGATCTCTCCGCTCAGATAGGCATGGATCCAGCTTGCGGAACACGTTCCGGGTCCTGTTATCCCCTCAACCACCCCCCCCCTGTAGTGAATCGAAGCTCGAACTACATAGGTACATGTTTTCGGATCTGCAATGATGGTGACGACATCCGGGTCAAAAGGACTTTTCGATAACGGAGCGCAGCAAAAGTATTTTACTGTGCCGGGGGCGATGTTCCGATATTTTTCTTTGACTCTTCGAGCAGCCGTGGGAGAACCATAGATGGACGGTTTTCCGTCTTTTCGACGGGACCAGCTGTACCCTGATGCGAGATTTGGCGGCGGTTCGCCCAATCCGATATATGAATAACCAGCGCAAATATCATCAATATGATCAACGTCCAATATAAAAGTCTCGCCATGCAACCTGGATCGTTGCATGAACTGGCAGTGCACGAGTTTTAGAGCGCCGGCATAGGGTTCGGTGTCGTGGGGAGGCTCCATCGTCCAAGCAAGGGCAATCGGATCACCCTTAAATTTCAAATTTTCTTTAAGGCTTTTAGCCATTCTCTTCAGAGGCCAATCATAGTATTTACGTTTATACGGATCTTTGGATACGCTTTGTTTTTCTCCCTCATTTATTTTATCTTGACGTTCGACCATTTTAACTTCTCCTTAAAAGGAAATCTTATATTTTTTTGTTGCCGGTTTTCTCTTCAAAGGCATCCAGAATCTTGTCGGCTGTAATCGGCAGCTCTCGAATTCTCACACCGACGGCATCATAAATCGCATTGGCAATAGCAGCCGCCGTAGGTATGAGTCCTGCCTCCCCAATACCTTTAGCGCCAAAAGGTCCTTCCGGGTCATCGGTTTCGATCAAAATGCTGGTAACTTTCGAAACATCCATGGTTGTGGGCAAATTATAGGCCGTCAATTTGGGATTCTTAACAACGCCCTTTTCCCAAATAACCTGCTCGGTAAGCGCAAAGCCTATACCCTGGGAAATCGATCCTTCCAGCTGCCCTTCGATTGCCATGGGGTTATAATGGCCTTGCCCACATCGTGGGCCGCAACCACACGGAGGACTGTTACTTGGCCGGTATCGGTGTCCACCTCCACCTCGGCGACTTGGGTACCAAAAGCATAAGTGGGACAAGGATTCCCATGGCCGGTGGCCAGGTCCACCATCTCACTGACCGGATCGGTGTAGCAGGCACTTGCAATCACCGGTACACCCATCGGAAAGGCTGAGGCATTTTCGTGCATTGTTTTGGAAGCCGCCTGTGCAATGGTGACAAACTTCGCCGGTTGTGATTTAACAAAAATCCTGCCTTGGACTGAACCCAATTTTTCAACGGGCACCCCCAGAATAGAAGCCGCCCGGCTCTGCAGCTGGCGTTTGGCATCTTCTGCCGCCAGTTTCACAGCGTTTCCGCCCAAAAATGTCTCCCGTGAGCCCCGTGCGCCCAGGGCAACCGGTGCGATACCCGTATCGCCGGAGTGAACCCGCACATCCGCCACTGGAATCCCGATAACCTCGGCTGCAATGAGGGCGAGTGTCGTTTTAGATCCTTGCCCCACATCCGGAACACCGGTAATCAGGTCTACAGATCCATCATATTCCACCTTGATAAAAGCGGAAGAAAAATTGCCGCCATGTGCCCAAGCGCCACCCCCACCTGAATGGACAAAGCATGCCATGCCGATACCGTGCTTATTAGATCTCCCACGCTTGTCTTCCCAACCGGCCGCGGATGCACCGCGGTTGAGACTCTCCGTCAGACCGCAGCTGGTGATCCGTGCGCCACTTACTGCTACATCGCCTTCATGGCATGCATTCATAATTCTAAGTTCAAGGGGATCGATGCCGAGCTCCTCCGCGATCTCATCCATTTGCGATTCTATGGCAAATGTGATTTGAGGGTTTCCATAACCCCGAAACGCACCGCCATAGACTTTGTTGGTAAACACCACCTTGGCATCCATCTTTGCGCATGGAATGCGATAGCAGTGATCAATCCTGCTTAACGCGTGGCCGGTAATCGTAATGCCCTGGTCATGATAAGCACCGGCATCGGTTAAAATATCGGCGTGGCATACCATGATGCGACCGTTGGATTTCATCCCGGTCTTCAATGTCATAATCATCGGATATCTTGAGCGGTCGGTGGTAAATTCCTCGATGCGATCTTTTATAAGACGAACCGGCCGTTTTGTTTTAAGCGCGAGCATGGCGCATATGAGATCAATGGGATCTGACGACTGACGGCTTCCGAAACCTCCACCGACATGAGCTATTCGCACGCGAATTTTACCGACCGGAAAATTTAGAACCATACTTAACATTTCACGCAACACATGGGGAATTTGTGTGGTAGACCAGATCGTCAGCCGGCCATAGGCATCCACTTTCGCTAATACCCCGCGGGTTTCCAGGCAACAATGGGCCGCAGCATTTGTTATGTAGCTTGATTCGAATATTTTGTCAGAGGCTGCAAAACCTTCAGCTACATCGCCAAACTCTTTATGGATTTCTCCGGCGATATTTCCAGGGCTATCGTCGTGGATTAAAGGAGCGCCTGGTTTGAGCGCTTCTTCCGAATCGAAAACAGCCGGAAGTGGTTCCAAGTCCACTTTAATTGAGGAACAGGCTTCTTGGGCGGATTCTTGGCTTTCAGCGGCAACAGCCGCAATATCGTCCCCTATGAATCGAACCTTGTCTGACACCAAACATTCTTTATTGGCCACTCCCATGTAAAAGCCGACACATGCGGTTGGGGAATCCAATGAAGTAATTATGGCTTTAACTCCGGGAACACGTTCAGCCTTACGCGTATCGATATTTAGAATTCGGCCATGGGCGATCGTGCTTCTCAATATTGCCCCGTAAAGCATATTGGGAAATTTAAGGTCAGGTAGAAATTGAGCCCTCCCCGTCACCTGTTCAACGGCATCGATTCTAGATGTTCTTTTACCGATTGCGTTAAATTCCATCATTTGGGTATTCCATCTCCACCACGCATGGCTTTACTAGCGGCCATCACCGCCTCAATTATCTTTGTATATCCCGTGCACCTGCATATGTTACCGGCCAGTCTGAGTCGTACCTCATCTTCTGAAGGGTTTGGATCTCTATTGAGAAGGGCGATCGTCGACATCACCATTCCGGGCGTACAAAAACCGCATTGGATCGCCCCGTGGTCAACAAATGCACGCTGCACAGGGTGTAATCCGCCATCTTTAGATAATCCTTCAATTGTTAAGACGGAACTCCCATCAAGCTCACCCGAAAGCACCAGACATGAGTTGCAGGCCCGCCCATCTAAAATGATGGTACAGGCACAGCAGTCTCCCATCTCACAGCCACGTTTAGTTCCGGTCAAATTGAGTTCACTGCGGAGCACATCAAGAAGTGTCCAGTGAGGTTCAGCTGTCAACCGAACAGTTTCGCCATTTACTTTAAATTGGACCTTTTGCATTAATGTCAAATTCCTCTTGCCTGTGTGGCTCTTTTCCAAGCCTGTTTCAATACCCGCTGGGTCAAAATCCTTACTATCTTCAATCGATAATCTTTCGTACTTCTAAAATCTGTTATCGGTTTGGCCGCAGCGATGGCCAAGTTGGAAATTTTTTCAAGGGATTGTTTAGTCAAACCGTCATTTGACAAAATCGTTTCTGCTTCCAGAATCCGGATAGGCGTCGGTGCAACTGCTCCCAGTACAAGACTGGCAGACTTGATCCGGTTTGCACCGTTTATCGCTATTTTTGCTGCAATTGATACGATAGCCACGTTCATGGCCCGGCGTTTACCGAGCTTTAAAAACGCGGTTCCGGTATTCGAAGGTGGTTTGGGGATTTTTAATGATTTGACCAACTCGCCGGTTTTTAATACGGTTTGTCCGGGGCCGACCAAAAAATCTTCAACAAGAAGAAGTTTTGGTTCTTCTGATCCGACAATTTCCACCCGGGCGTCCATGGCGATCAGCATCGGTGCCATATCCGCAGCCGGAGATGCCCGACAGACGTTTCCCACGACTGTCCCACGGTTTCTCACCTGCTCGGACCCAATATTTCGCGCGGTGATTGATAGCCCTGACCAGTCCTTTTGCCCCGCGGCCCAATACTCCAGTTCGGCCAATTTGACGGCTGCGCCCAAGCTAAGCTCTCCATTGGTGCCGATGGACAATTGAGATAGTTCAGGGATGGATTTGATATCAACCAACAGCTGAGGACGGGATTGGCCCTGTTTCATTTCAACAAAGATATCTGTCCCGCCTGCTAAAACCTTTACGCCATTTTCTTCTGTTGATAAAATTCGGATTGCTTCGTTTAAATTTTTTGCTCGAATGTATTCAAAGCGGGGCAGCATGCCGTCCTCCCGTTAATATGAGGTTATAACCAGGGAGGGGTAGTAACCCAAATCGCCCGGGCCTCTTTGTCTCCATTATTTTCCCATCGGTGCGAAATCGAACTGTCATAATAGACACTATCACCTGCCTCCAATATGATTTCTTGATCACCTACGACCCCTGCAAACGTGCCTTCCAATACCAAACCACACTCTTCACCTTCATGGTCATATCGTTCTTCAACCTTTGTTCCGGGTGGATAGATGAGATACATAAATTCGACTTTATGGTGAAGATCCGGGCATAACATTTCCATGGTTGTTCCCCAGGGCATGAATACCTTCTTCCGTTGTTGTTTTCTGACAACGGCAATAAATCCTGAGTTCCGGCTTTCCTTTTCTCTGTCTTTATGGCCGTCGTTGGGAAGATGATCGTCAGAAAACAGGCTCGACATTGTAACACCGAATGTCTTACTGAGCTTCTGGAGGGTTGTGACCCTTGGCGTTGAAATATCGCGTTCAAGCTGACTCAACACACCCGTTGAGAGTCTTGATTTTTGAGCCAGTTGTTCCAAGGTCATATGCTGCTGTTTTCTCAGGGTTTTTATTTTCAGCCCAATTTTCATGTCTAAAGCCCTCCCTTTGAACCGAAACCGCAACCGCATTCCTCCAGCCTGTCAGAGCGCAACGAAGATCTCGACATTCGGGGCTGTAAGGTTCTTCAAACGCCGAAGCATTCAATTTTATTCATTTATTTAAAATATTTCATATTGTCAATAAATCTTTTCATTTTACTGAAATTTTTTCTTGACATGTTTGCGGTATTATTTATATGATAGAGATAATGGCTAAGATTGATCCGCCATTAATTTCATTTTTTATTTCAATGAACAAGGTGCGGTCTGTGGTAGATTTGAGCCACTGAATACGGATCAGAATTATCCTGAAAACTTTCCCCCATGATCGGTACTTAAGTTTAAATCTATGGTTTTTAGTTGCAAAATATTTTTTTTCCTTCCATATAATGGAAAATGGCCTGTGGATTAAAGCTTTACAACAATCCGATCCGCCGCTTTATTTTTTTCAATCTCTTTTTGTCCGGTCCGTCCGGGTAGAGGTGCAAAATTGAAAGAACTCAGTTACAAGGAAAGATTCCTCAGATCATTGCGCCTGGAATCTGTTGACCGTGTGCCGATGCCCGCCTTTTGTACCCATCCACTGGTCGAATTAATGGAGCAAACAGCCTTATCCGCTCCGGACATCCATTATAAACGGGATGATATGGTGAAATTCGCCTTGGCTGCCTATGAGATTCTTGGGCTGGAAGGGGTAAGACTGCCCACCGATGGTGCCTTTGAAGCTGAAGCGATCGGCTGTCCCATTGATATTGGCGCGATGGATCGAAATCCATCTATCGCCAATCATCCTTTCAAATTGGACGATATCCGGATTCCGAATGATTTTTTGTCAAAGGAGAGAATACCGATTTACCTGGAAGCTGTTAAAACAGTTAAACGCCAGGTCGGAGATGATATTCCTGTCACTGCCCATTTTCAGGGACCGCTAACGATGGCCAGCCAAATGATAGGTGCGGAAACGTTTCTGTTCGGACTCACGGATAAAGAAAAGGAGATCAAAGCCCTGCTGGATATCGTGACCGGAATTTGTATCAAAATGGGCAATGCATTAAATGAGGCAGGGGCGGATATCCTGCAGCTTCCTGACGGAATGGCCACCTCGGAGATAATTAGTCCCCAGATGTTTGAAGAGTTTGTTCAGCCCTGTTTTCAAAAAATACTGCGGAGTATACCCTGTCCTGTTGTTTTGCATATTTGCGGAAACACAACGCCGATTCTGCCATTGTTAAAAGAAATGGGAGCCGCCGGATTCTCCTTTGATGTGAAAGTCAGCGTTTCAGATGCCAAAAAAATTCTTGGTGCAAAGATGTCCCTTATTGGAAACATTTCAACCCAGGAGACACTGCTTCATGGAAACAAGGATGATGTTCACCGAGAATGTTTAGCGGCTATCCGAAGTGGCATAAACGTCTTGGCCCCCAGCTGCGGGTTTGCCCCCCACACGCCACTTGAGAATATCAAAGAGATGATAAACACGGCCAAAGGCACCTCAGGCCGCTGAACCTTTTTTATCTCAATAAACGGTGGATGCGTATCAGGTCAATTACAGGACGAAGTTCGAGCAAACATTGTCAGATCTTTGTCCGAAACTTTTTTTAAGGAATAAAACATATGGCATACGTTTCCCTTAAAAGGATTACCAAGCAATACGGAGATGTCAAAGCGGTTGATGATGTCGATTTGGAAATTGATGAACATGAGTTTGTGACACTGTTGGGTCCCTCCGGATCGGGGAAGACAACCCTGTTAATGATTTTGGCGGGCTTTGTAACGCCGGATAAAGGAACAGTTTTTGTTAACAATAAGGACATTACTGAGATCCAGCCCTATCGGCGTAATATCGGTATGGTTTTTCAAAACTACGCGCTTTTCCCCCATATGACCGTATATGAAAATATTGCTTATCCTTTAAAAATGAAACGAACCTCCCGGCAAAAAATACCTCAATTGGTCGAAAAGGCGCTTGAAACCGTTAAACTTAAAGGATTTAAGGACCGCTATCCCGCTCAGTTGTCAGGAGGCCAGCAGCAGCGAGTCGCCCTTGCCAGGGCCATGGTTTTCCGGCCGCCAATTCTGTTGATGGATGAGCCTTTGGGGGCATTGGATAAAAAATTAAGAGAGCACATGCAGCTGGAGCTAAAACATATCCAGGAAAAAGTGGGTATCACCATTCTTTATGTGACCCATGATCAAGAGGAAGCGCTCTCAATGTCGACCAAAATAGCTGTTATCAATGAAGGACACATTGAACATGTGGGAACGGCTACAGAAATTTATGACCATCCCGCCAACCAGTTCGTTGCCGACTTTATTGGGGAAACCAATATCTTTCGAGCTGAGATTTATGGCGTTGATGATGATTGTATCCATATCGAGGGACCGTGTATTCGGCGCATAAAGGCCAATACGTTGAAACCGGTCGAGATCGGGCAAAATGTCCATCTTGCCGTCAGACCGGAGAAGATCACCTTTATTGAAACAACTGAGCAAAACCATTGTGTTTATAGGGGAGTTGTTGAAGATATCATATACCTAGGGGATATTACCAAATTTTATGTTCGACTTTCCGATCTGCCCCAGGATGAACAAGAGGGGTTGGTTGTTGTTAAAGTGCAAAATCGTTTAGGGGGCGTCCAGCGTAAACAGGGCGATAACGTTCAGATCGGGTGGAATGAAATGGATGCGACCATCGTTTGATAAAATTAATATTAGGAGGGACAACCCTTACCGTCTCAGATGCTTTGCATTTGGATTCGCATTACAAAAAGGAGGATTTAAAATGAAAAAAATGTATTTGGGCATAGCCCTCATCGCTGCACTTCTTATGATAGGCAATGCTTGGGCAGAAACCATCACCGTTGTCAGCTATGGCGGTACCTATAACAAAGGCTTAGAGGAAACAATTGGGAAGCCTTTTACCAAGGCAACCGGAATCAAAGTTATTTTTACAACACGTCCCACTTACGCCCAGATGGCAGCACAGGTTAAAAGCGGGAACATCACATGGGATGTTGTGGAAGCTGAGAGTCGAATGCATGCGCGGGCCGCCAAGAATGGCCTCCTTGAAAAACTAGACTTAAGCATGATCAATAGAGATCAGTTTATTAAAGGCGCGGTCACCGATTACGGCGTTGGCATTATTTATTATTCTTACCTCATCACCTATAACACCGATAAATGGCCTGTTGGAAAAGGACCGAAATCGATGAAGGACTTCTGGGATGTCAAGAAGTTCCCAGGTCCTCGAACAACAAAACGCACTGCGGAGTCCAACCTTGAGGCCGCATTGCTAGCCGATGGGGTCCCGCGGGATAAAATCTACCCGATGGACATCGATCGGGCGCTCAAGAAACTCAAAGAGCTCAAACCCCATATAAGCGTTTATTATAAAAGTGGTGGTCAAACGCAACAGATCATGCGAGAAAAGGAAGCCGATCTCGGGTGGGTTCCCGGAGGAAGAATGATTCAGTTAGCGGCCCAGGGCGTTCCGGTGGCATGGGAGTGGAACGACCAGGTTATCGTGTTGGATTATTGGACCATTCTCAAAGGAAACAAAAAGAAAGATGCTGCCATGAAATATATCGCATTTGCATCCGATCCCAAAATACAGGCTGCTTTTGCCGAGTGGACCAATTACTTAAATGTTAAACGAAAATCATCTAAAACCCTGGCAGCCCGCATAACACAAGGCGTTCACTGCTGCTACAGACATAGAGAGCCTTCTGGATATGAGCTTTCAATCGTTGTGCACCTTTAGCCTGTGTCAGGAGCTGGTTCAC
>DRHF01000073.1 GCA_011049715.1 Desulfobacterales bacterium
CAGCGTCTCCTGCAGCCGGGTGATGATTTCAACCAGAGACTCTTTTGAGGGAATCGGTTCGAAGTCTATGTGGGTATAGCATTCTTCTTCATTGCAACTCGCGATGATCTGTTCGGCTATTTCAGGGATTGTTTCTCGATATCCGGAAAGGGTTTCCAAATCAGTTTTGCACGTTGCTTCATGCAATTTTATATCATCCGTCATTTGAAGTCGCCCTCCGAAAAACGTTAATAGAATTCACTCAAGTTTCGCACCTGATATTTTAAGGAAAGCCGCATCAGGCATAGGGTAAAAAGGAATTTTAGCAACCCTTTATCTATTCAAGCGCTTCAAATACCTTTCCCACAAGGTCTTCGGATGGTTTAAGCGTTTTATCTCCCTCATTTTCCCACTGGGCCGGACAGCCCTCGTCTTCGTGCGCCGCAAGATAGATATTTGCTTTTAACTTTCGCAATAATTCATCGACATTTCTTCCGAGGTTATAGAAATTGACCTCAGCATTCAGCAAGGTTCCCTCCGGGTTAATGATAAATGTTCCTCTTAAAGCAAGTCCTGTATTTTCATCATAGACACCAAACAATTTTGATACTTTCCCGTTTGGGTCAGCAGCCATTTGAAATTTTACATTCTCAAGGGATTTTTCCTCTCTTTTCCACGCAAGGTGGACAAATTGCGTGTCGGTGCTAACGGTCACTACTTCGGCGCCAAGGGACTTGAATTTTTCATACTGCTCTGCCAGAGCAGAAAACTCAGTTGCTCAAACAAAGGTAAAATCTGCTGGATAGAAAAAGAGTATAGTCCATTTCCCTTCTTTTTTTAATTGTTCAAAAGAAATTTTTCCAAAATAATACTCGGCTGGATCATATGTATCCATTTCAAAATCCGGAACCGTTTGTCCCACTTTAAGCCCTGTGAATTGTGGTTCTGTTGTCATATTATCACCTCCGTTTTAACGAAGTTTACAAAATTGTTTTTAAAATATTTCCTTTTTTATCCCCATCTTATTACAATAAAACAGATTTTGTTTATGGCAAGGATGAAGACCGGCCATGACGACAAACCGGTGGATGGCCATCCCCCCCGGAGTAAGAAAAGGGATTGATCAATGTAGTCGAGGTTCGTTAAGACCTCCCGTTTGCAATCATGAAAATACCGTAAGTGGCAAGCAGGTTGGGAAGAAATTTGGTAATGTTCTCCTGTTTGTTTCGGCCGTTGGAGTTGATGGCGACCTCCTTCAAAATTTTAAATCCAACTTTTTTTGAATATTTCCGGAAGTCTTTGATGGTAATAACGCGGATATTTGGGGTGTCGTACCAATCGAAGGGAAGCTGATGACTGATAGGCGCACAACCTGTAAACAGAAGTTGTAGGCGTATACGCCAATGGCTAAAATTGGGAAAACTGACGATTCCTTTTTTGCCAATCCGCAGCATGGACCGGAGCAATGTTGAGGGATCATAGATCTGTTGAAGGGTTTGGCTAAGAACCACATAATCAAAAGCGCCGTCCGGGTAATCAGAAAGCTCTTCGTTAATATCGCCCTGAAGAACCGAAAGGCCCCTCTCAATACATCGGGCGACCTTGTCTTCGTTATTATCGATACCGGTGCCGATAATCTGTTTGTTCTTTTTAAGAAAGTACAATAGATCCCCTTCACCGCATCCGAGACAGATCATCTTTGCTCCGGGTTCAATCCATGAGGCGATGACCCGAAGATCAAAACGCACATTTTGGTTATCGGTTTTCGTTGCAGACACGTTCTAAAAAACCTTTCATCAGGGAGGTTAGCCGTTCATTGGGGAGGAGGAAGGCGTCATGTCCCCATTGGGCCTCAATTTCACAGAAACTTACATCCAGCGCGTTTTTTTTCATGGCCTTGACCATGGCTTTGGATTGATAGGTCGGATAGAGCCAATCCGAAGTAAAGGAAACCACCAGAAATTTCACATTTGTTTTGGAAAAAGCTTTTACTGCGGAGTCGTTGCCGTGCTGTTTCTCCAGATCGTAGTAGTCGGAAGCTTTTGTGATGTATAAAAAAGAATTGGCATCAAAGCGTTCTACAAACTTTGTTCCCTGGTAACGTAAATAACTTTCTACCTGGAAGTCTACATCGAAGTTGAACGAAAAATCCTTCTTGTTCTGAAGTCGCCGTCCGAATTTTAACCGCATGGACTCATCGGAAAGATAGGTGATGTGTCCCACCATCCGGGCGATTGCCAATCCGAGTTCCGGTTTTTCTCCTGAATAATAGTCTCCGTTGTTCCATTTCGGATCGGCCATGATTGCCTGCCTTGCCACCTCGTTAAAGGCGATGGCCAGTGCTGAGTGTCTTGTGGTCGTCGCAAGGGGTATGGCTGATATAATCATCTCCGGATATCTTACACACCATTCCAGGACCTGCATCCCCCCGATGGACCCCCCGATGACGGAAAGAATTTGCTGTATGCCCAAATGGTCCAGCAGCATTTTCTGGGCGCTGACCATGTCTCCGATTGTTACAAAGGGAAAATCGATTCCATAAGGTCTATTTGTTTCCGGATTAGTGGAAGATGGGCCGGTGGATCCCATACAGCTTCCCAGCATATTGGGACAGATGACAAAATACTTGTCGGTATCGATTCCCTTCCCAGGGCCCACCATGATGTCCCACCAGCCGGGCTTTGAATCTTCCTCGGTATAATAGCCAGCCGCATGGGAATCTCCTGAAAGCGCATGTAAAATGAGGATGACATTATCCTTCTTCGGGGTCAAAGTTCCATATGTTTCGTAAACAAGGGTGATCGGGCCGAGTTGTGACCCGTTTTCCAAGATCATCTCGTTATGCGGGTTTGCGAAGGTGAAATATTTCTTCTCCACAAGACCCACCGAAATGTGGTCTTTATCATGTTCGATGTATTCGCTCATTTGATAAGTTCACGAAAGCTGAACCGGAAGAAATTCCTGTTCATTGTCCTCTAATCTCTAAAACATACTTTTTCTAATTCTAATTCAGCGCCGATTGAAGTACCTCACAATCCCTACAGATTTCCATCTTTTCACGCCAGCTTCGCTGGTCTTGGCCTGGACAGATTGTCCCGTTGATAAACCAGCAAAGTTTTCCGGCATGATACTCCCAGGCCGGACATTTCTTTTTTTGATCTGTGGAGCATTTTTTTATCACCCAGCAGTTCCTTGTCCTAGTTTTATCCCTGTTTGTACGAGAGATCAGAAAATAAATCTGTCTTTCCACGGCAACAGGGACTGACCGCCATCCTTGCTCATAACTGTGGATTGCCTTTATGGATGTTCCGAGCAGTTGAGCAATCTGTTTCTGTGTTTTGTTCAATCTCTTCCGGAAATGTTTAAATTCCTGTTTGTCCATCATGACCTCCCACCGCAATTTAAGCCTTTGTTATCAGAAAGATATCATGACCTATAAGAGTACCACGATGTAGTATTTATTGTCAATAAAAAAGTAGGGGTTTAACAAGATTCCAACGCTCTGCCACTCCATCGCGAGGGGCGAGTCTCTATATATCAGACTTAAGACAAAGACTTTATCCAAGAGAGTGCTTTTAGCCTTTTTCTTTCAAGCCGTCAATAGCAGGACTCAAACTCCCGTTGATTGATAATATAACGCTTTGCGCATCAGGCGAAAACCCCCCCATGCCATTGTCAATAACACTATTTTTAATCTAAAGCTTCCAAACTGCTTCGATGGAAAGGAGAATTTCCGTTCCACTCCGACAAACCACGTGGAATGCCTCGCTGTTTCGGTTCAATCTTATTGCTTTTGCTTTTTTATGTCATAATTTAGAACATAAAGAAAGCAAAGGCCGGTTTTTTTGATAGCGCCTCAGCATGCAGAGATGGAGAAGTGGGTAAAACCGAATAAACGAAGATTACGACGGCGGAGGATGAGATGGAAACGGTGAGAAGCATCAAGCGCATTTTAAAAAGTCAACCCACCCTCGAAGGCGCCGGGGTTCGCTTAAAACGGGCGTTTGGCTATAATGAGGTTCCTCTGTTAGATCCGTTTTTGCTTTTGGATCATTTTGGCTCAAAAAATCCAGAAGATTATATCGCTGGATTTCCGTGGCATCCGCACAGGGGAATTGAAACCGTCACCTATATGATACGGGGTACGGTGGAACACGGGGACAGTATCGGAAACAAAGGCACCATCGGTTCAGGAGATGTTCAATGGATGACCGCCGGAAGTGGTATCATTCATCAAGAGATGCCCCAAAGGTTTGAAGGCAGGACCATCGGTTTTCAGCTTTGGGTGAATCTGCCATCTTCTCAGAAAATGATGGCGCCACGGTACCGCGATGTCAAAAAAGAACAGATCCCAGAAATTAAATTCGAAAAAAATGTTAAGATTAAAGTGATTTGTGGAAAGGTGAATGGCGTAACCGGTCCGGTTCATGATATTGTTGTTGATATGGAGTATCTGGATATCACATCAGGGAAACGGTCCTGTTTTGAATATCCGGTAAAAGAAGGGAACAAAACATTTGCGTATGTGTTTGAAGGAAGCGCTTATTTTGATTCAAACAGGGACAAGTTAATCGATGAGGGGCATCTTGTAATTTATCACGATGGCGATCGTGTAAAAATTATAACCAACGATTCACCGGTCCGTTTTCTATTGGTATCCGGAAAACCGATCAATCAACCTGTGGCATGGCGCGGACCGATCGTGATGAATACGGAGGAAGAGTTAGAAACAGCATTTAAAGAGCTCAGCGATGGAAACTTTATCAAGCAGTCTTAACCGTTGGTGTCGATTCGATCTTATTCTATCTTCAGTTCTGCTATTCCGATCTTCTCGGTCCAGAAACGGTCAAACGCATCATCATCCAGCAGGAACCGTTTTGATAAGATCTCTTCCGTGAATGGACCGGCGGAATAGGTTGATCTGGGAGATTCCGACAGAACCACCTCCAGGATGATGTTTGCGATCAAATCCGGGTCGGGTATGGTAAGTCCCGCAAACATTTTTCCTACGCCTGTTCCCACCGCCTCGTAAATCGGTTTATAATCAGGGTCGGTCATCGACATCAGATCTCCTGTCATTTCTGTGGCCACCTCATTGAATTCAGTGCCAATAACACCCGGGCGGATGGTGATAATCCTGATGCCAAGGGGGCGCAGCTCCATACGCAGGGCATCACTGATCCCTTCCACAGCATATTTGGTCGCCGCATATAGACCGCCCATGGGGAACGGAAACTTTCCCACGATGGAACTGAGATTGACAATTGTACCCTCCCTGAGCCGACGCATGCCGGGCAGACAGGCCCGGGTGACGCTGATAAGTGAGAAAAAATTGACCTCAAAGATGCGTCTGGCAGCTTCAATGGAAACATCCTCAAGGGTTCCTCGGATACTGTACCCTGCGTTATTGATCAGCACAGAAACCGGTTCCGACAACCCTTTAATCTCCTGGCAGAATCTTTCGGTATCCTCTGGAATTGAAAGATCTACTTTTTTTGGAATGATACCCTTGAACTGATCAGATAGTTCAACAAGCCTGTCCATGCGTCTGGCTGCACCGATGACTTGAAAACCGTTCTCAGCCAACTTAATGGCTGTTTTACGGCCGATGCCACTGCTCGCACCGGTGACCAGTGCGGTCTTTCTTTTATTTTCCATCTTTAGTTTCCTCAGGTAAACTGTGTTTTCAGATCAGATTTAACGGTCTGTGTAAAGCCATAAAATCCTCTTGCCTGGTCAAGATATCTAAAACATTGAGGCCATAAGAATATTGCTTTTTTTTGGAGATGTGTTATAAATCCGACTGTAAAGATTTTAAGCAAACGATTAAAAAGAAAATTTAAAAGGAAAATTTAAGATGAACGCATTAAAATCTCTATTATTTTTAGCACTCTCGATTTTTATCGTCAACATCAATGGTGTTTATGCTCAAACCGATGGCGTTAATTATGTCGGACAATTCAAAGGTGGGAAGTATCATGGTCAGGGGATATACACGCAGGCCGATGGGACCCGATATGAAGGTCGGTTTGTAGAAGGCAAGTTCGATGGTGAAGGAACCCTGGCCTATCCAAACGGTGCAAAATATACAGGTGAATTTAAAGAGGATAAGTTTAATGGAAAGGGAATTTATACACACCCTGACGGCGCCAAATACAAGGGTCAGTTCAAGGACGGGAAATTTAACGGGGAAGGAACATACACCCAGCCAAATGGCATAAAATATGAAGGAAAGTTTAAGGAGGATAAATTTCACGGTCAGGGAACATACACGCTGATAAATGGCACCCGATATGAAGGCCGGTTTACGATAGGAAAGTTCGATGGTGAAGGAACCTTGACCTATCCAAACGGTGCAAAATATACAGGTGAGTTTAAAGAGGACAAGATTAATGGGGAGGGAACGTACACGGACCCGGATGGCACCGAGTATAAGGGTGAATTCAAAGACGGCAAGTTTGATGGATACGGACATTATACACAGGCGGATGGGACCCGGTATGAAGGCCGGTTTGTAGTAGGAAAGTTCGATGGTGAAGGAACCCTGATCTATCCAAACGGTGCAAAATATGCGGGTCAGTTTAAAGAGGACAAGATTAATGGGGAGGGAACGTACACGGACCCGGATGGCACTGAGTATAAGGGTCAATTCAAAGACGGCAAGTTTGATGGAAACGGACATTATATACAGGCGGATGGGACCCGGTATGAAGGCCGGTTTACAGAAGGAAAGTTCGATGGTGAAGGAACCCTGATCTATCCAAACGGTGCAAAATATGCGGGTCAATTCAAAGACGGAAAATTTGATGGTCAGGGAACGTATACCCAGGCAGATGGTGTTGAGTATAAAGGACAGTTTGAGGATGGAAAACGTATAGATTAAGGCATAGTCCTAGGCTTTGCCATATAATTTTATTTCTGGTTCTAATGTAAAACTCGTTCGCAGTATCATTAATGGGATAAACTTGATACTCTGTGCAACCTATCTGTTTTTTGGATTAAAAAAGGTTTTTCAACCTAGAAAAACTTTTTCGATTTCGGGCCAATAAATACCTTGACTCGCACTTACTTTTTGCCTATTTGGGTGATAATATTTTAGGAGGAGCAGCAAGTGGCCCTTTTTACCCTGCTCGGCGTTCTCGTTCGGGTTTTCGTCTGCGGCGAACCGGAAGTACGCTTCACCGTAAATCCTTGTGTGGTTTTGATCAGGACATAACTTGCTCATTTCTGAATTGGACACTCATAGTAATTGTTCTAAAATCGTTCTTTTTTATCTGGTTTATTTTCAACATTCCTCATATATATCTTCCTCTTCAATGATGGCGATTATAAAACGCAAAGCCAAGTATCAACTCTTATACGGCCAGGATGAAACATTAAGAATGTAAAGATTACAACATCTATTTAAGTTTCGTACCTTTGATTCTAGACGGGTTCTTATCCGGCATCAGGCGAACTGAAGTTGTTAACACAAAAATACAATGGCAACAACTTCGATAACGGTCTAAAACGTGTAATGAGCGTACATTAAGGAGATCGCATGCAATTTGTGAAATTATTAAGTTCTGAAGAGGTGGAACGGGTACATGAAGCATCTTTGGAGATTCTCGAAAAAGTGGGTATCCTTGTCCGCAACGACAAGGCACGAGATATCTATGACAAACACGGATGCAAAGTGAATTCCAAAACCCTGATTGTTAAAATGCCTCGGCAGGTTGTCGAAGAATTTCGAAAGGCATTTGTTTCCAACTTTACTTTTAAGGGACGTGATCCGAAATTTGATCGGACAATTCCCCGGGACAGACCGGTGGTAGTAACGGCAAGCTCCGCCCCCAACATCATCGAACCGGAAACCGGTAAGGAACGACGCGCCAACTCAACCGACATTTCGAACATCGCTTTTATGATAAACGAACTGTCGGGTTTTGATGTTTTTTCCATTTCTACACTTGCCGATGATGCCCCGGAAGGTCAATTTAGTCTTTCGCGTTTCTACCCGGCCCTTAAAAACTGTCTGAAACCGGTACGCGGAAACACAGCAAACATGGAAGAACTTCTTCAGATCCTCGAACTGGGGAGCATCATCGCCGGTGGTGAAGATGCCTATAAAGAGCGGCCCCTTATTACCCATCACAGTTGCCCTGTAATTTCACCCCTGACCATGGACGTGGAGTCCACAGCGGAGATGTTCTATCTTATTGAAAAAGGATTTCCTGTCTATGGGAGTATCGTACCCAATGCCGGGATGACTGCCCCCATGACCTTAATGGGAACACTGGCGCTTGGGAATGCGGAATTTTTAGCATTAAGTGTACTCATGCAGATGTTTCAGCCCGGCACACCTTTGATTTATGATGTATTATCTACCGTCGCGGATATGAGGACCGCAACCTACGCTCCGGGAGCCATCGAAACCGGAATACTACAGATGGCACATTCCCAAATGGCTCAATTTTATCACGTCCCGTCCGGCGGGTACATCGGTGTGACAAATGCCCACACAAACGATGCCCAGTCGGGATATGAAACCGGAATGAATACAACGGCTGCCATCCTGGCCGGCGCAGATATGCTCAATATGGGAGGGTTGTTGGACAGCCTGATGGATTTTGATTATGCCAAGGCAGTAATCGACAATGAAATTGCTTTGATGCTCAAAAAGATCAAACGGGGATTGGAATTCTCCGAGGAAAATCTCTCTTTGGAGCTGATAGCCGAAATTGGTCCCGGTGGAAGCTATTCAGATCTGACACATACTATCGATCACATGCGTACGACAGCGATACTGCCGGAGGTGGCAGACCGTGAAATACGGAATTTATGGGAAGAGAGCGGAAGGCCGGATACCCAAGTCCGTGCCCTGAATAAAGCCAAAAAGATTCTGACCCAAGATAATCCATCGGTATTTTCAAGAGAGGTTGACGATAGAATTCACG
>DRHF01000074.1 GCA_011049715.1 Desulfobacterales bacterium
AAAGTGGAGATAAAGATTTGTTTTGTTAAGTTCCATTCGATCTTGTCCACTTCTGATTCTTTGAGGCCGACCTCCTTTGCATGCTCACGAATGACTTTTGTCGAGCATTCCCCTTTGATAAAGCAAAGGATCGCTGCCTTCAATGGTTTGCTGATACCCAGGGATTCCTGACTTACCTCAATAAACAGCGGTTTTAATTCATCAGGAAACACCGGTCGTTGATTCAAGAAAAAATCACAGCAGGCTTCCCCTGCATCGGCCACCTCATCAAGGCTTTCAACCAGCCTATAAATATCTTCTCTAAGCCGTGGTAAGTAAGCACCGGAATAGAGTTTATCCCGCATTTCATAACGGACCAGGTCGGCTCTGGTCTCGATCCTATCGACCTGTTGGGCCAATCTTTTTGCGCTATCTATATCGTCCTTAAGGTAGGAGTCTATCGCCTTTGCAGCTGATAATACACAATCTTCCACAATTTCAATATGCTTTATGATGAGAACGATCACTTCTTTTTCTTTTTTAAAAAATATCATTGTTCCCCGTTCCTCCTCTAGAAAGAAATGCTTAAAATCGAAAAGATGAAAGTCATACTTCAGGTACCCATGCCGAAAGTGGCAAGATAAATCTTCATGATCAGGTAGGCAAGGACACCGGTGGACAATGGTGTAGAAACCCATCCGATGGCTATCTCTATAAGCGTCCTTTTTTTTACGGTTTTTGAGCCTTTTATGAAACCGACCCCTGCTACGCCGCCAACAATAGCCTGGGATGTGGATACCGGGATACCCACCTGAGTAAACAGGTGAACCGTAATTGCCGCAGAAAACTCAGAAATAAATGCAGAAAAACCATCCAGGTCTACAATTTTTTTCCCGACCGTTTCCATAACGTTCCGGCTGTATGTCAGGACACCCGCCGCAATGCTGAGGCTCCCGAGAAGTGCAGCGTAAAATGGAGATAAAAGGCCGGCTCCCACATAGACACCTGTAACGTTGGCCACGTTGTTGGCACCCAGAGAATACGCTCCGTAACAACCGGCAAAAATCAACGCAGTTCGAATAAACAGGTTACGACGTTTAATATCCAAAAGGATGTTTTTAAATAGTTTTCCGATAACAGGGTATAAAATAGCAGTAAGAAGCATGGCGCCGATCGGCGTGAGCGCCCAGGCGAGAAGCACTTTCGAAAGTTTTGAAAAATCTGGAATCCCTGATATCATTCCGATTCCAAGCACCGCACCCATTATGGCTTGGGAGGTTGAAACAGGGAGCGAGAGATATGAAAAAACAGCCACGCAAAAGCCGGCTGAAATAGTTGCAATAAAAGCGGCCATATGTGACAGCTGTGTCATTTCACCCACAGTGTCCATGCTCTTGTACCCCTCGAGCAGCGCACCAATAATAACAAAGGTGGAAATCAGAACGATGGCTGTTTTATATTTTAAAACATTAGCAGCCACTCCTGTACCAAAGATATTGGCCGAATCATTGCTTCCGAGACTCCAACCTAAAAATACGGCACCGATAAGTTTCCACATCAATAAAAACCTTTAAAGATAAAAGCCGGCTTCAAAATCGCTATTGAGCAGCATTTTGCCATTTAGCGAAAAACCTACGTTTGAAATAATTTATAGCAACTTGTAACATAAATCGCATGGAAGACAAGAAAAATGATCGTAGAAAAATCGGGTATAATAAAGGATGATAAAAGATATTTTTGTGGTTCAACGGGAAAACGACCATACGCACAAAACAAAAAACAAATATCGGGGAGCTTCGGTTGGCTATTTTAGAATTTTTAAAAACTAGGTCAAAAAATTACCAGGGGTTTACTGAGGCGCACGTGACTTTCGCCTAAGTTCTTTTACTACTTTGATCCCTTTTAAATCTGGAATCATTTTCATAATCTCACCCATCTTGTTGACCATCTCAGATTCCTCGCTCAACTGAGCCTCGGTTACCAGATAAACCGATTTCCTTTTGATGTAAATGTCAACCGTCGGTTTTACGTCCATAAGAAAATTCTTTATCTTAATGGTGAGAGCCAAATCTTCCATTTCCCTTTTCGATTCAGGAGATGTTTGGAATTGCTTTAACCTGGCGATACGGCATATTGTATCCACAGCATCCCAAACCGTAACCTTGTCGATACGAAGGACAAGATCATAGAGGCTAGGGTCCCATGGTTCGATACCGTATAGCTTTTGCCCCCATTTCCTGCGTTGATCGTCAATTTTTTTTAAAGATCGTGAAGCCTCTTTTCTTGACACATTATCCCGTTTCATTACAATCGGTATCCGATATTCCAGCTTGGCGGTAATCAGAACTTTGAGTAGATGGGATACACCCTTAACGAAAAAGTGACCTCCAAATCCGTGGTAGACCACATTGTCTTTCAAAAAATGCTTTAAAAGGGTAGCTTGAGTGTGAGCAATGTATTTTTTCTTTCCACCGGTAAGGCGGTCTAAAATGGAGGGTGGATCCTCAAATGCGTGGATGAGGCTTAATTCCGGAATGTTAAATTCTTTTGAAGCTTCGAGAATAATCTCCCGGGAAATACAACCGTACTCTAATTGTTGCGCGACCTTTTCTGCAATCTCATTGCCGCTGCTATAATAACCTCTGGTGATTGCAATAATGCCCATGATGAACCCCCTTTATCGTCATCGCATCGCTTGACACCACAGTTTTATTATATCAATATCCCGGCATCTAAGTCAACTTCAGACCGACAAGCGCAGCAATTCTCGGTAAAAAATAAAATGACTGGTATTTTAGCTGAGCATGAGGTTTTTATGAATGAAAGTATCGAATGAGTAGTTAGCAGGGGGCGATTCAGTGAGTTTATTTTATCGGTAAAGGGGTCTGTCTGGAAATTGAGCA
>DRHF01000075.1 GCA_011049715.1 Desulfobacterales bacterium
CACTATCTTTTAAAAACGCTTGACGAAAACGGAATGGAAGTTGACGAAACTCGTATTCCAAGGGTCGAGGCTATTAAACGTGTCATTTTCCTTCTTGATTATCATACTAATGGGGATCTTCTTTCGATAGCGGCGGAAACTCAAGGATGGAAAGAACTGTGGCAGATCATTTCCGGTGATAAAGATATTCCGGGGAGCGATATGCGCGGATGGTGGGATTGAAAAAGGGGTGATATGAAAAAGCCAAAAAATCTAAAAAGAGCGGAAATAGATAGGGCCGGGTTTGCCTGTATGGGTCCCTATGTTTATTGTGATTTTACGACGAAGCCCCTTAGGATAACGCTTGATGGCGTGTTCGGGGTGCAAGACTTAGAGTGGATTATAGAAAAAATGAAAGCTCAAGATGAGGTGGGTACGTCAATGGTGGCAAACAGTCTTGAAAACTGCGGCGTGTAAAAGCGTAGGGGGTTCGATTCCTCCATCCACCGCCAAGGGGAAGTAGGCCAACGGGTAGAGTCATGGGACTTAAAATTCCAACAGTGAGGGTTCGAATCCCTCCTTCCCTACCATCAAATGGGGGCGTAGGCTAACTGGCAACGCCATCTGACTTAGGCTCAGAATACTGAAGGTTCGAATCCTTCCGCCCCCACCAAAAAAAAAGGAGGGTTGCGAGAATGGTAATCGACCGGATTGCTAATCCGAGTTACGGTAAAACGTGCACAGGTTCGAATCCTGTACCCTCCGCCAAAACGAAAAGAAAAGGGGGTTAAATGGCAAAAGAAATCTTAGCAATACCAGAAGAGTTTTTAGCAGATGTCATAAGGGTAATTCGTGCTGGATTAGAACATGTTGATTATTGCTACTCTAAAACGCGAGAGCAACTTAATAAATGGTGCGACGAAGAAGCCCAATATCTAGCCGTTGAATTTACAGACGACGAATGGGAGAAACTAAAGCATCCGTCTATGGATGGATAAAGCTAAATGCCTAATTAAGAGGAGAAATATATTATGGAGGATTATAAAAAAGTTATATTGCACCCGGAGGTGAGCCTTGATGCATGGTTGCTATGTGAACAATTGGAAATCCAGGCCGAGAAGGTTTCGGTTGGTAGCGGTATTGTCGATACGATAGAGTGGGAAGCTGCCAAGGTGATTAGGCAACTGTTGCAAGAACGTGTCGACTGGCAAAACGATAAGGGGGAGGGGCTGAATGACAATACTATCAGCGATTTGTGATGGTTGTGGTATAAAATTAAAAACCAATGAAGTTTATACGGGTGGCGATTCTTATAACAGATGCCGAAAGTGCGATCTAGAGCATAATCTTTATCGTGCCAAGCGGGAGTATGAAGCCAAAAGACAGTGGATAGCCCGTATCAAAAAAGAACTCAAAAAACTAAATGCCGAAAAAAACTAAACACACAAGCATAAAATACGCCGAGGATGTCCTTTCAGACAAGATCGTGGCCTGTCGTTTTGTCAAACTCGCTTGCCAACGACATCTTGACGATCTGAAAAATGGTGGAGACCGGGGGCTATATTTTGATGAAGGTGCAGCGGATACGGTTATTGATTTTTTTTCAGAATTGAGACTTTGGAAGGGCCGGGAATACAAGGGCGAGCCGTTTACGCTGGCACCGCACTTTCAATTTATTATCTCAAACCTGATGGGCTGGAAACGTGCAGATCATACCAGGCGTTTTAAGATCGGATATATTGAGATGGGTAGGAAGGGCAGTAAAACTACAGTGGCAGGTGGCCTTGGTGCTTATTTCTTTACGATTGATGGTGAGGAAGGGGCTGAAATTTATTCGGCAGCCGTTACGCGCGATCAAGCAAAGCTAGTGTGGGAAAACATAAAGAATTTAACCAAGCCGTCTATATTTGCCCCGATGATTAGTTACTATACGCATAACCTATCGGTAGAAAGCACTTGGTCAAAATGCGAACCCCTTTCAAGCGATAGCAAATCTCTTGACGGCCTGGACACCCATTTTGCATCCCTTGACGAACTCCATGCCCATCCGGACCCGCGAGTTCATGACCTTATAATCGACTCCTTAGGATCGAGGTCGCAACCGATGGTCTTGATTATCACAACCGCCGGATTTGACCAGGCGGGAGTATGCTATCAACGAAGGGAGTATCTGACACAGATTTTAAAGAAGACCATTACGGATGATTCATTTTTTGGGATTATTTATACCCTAGACACAAAAAAAGATTGGCCGGGATTGGCCGATAGAACGTCAAAGTCAAAGACGAAAAAGAAAGAAGACGACTGGCAAGACGAAGATATGTGGGTTAAGGCGATGCCGGGACTATGGGGTGTTACGGAAAGCGGTGTTTTGCATGGGATTGACAAGAAGGGCGATCAGATACCCGGATATATGACAAAATTATCTGATGTTCGGGAGAAGTCGATTTACGCGGCATCAAATCCGGCGGCACTCAATAATTTCCTTACGAAACGGCTAAATATTTGGACACAGCAAGTCAACAGGTTTATTGATCTTCAACTCTGGGACTCGAATCACACTTCCGAAGTATACATAATGGAGTAATGGAGGGATAAATGATAGAAATGGATGTTGGATTAGTACAAATGGCCGAATTTAAAATTGAAATCTGCAAAATCGAGAATGCCTTTCGTGAAAAGGGGTTAACGACGAACAACTATCGGATC
>DRHF01000076.1 GCA_011049715.1 Desulfobacterales bacterium
CCTGGGTCAACCTCTACCCCTGGTGGCAGTTCATCGCCTGGCGTCCAGCCAGGCGGAAAAACAACGCCTGGGTCAACCTCTACCCCTGGTGGCAGTTCATCGCCTGGCGTCCAGCCAGGCGGAAAAACAACGCCCGGATCTATTGTTATCCCTGGTGGCAGTTCATCCCCTACTGTCCAATCCTCCGGAAAGATTACCCCTGGGTCTATTATTATCCCTGGGGGCAAAGGATCCCCGGCGGTCCAGCCGTCAGGAAAGAGTGTCGAAGTGTCTGTTAAAAAATAGCCTGGTAGTTTGTCGCCCGGTTCCCATCCAGGCGGAAAGAATAAAGCCAGTTTCCACTTGGCTTTTAACAGCCGCCGAGAGATCGGCGGCGGAGCTAGTACGTTCATCAATCGAAACGCAAACGCTTGCCGCGCCCAGGCCGGTTTCTGTGCAAAGCACCCGGCCGTGAGTCCGTCCGCACACGGGTCTTTCTCTTTTACCATTATTTGATACCGGTTGCAGCGGTGAGTAATTCCTCAAAAGATAGCGGCTGTAAAACTCGTTTAGGAAGCAGTCCGATCTGGATAATTACATCAACGCCCGTGATAACTCCATCCGCCCAGATCAGCGCATGTAAATCCGTGGCCCCGGGTTCGAGCGCATAGAACTCGCGGAATGAAATAACCGTGGCGTTGCCTTTCATTGTTGCCCCTCGGTTAGATGGCCACAACTGAAAATTAGCCTGGAAGATCTGAACCTCAACCAGGTGATTGCAACCGTCCTGGAACAAAACGTCAACCTGGTGAATTACTCCCGCCGTCAAGTCCAGGCCGACCCGGGCCTTATCTGTTACTACATTCCCAATTACCACCGGATGAGTGAACGCATAAAACATATTAAAAAACCTTTACTCAAATTCCACCAATTCCCAGCTAAGTTTCGGATTGAGAGCCCCGCCGGCCATCATTCTTAGGGCCAACGTGGTTGAATTGGTTATTTTAATTGACATAAAATGTTTAGAGTGACCGGATCCTGAATTTTGACTTGCGGTTAAAAACGATTTGGCAACGTCAACCGCGGTTACGGTTATAAGTGTGTCGCCTACTCCTGTTGGTTCGTTTATTCCCCGCTGAATTGAGTTAATTCCGGTAGCGAACTCTACCACTATAAATGACACCAGCGAGGTTACATCCGCCGTAGCCAGCTTTCGTACCGCCCGGATGGTCGTAGCGTTCACTATCTCCAGGTAGCACAACACCTTGGCAACCACGGGGCCGTTGGCACCTGTTTCCTGCGTTTGTCCCAAATGAATTATAAAAGATTTAGCAACATCAACCGAACTTATCGCCGCTGTGACGCTTAAGTCCGTGCCCTCCAATAAAATAGTTCCACTTTGAATTGATTGAAGCGCGGCCCCCGAGGCCGCCGGCGTTATATAAACGATGCGGTCGGTTCCGGAATCATAGGCCAGAACCTTTTGATCCGCTTTCGCCGCATCATTTATCACTACCCCCGCAATCTTACTTGCATCGTGTACTATGCCGCTAATGTCCGCAACTCCGTGGCCGTGGCTTGCCGGTGTGTGGGTCTGCACTGCGGCTTTTGAGCTGCCTTCTAAAAGCTCCGAATTGTCTACAACTCCATCGCCGTTTGTGTCGTACACGGACTTCTTCATATCCCCGGCTCTGCGTCCGAAATCGGTCATATCTTTAACTCCCAGCCGATACAGTTCATCACCAGATCATCCCCGGATGTTGTCCCTGTCAGCTCCGCGAAAAAAACGTCTGACTCTCCAAGAAGTATATCGGATCGGGAGACTGCAAGCTCAGCGGCCGCGAGCGTGGTGAGTTCGTCAAGGTAAAAATCAATAGCGCCGTTGGAGGTCCCTAATCGGCACTTTGTGAAACTTGTGGTTCGGTCCTCAACCGTGACGTGGGTCAACACACGGAGCTTTTTAGGACCCACCCTGCCCAGCTTGAGCCGGATTGTAGAGGACCCGTCGCTGACGCCCCTTACCTTCCGCCGGTAAATCTGACTAAAGTCCTGGATGTTCATAATATACCTCTGGCCAGGCTTTTAAGCTGCGTATTTTCTTAACTGTTGAGCTATCACCTGGGTGGTAGGACTTGAACCTAAGCTCGGGCCGGCTTTCAACCGTAATATCAAAGACCCTATTTTGGTCACGTCATACCAGTTTTCCGTGATGTCCGGATCTCCAAAGGGGATTGCAGCGTAGCCGTGAGGAATATAACCTTTACACATCATATATATCGTTTCAGCCGCTGTTTCGCATTTTCCTTTCGCCAGGCCGCCATTTTGAAATATCAGCATTAAACCTGCTACCGTGCTGGTTTTCGATCCTATAATCACGGCGTCCTCGGAAGGCGTTACGCGAAACTCGGTGTCCGTTGTGCCAATGACCATATAGACATTTTCGATATATTCCGGATATGTTCTTTTAATCTGCCAGAACAATTCGTCGCCCAGGACGTCGAGCGGCACCCGTTTGTCGTTATCCTCGCTCAGCTTGATTTCAGCTAACATTTGCGTAAAAGTCCGTTCTTCCTGGTGTGACCCCATCAACAATTTTCTTATCGGGTAATCGGTCGGCAGGTCGATATATTCGTGTGCGTTCGCGCTTGGGCTGTATGTGTATAATTCTTTGGTCATCAAAAAACCGGTGGGCGCGGGGGTTGCTTCGTCAAAAATATGAGCGATTACCATGATTGAGTTTTCAGCGCATGATGTATTCGCGACGTCCTCGTCCCACGTGATTTTTAACTGTGGATTGGTGAACTTCTTTGGATCAAACGCTAACTCCGGATCCCAAAGTTTTCTGCCAAAGTCTAAACCAAAGCTCGCCCTCATCCACTCGCCGTTTGAGCCGGTCATGTGGTTATCTACCGGCACCCCACGGTCGTAAAAATTAAGGGATTGAACTTCTCTTCCCGTGAGCGAAAACAGAACGTCGGAGCCGTCTATTAGTTCGAGCTTTGTGATATTTGCCGCCGGATGATCCTCGAAGGCCGAATTACCGTTTTTGGTTTTCATGATCACCTCGATCCGGCTGATTACGTCGGCAAGCGTGAGGTCGATAATTTTTGTTCCTGACGCTCCCAGGTCTTCAGGAGCCAGGATTTCTGATAATCTGTACAGCATAATTCCTCCTTTGTTTACTCTTTAATATCTTGTGGTTTGGGTTTACCCGCTCAGTTTTTCCTCAACCAGAGCTTCAACTACCCGGCGGACCCTCTCCAAGTTCCGTGGATCCCGTTTCGGGAACCTCGGGCCAAGATCAACTCTCGAGATCGCTTCCCGGTAGGGAGCGAACCCTTTTTCGTAATCCGGCCCCGCAAGATAGACACCTTCGGCAAATCTGCCCGGGCCTTTTTTCAAGGCTTTGTCCTGCCATTTCTTAGTCCCGGCTTTCGTCACGCCCTTTGAAAACAGACCCTTAGCGAAAGCGGCATCGACGCCAGCCTTCCAGTTGTCCCTGGACTCCAGGGTTTCCGTTTCCCAGTCCCGCTTCGGGTTCGCGATCCCGATTTTGTAATCTTCCGTCCGGCCCGGCGTCACCCGCTGCCACTTTTCCCGTATTGCGTTCATCGATTTAATTTCTGCCATGACATCCTCCCCCGTTATACAAGATATTATGGCCGCTGCGAGCTGGGCAACCACGATATATTGTGGTTTAGGTTTTTCCGGCATACTATGCCGAAAAACCCTGGTTGACTTTCCCTTATTATCTTTTTATAAGATTTGTCAACCCTAGAATCCAATCCAGGAGGCTCAGGCATGAAGAAACCCCGCAAACATCCTAAATTCCACTCCACCAAAAAAGTAAAAAAGAAACCCCGGAAGGCCAGAACCTGCGAAATGGCGGTAATACAGCGTTTTAACGAATATGATTATGTTCTTACCGAAAAAGGGGAACGAATGGCAAGGTATTACGAAATGGAGGAACCAGCATGCAAGTACCCGTATATGCAGCGGCTTTACTCTCTGTTTTTTTTCAAGTCCAAAAGCGGTATAAAAAAGCATACAGTTGGCCTGCTATAAACACAATCCGTAAGCTGCTTGCTAAGCATCACGGTATACACAAGTCAAACCGCACTATCATCCGGTGGCTTGTCGATTTAGGCGAAAAAAGGCTCATCAAGCGTGTACAAAGGACGCGGCGGGACAAAGTTCTTGGAACGGTGTTTCAATCTACACTGACCAAGATAACGAAAAAAGGGTATAAGGTTCTTGCCAAGTTAGGTGTGCCCGTGTGGAATGCGCTGAAAAAAGTATTTTCCAAGAAGCGGCAAGCGAAGGATGTTTATAACGTCCCTGAGCTCACCCCGGTACCGATGGAAGACAGAATCACTTTAAAGGAAATTCGCGAGCTTCGGAGGATCGGCAAACGCGGAATTGCTCCGGCATAGACCGTCAAAAAAGGGGGGTTTGGGGGGAAAATTTCCCCCCGGCGAAATCTTACTTAGCCTGGTGGCGCCACCAGGATCCCCGTGTGACAAAAACAAAATACCCGTGTGCCATTTTTCAGCACACGGGCATCAAAGGGTTCTTTTTATTCGGTTTAGTTTCCCTGCAACTTCTCAACCATCTGCAAACAAGTTTTATGGAACTGGCCCTGAAATGCGTAAAATTCCACTTGCTTGGTGTCTCTCCCCATTCTCCAAAATTCCCGATCAAAGGCTTCTTTAAATTCCGCTATTTCTGTTTTTAATTTATCATTAATACCGCTATCCTTCCATATTTCCACGGCTACCGCTTCAGCGTGATGATCATTGTATAATTCCATCGTTTTCACCTCCTTTTTGCCCGGCCGGCGGCCGGGATTGATTAACCCATTTGGCGCCGCATACTGCGCCAGCGTTTTCCGTCGTATTTGCTACAATATTCCGTGATATGGCCCGATCGGATTTCATTGCAATTCCCCCAAAATCCGCTTTCGCTGGGCCCATTTTCACCCCGAGTTCCCACAAAAACTTCATCATCCTCAATGACCCTAGTGGATTTTAACACATGCCACGTTGCGCCATTGTCCAGCGACCTATTTCTTTCCGATATAACGATGACCGTTCCCTTTTCAATTCCCGTTAAATCATACATCATTTTACACCTCCCGCCCCGCAGGGCTGTTAATTAATTTATCTATGTTTTTGATCGGCAAATTCTTTTATCAGCTCGGTTTTTGCGGTATCCTGCAAATCACGCAAATCTTCAATAATATGTATATATCTGTTTTCGATTTCGATTGCTGAGTTAGTGTATTGCATCTGATACATGATAAAATCTTCGATCGATACAGACACATTGTTGATGTCGTCAAATGTAGCAGTATATTCATTTTCACTACAGACGAACTTTTTTGCGTACTTTTTAAATTCGAGAGCGCAGATATGATCTGTGATCTCAATCGACAGCGACCGATTGCTGTTCAAGAGTTCTCTTATTGTATCACTCTGTTTTCTCACATCAATTTCAATTTCTTTGTTTCGTTTATTATTAACCACTATAGTTCTCATTTTCCCACCTCCTTTTTGCCCGGCCAGCGGCCGGGATTGATTAACCCACTCGTCACCGCTTTTAATCTATTTTATAATTATGGCAATCCCGGCCATAATTGACTAGAGAGCACGTGTTGCAATCCTGGTTGTTTTGCGAGCAATACAATAGGGCATCTTTTTCAAATGCGTCACTCCGTTCCCCTGCCGTCATGTATATCCCAACATTTAAGATCCCGACCCTTCCCTTCTCCCATCTTTTCCGTAGTTCCGTTTTCATTTTACACCTCCTGTTTTTTGTTGTTAATCTTATCTATATATAATGCAAGTCACGTGCCATACAATACCATATATAAGGTTTTTTATTCTTAATAATATCAATAACTTCCCTGCCTCTCTGCTGCAGAGACAGGAGGCCAATCACTGATTTCGTCAAACTATTGACACCAATCGTCAATTTATTGACACTCTTAATATTTGTCAATAATATCAATAAGATACCTCGCATTTTCCCGCCAACATTTTGACGGTTTTCGGCATCCTGGTTGGCACGCTTTTTGCTATTCTCCCCTACCGATATTAATCTAACTACCTGATTTCATATAAAAGTTCCCGCGCCGGTAAAAAAAAGTCGTCTAGATCCGGCGGGGTTTTGCGCTGGTCGAGCGAAGACTTTCCGCTGGAGTTCATCACCGGCCAGGATAGGGATTAACACTGTGCTTTGATCGCCGCCTGGGAACCAGGCACCTTTTAAAAATGTGCCGTTCCCTAAAAACGGCAACCTGATATAATACTCTAGCTGAAAGATATTATAGTGTGCCATTTATGTCACACGGCTAGTCAAGTTTCGTCGATTTTTTCCGCCCTGGCCTTTTCCAATAAACTCAACCAGTTACGGCGATCACAAAAAAACAACGTCTTTCAGCTAAAAAAAGTGGTTGACAATACTATACTAATAGACTATCAAGGGGCCATGCCAATCCATATTGTCAAAATAGAGCGTTCCCTCCGGCAAGTTAGGGTCACAATCCCCAAGGCCCTAGCCGATCAAGTCGGGTTGCACGGGAAAAGTTACTGCGAAATGCGAATAACCGCAGAAAACACCATTGAGGTAAAAAAACTTGAACTCGAAAAACACAAAGAGGCACAGTTACAAGAAAGTCCTGTTGAGACTGATAGATCCGCCGAAACAAGCTGATCGTCTCGAATTTTCCGAACAAGCCATCAGCGAGCTTGCGGACTCGATTGCTGAACTCGGCCTAATGTCGCCCATTCTGCTGGCCGTTTCTGGCGATCGCTTTGAAATTGTGTTTGGTGATCGGAGGTTCCGGGCCGTTGAAAAATTGGGTTGGAAAGACATTATGGCTAGCGTTAAGGAAATGAGTCCTAAGGAGATTTCTATCGCCCGAGCCACCGAGAACATTCAGCGCGAAAACCTTTCGATTTACGAAGAGGCGCTGGTTTATGCTCGACTGATAAACGACCTGGGGATGAGCCTTGACCAAGTTGCTTCCAGAACTGGTAAAACCGCCGGGGTTATCAAGCGACGAATGCAAGTACTCAGGATGCCGGTGTCATTTCAAGTGGCGTTACACTCCGGCAAGATCAGCGCAGGAGCGGCTGAAGAGCTCTGGTCATGTCCCGATGAGGCCCACCGTGATTATTTACTGCTAATGGCGGTCGAGCATGGGATTACTGTGGCCGTCGCCCGGCAATGGGTTCAAGATCACCGCAAAGAGCAAAGAAATTC
>DRHF01000077.1 GCA_011049715.1 Desulfobacterales bacterium
ACGATGTTTAACAGGATGGATCATTACCCGAGAAAACCGAAGAACGGGAGTAAAAATGAAATTAGTTGAACTTGTTAAAAAGTATTATGAAACATCGGGTTTAGATATTCCAGATTTGGTGCAGCAGCTTTTACAAACTACAGAGATATTAGAAGATGGTTTGCAGAAATTCAGTCACCATCTTTCTTTTTGTCCGCAACCTTGGAATTACGACATAGATAATTGTTGCTGTGGATTAAACGAAATGGAAAAGATTCTGTACCCGGAAAGAAAAAGAGCTATGAAGAATATCCGTATAACTGAAGTTTAATGAGACTGACACTATAAATGTAATTAAGGTAAGCAATGGAAAAAACAATACATAAATTTAACGCCCGATACCGTGATGATATTTACGGGGTCCTTGCGCTTGAGTTGAATGAATATTATTTATGCGTAATGGATAAATATCACGTTGCATTGATTTACAGAAACGGGTTGAAAGACGATTTTGAAAAGAATCTTGAATCAGATAAAGATTTTTGTAACGATTTTTTAAACGGTAATCCAGTACGATTGTATAAATAATCTAATAACGGAGTGTAAAATTATGGAGAATCAAAACTTACCAGTACCATCAAATCATGTTGAAATTGCAACGGGGTTAGTACAAAAATACAGAGGGCAGCAGGACCTTGTATTTGTATCGGATGAAGAGTTAAGGACACAAGCAATGTTCTTCCCCGAGATCGTCGCGGTACATGCAGAGCTAGGGGATTTCCACAAAATAGGCCAAAAGTTCATGCCGAAAAAACATATTATTGATCGTATCGCTGAAGCTGCGGGAATAACTTTTCTTGAGCAAAATTGCGGGACAAGAACAGAGACCGTTGAAAACAACACGGCGTGGATAGGATTTGCACAGGGCAAAAAAAGAATGCCCGACGGGACATGGAGGACTTCTTCAGTTTGCGAATATGAGTTTGATCCGTCGATGAGAGCAGAAGAAGAAATACTCAAAAACCCCGGCAAATTTAAGGATGAAGTTTCTAAAAAACTCAAGGTTTTAGAACTGAAAAAGTTTGCACGGCAACGAGCAAATACAGGCGCCAGGCTTCGTACAATCCATGAACTCACAGGTATGCAAACATCTTTTGAGGCAAGCCAGCTTAAAAGGGCGCTTGTATATTCTAGGGTAGCGGTAAATACTGATTTACTCCTTGCCGATCCAAAAACGCGCGAGGTTGCATTAGAAGCTGCACTCGGTGTTACACGGCAGATATACGGCCCCCCGAAAGAAGAGCCGAAAGCATTATCAGATCATCACACGGTTGAAGATGATAATCATGATCAGGCCCCGCCACCTGAAAATAACACCCAAAAACACGAGAGCCAAACTACAGACGATATATGGGGCAAAGCGGGCGAGACCGATGAGCAAAAAAAGACGCGCGAAATGGCCGAAGATTTACGTAAACGGCGCATGGAATATAGCAAGGAACTATCTGAAAAAGCATTGATCGAAATTGACGCTGCTTTATCTGAGCCGATCAATCCCCATTTGATAAATGTTGCGATTGAGAATCTCGACGCCTGGGAAGTCTGGCGAACAGAACAGCGGGGTGGCAAATGAAATCGATAAAAATCGCAGCAACAGCTGATATACATTTTTCCCGAGAGAATCAAGACAAGGCAATTTATAGCCTCGAAGCGTTCCTGACTAAAGGCGGAGAGGAAAAAGTTGACCTTTTTTCTATCGCCGGGGATCTTTTCGATAAGGCAGTCAATAATACCGCTAACTCCGGGTTCCCGCACCTGTCTCTTATACACATCT
>DRHF01000078.1 GCA_011049715.1 Desulfobacterales bacterium
GGATACTTTGGAGCAGGTCTTGGCTCAGATGCTTTTTTTGTGGCATTTAGAATCCCCAATTTATTGAGGCGCCTTTTTGCCGAAGGGTCGTTAAGCATTGCATTCATCCCTGTTTTTACAGAATACCTTACAAACAAAGGAAAGGATGAAGCCTTTAAACTGGCAGGATCCGCCATCTTGCTGCTTTCAATTGTACTTACGATGCTCGCCCTGGTCGGTATTTTGCTGTCACCACTGATCGTCCGGATTATAGCCCCTGGATTCGCCGGGTCACCTGAAAAGCTTTCGCTCACCATCACCCTGACCCGTATCATGTTTCCCTATATTTTTTTTATCGGAATGGTGGCGCTTTGCATGGGGATTTTGAATGTGCTCGGTCATTTTGCCGCTCCGGCCTTCGCACCTGTTTTTTTGAATCTGGCAATGATCGGTGGGGTGTTTTTTATTTCCCCACATCTGTCGGAACCGATTACAGGCCTCGCTATCGGGGTAATAATCGGTGGTGTTTTACAGCTTTTGCTTCAGATACCGTTTATTATCAGAAAAGGCGTCTTTTTTTGGAAAAAAACCAGAATATACCATGCCGGGCTTAAAAAAGTCGGCTTGTTGATGCTCCCGACCATTTTCGGTGCTGCGGTCTATCAGATCAATATCCTGGTGGGAACCCTTCTGGCGTCACTGTTGCCGGAGGGTAGCGTGTCATATCTTTATTATGCAGACCGGCTCGTCCAGTTTCCCTTGGGCATTTTTGCCATTGCTATGGCAACTGCCGTGTTGCCGAGCCTATCGCGACAGGCGGCTGCCGAGGATTTTACGGGGGTGAGGGAGACCTTTGCCCATGCGATGAACCTGGTCTTTTTTATCACCATACCCTCCATGGTCGGGTTGATCATTTTGCGGGAGCCGATTATCTCGCTTTTGTTCAAACGGGGGGCTTTTGACGCTGAAACCACACAATTGACTGCAGTGGCCCTTTTATACTATGGTATGGGTCTTTGGGCTTTTTCAGCGGTGAGAATTGTTGTTTCCACCTTTTATGCCCTGCAGGATACAAAAACACCGGTACGGATGGCTGTCGTTTCGGTTATTGCCAATATCGTCCTCGGGGTTTTGCTGATGGGACCATTGGGCCATGGGGGCCTTGCACTTTCAACTTCACTGGCTTCAATGCTGAACCTGGTCCTCTTGATAAGGGCTTTAAGGGTAACCCTTGGATCGCTGGAATTAAAAAGCATAAAAGAATCTGTTTGCAAAACCCTGGTCTCTTCTGTCATGATGGGCGCGGTGGTTTGGGCGGTTTCCGTTTATATGATCCGGTCAGGAGATGGAACCTTATCGAGCCTCCTTTTTGGGCTTATGGGGAGTATAATCATCGGTTTTCTGTTTTACGGGGCTTTTTCGTTTTTAATCAAGAGCCCGGAACTTAAGAAGGTCTGGGTTGCCGTCACAAAAGGCGTAAGAAAATCGTGAGTACAGCGCAAAAAATTTTTCTTCTGTTTGCCACTCTGTTACTTTTCAATCTGCTTCTGGTTACTATTTTCAGTGATAAGGGATTTGTCGAGCTCATCCAGTTGAAAAATGATAAAAAAAGTTTGATAGAACAAAACACAGCCCTTGTTCAGAAAAATTTCGCATTGTATTATGAAATCGACCGCCTCAAAAACGACCCGGGGTTTATCGAAAATGTGGCGCGGCAGAAACTGGGTATGATCGGCAAAGACGAGGTCATACTCAAATTAAATCGAACAAAGACCAAAAGGCCGAAAAATGAGTGAGGATATCGCTTTTTATACCAAAACAATGGCCAAGGTTTACATTGATCAAGGTCACCTTAAAAAAGCAGCCGAAATTTATCAATATCTTCTAAAGATTACGCCGGACAAACCGGACTTGGTTCGTGCGCTTTCTGACCTTGAGGAACAGATAACAAAAAACCGACAAAATAACACTTCAAGACTGGTGAATCTGTTCAGCCAATGGATTGGCTTGGTGCATCGATATAAGCAATTACAACAGTTGAAAAGACTTCAAAGAGATTTAAGGACCTAAATCCTTAGGAATTTGCTGATGGCGAACGGTATTTTAAAAATCAATTTTTTTGTGGATCTAAAAAGGAGGCAAAATGATGAAAAAAGTTTTGCGGAGAAAAACAGTTTTTGGATGCATCGGAATTGGAGTTGCTATTTTTCTAACCATTTCAGGATGTGCAAGCGTAACATCATTGAAAAAGAGTGCAACAAAAAAAGATAAGGGAGCTATTCCCTCATATTACAATTTTGGAGATGTCCTTATTCCAAAAGAATTGAAAATAAAAAAGAAACTATCATTTGTCTACCGGACGCCTGGATTTACGACCGGCGTACTCACGCTGACCGGTCGTGTGGAAATTAATTCACTGATCGCATTTTTTGAAAACAATATGGCCAAGGATAACTGGAGAGAAATCAGTTCATTTAAATCTACCCGTACCATCATGTTGTTTCAGAAAGAAAATCGGTTTTGTGTCATCAATATTATTGATGGAGAGCCCCAAGTTCGTGTTGATATATGGGTTGCACCAACGATTGAGGAGAGTGAATCGGGCCTGTTAAAATGATACCTTAGAAATTATTTTTCTGCATTTTATTGGAAAATTATTTTGGGACGGAGCAAAGCGACATCCACAAATAGTCAATATTCAATAGTCAATGTTCATTAGGGTTCCGACTTGTCCGGATTAAATTAATGGGCGGATTAAAAAATGGCAGTATTTCATAAAGGGGGGGATTCTCAGCCGTCTGATCCATCGGGCATATATAGGGAAAATTTTATCGCCGCTTTGGATGGGGTTACCCGGCATCTACGGTCTTTGACCGCCATGGGGTGTGAAGGGTTTGATTGCTCTGCAGAAAATCTCGAAAGGATTAACGCCTGGGGCAGCAGGGTAATCTCTTCCTCTGAAACCCTGGAGGAGATCTATACTGACATTGACGATTGTCGGCGGTGCAAGCTTTCCGAGAGTCGGAACCATATTGTCTTCGGGGTGGGGGATCCGAAGGCAAGGCTCGTTTTTATCGGTGAAGGACCCGGTTATGACGAGGACCAAAAGGGAGAGCCGTTTGTCGGTGCGGCCGGGCGTCTGCTGACCAAAATCATTCAGGCCATAAATTTGAGGAGGGAAGATGTATATATATGCAATATTGTCAAATGCCGTCCACCGGGCAATCGAAATCCACTTCCCGATGAAATCAAAACATGTCTCCCTTTTTTGAAACGACAGATTGCGACCATCCAGCCGGAATTCATATGTACCCTTGGATCTGTTGCGGTTCAGAGCCTGTTGAATATCAGGGAACCCATATCAAAACTGAGGGGAAACCTATATCATTATCACAACATAACGGTTATACCTACATTTCATCCCGCATACCTTCTTCGGAATCCTGAAAAGAAGCGCGATGTTTGGGAAGATATGAAGAAATTGATGGAGCTTCAATGAGGGTGAGATGCTATCAATAAAAATAATTCGCATATTTCTTGTCCTGTCTTTGTTCGTTGTTTTCTTTGCTGCGCCGGCCATTGCGGAGAAAAATGAAATTTTTATCATCAGAGTATCAGATGCGATCGGTCCGGGTGTGGCTGACTTTTTAAAACAAGGGATTGAAAAAGCTTCGGAAGAAAACGCAGCATGTATCATCATCGAATTAGACACCCCCGGTGGTCTAGTCGAATCCATGCGAAAGATTGTCATGGAGATTTATGGCAGTAAAGTTCCGGTGGTTGTTTATGTATCGCCCAGTGGCGCTCGAGCAGCATCGGCGGGTGTGATGATTACAATGGCTGCAGATATCGCCGCCATGGCGCCGGGAACAAATATCGGTGCTGCCCATCCGGTAGGCTCGGGTGGAAAAGAGATCGGCAAGACCATGTCCGAAAAGATAACCAACGACATGGTGGCCTATGTAAAGGGTATTGCGAAAAAGCGGGGAAGAAATGAAATTTGGGCTGAAAAGGCGGTTCGTGATAGTATCTCCGCGACAGAAACAGAAGCATTGAATCAAAAAGTCATCGATATCATCGCAAGCGATATCGATGATTTGATAAAGAAAATAAACGGTCGTTTGATAGAGGGTAAAGGAAAACTCAATCTCGATAATGCCACTAAGAGGATACTAAAAGAAACCTTCAGAACCAAGGTCCTAAAAACCATCAGCAATCCCAATATCGCATACATTCTTATGATGCTCGGTATGGCAGGGATTTATTTTGAATTGTCCAATCCCGGCGCCATTTTTCCGGGTGTCATTGGGGCAATTTCGATTATTCTGGCATTTTTTTCCTTTCAAACTCTCCCTGTAAATTATGCGGGGATACTCCTTATTATGCTTGCCATTGTTTTTTTTATTATGGAGATGAAAATTGCGAGCTATGGGATGCTGAGTATCGCAGGGACGGTCTCGCTCATTTTGGGTTCTTTGATGCTCTTCGAAGGAAACAGTCCTGAACTGCAGGTGTCGTTGCAGGTGCTGATAACAACAGTGATCATTGTTTCAACCTTTTTTGTTGTCGTGGCCGGTATGGTTTTTAAATCTCAGGTTTCAAAATCGGAAACCGGAACAGAAGGACTTATTGGGGAAATCGGTGTGGTGAAAAAGGCGCTGACACCTGAAGGGAAAGTCTTTGTACATGGTGAGCTGTGGCGCGCCGTGTCAAAAACAGCCTTGCCGGAAGGGACCCGGGCCCAGGTGGTAAAGATTGAAAACCTTGTTCTTGAGGTTGAAAAGGTTGATTAATTAAAATTTATCGGTTAGCTATCTAATCGAACACCCAACAACAAGAATAAAGGAGAATCTCATGTATACAGCAATTATCATCATTATTCTCGCCGTCTTTTTCCTTTCCGCAGCCATACGCATCTTAAACGAGTATGAGCGTGGAGTGATATTCCGGCTGGGACGGGTGATAAAGGCAAAAGGGCCGGGGCTTATCATTCTCATCCCGATTGTGGATAAGATTACAAAGGTCAGCCTGCGTCTCGTTGCCATGGATGTGGACCCTCAGGATGTTATTACAAAGGACAACGTTTCTGTGAAGGTAAATGCGGTTATCTACTTCCGGGTGATCGATCCGGTCAAAGCGATCATCGAGGTGGAAGACTACAGCTATGCCATGTCGCAGCTTGCTCAAACGACGTTGAGGAGTGTCTGCGGACAGGCAGAACTGGATGAACTTTTATCAGCCAGAGAAAAAATCAACGCTGAACTTCAGGAAATACTCGATACCCATACAGATCCGTGGGGAATAAAAGTCGCGACCGTTGAACTTAAGCATATTGATTTGCCACAGGAGATGCAGCGGGCAATGGCCAAACAGGCTGAAGCGGAGAGAGAGCGTCGTGCCAAAGTGATCAATGCGGAAGGTGAATTTCAGGCAGCTGCGAAACTGGCTAAAGCGGCGGAAATTATTCAAAAGTACCCGATGGCTTTGCAGCTGAGATATCTTCAGACCATGCGCGAGATGTCGGCGGAGAATAACACCACAACGATCTTTCCGTTTCCGATGGATATCGTAAGCCCGCTAATAAAGTTTTTGGATGTAGCAACCAAAAGTCATAAGGAGAAAAACAGCGAATAAATAAAATCAGTACGAACCAGATCAAAGAAAAATATCGTTGTTACCGAATAAACAGCGGGGGTAAGTAGCCTCCGCTTCTGCTTTTTTTTAAGCATGAAAAGAAAGGGGGAGATTGATCTGACATGGATGAAAAGAAAAAGGAACCAAAGGAAAAACCGCTTGAAAAGATGACCGTCAAAGAGCTGAGGGAAATCGCCAAGGAGATGCCGGAGATTACCGGAGTTCACGGGCAGAACAAAGTGGAGCTGTTCAACGCCATAAGAGTTGTAAGGGGGATTACAGATAAATCGCCCAAAAAAAAGGATTCCACTATCCGGGAAATCAAACAAAGGATTCGGGAATTAAAAACCAAGCGCGTGGCAGCGATTGAATCACACGACAAAAAAATGGTGTCAATCTATCGGCGCAGAATCTCGAGATTAAAAAAAAGAACAAGAAAGGCTGCATAGCCGGGTTAAGTTTTGCATCTTAAATGATCATGAAAAAACCGAAGATCGATCCGGCAACAATGGCATTTGACATCGATGGCGTATTTGCAGATACCATGGCGCTTTTTATAGATATCGCTTGTGATGAATTTAACATCAACGGAATAAAGTATGAAGACATCACGAGCTATTCTTTAAAAGAATGCATCAACATGGAATCAAAGCTCATAGAGACCATCGTGAATAAAATTGTGGATGGGAACTACCAACCCCCCTTGAGGCCGTTTAAGAACGCACCCCAGATATTGTCCAGAATGGGTATGAAGCACGGCCCGATTCTTTTTGTAACGGCCCGACCCTATTTGGGCCCGATCTATGAATGGATGCTTGATGTACTGCCTCTTGAGCCAAGCGCAATTGAAATCATTACGACCGGGTCATTTGAAGGCAAGGTCGATATACTGACAGATAGAAATATCTCCTGTTTTGTGGAAGATCGACTTGAGACCTGTTTTATCCTGGAGGAAGCAGGAATTACACCTGTTCTTTTCAAGCAGCCGTGGAACCGGCAGAAACATCCGTTTATAGAGGTGAGTACCTGGACCGAACTGGCGTCGCTGATCCAAATTTAAAAGACTTACTTTTATGATTTCATCTTCTCTAAAGGGAATGATCAAGGAGTTTATCGAATCGCTTTCTTCTGAAAAAGGGTATTCGGCGAACACCTGCCGTGCTTATTTGCATGATCTCAACGAATTTGCATCTTTTATTGCAGAAGATCAACAAGACGGAAATCAAGTGAACCTTCGCGGGAGCGAGGTCAGAGCCGATGAGGTGAACGACCTTCAGATCAGGCGTTATCTCGCTTTTTTATACCAAAAGAACAAAAAGGTCACCATGGCGCGAAAGCTTTCTGCTGTTCGCTCTTTTTTAAGACACTTGACAAAATACGGTGCTATTTTAAATAGTCCGGCAGATTCGATTCTAACCCCCAAACAGGAGAAATCGATTCCCGCCTATCTTCCGGTGGATGACATGTTTAGATTGCTCGATTCAATTAAAACAGATACCCTGTTTGGATTAAGAAATCGGGCTATTTTTGAAACGCTTTATTCCAGTGGATTACGGGTTTCCGAGCTGGCAGGGATGGATGTTTCGGATGTCGATTTTCCAACAGGTTTGATCCGCGTCACCGGAAAGGGAAAAAAAGAGCGGATTGTACCGATCGGTCAGAAAGCGGCGGAGGCGATAAAAAAATACAGAAAGGAGCTGCTGGAGTCGTCACATTTCCGAAAAGACGGGATGCAGACAGATAGAAAAGAACCCCTTTTTTTAAACAAAAATAACCGGCGACTGACGACACGGTCTATCGCCCGTATTCTTGAAAAAGTCATCCGGGATTGCGGATTTCCGATTCCTGTCTCTCCCCACGCGCTTCGTCATTCATTTGCGACTCATTTGCTCGATGCAGGAGCGGATTTAAGAGTAGTACAGGAACTTTTGGGGCATGAAAGTCTTTCCACCACTCAAAAGTATACCCATGTGAGTATTGATAAATTGATGGAGACCTATGATAAGGCTCATCCCAGGAGTTAGGCTGCCCTGGGGTTTGCGCCGTTTAAATTTTCTAAAACAAAGGAGCTCGGACAAAGACGGTTTGTTCCAGCCAAAAGGAACAAAATGAAAACGACAAATGGAAACCACGGCTTGGGGTATGGAACCGACGCTTCGCGTTCTAACCTCCACGGCACCACCATTTTGGCAGTGAGGCACAAGGGCAAAGTGGTCGTCGCAGGAGATGGACAGGTTACTTTGAACGATACCATCATAAAACACCATGCCAAAAAGGTCAGAAGGATATACAATGACAAAATCATTGTGGGGTTTGCCGGTGCCACGGCAGATGCTCTGAATCTTTCCGAACGTTTGGAGGCTAAGCTGGAGCGTTACAATGGAAACCTGACCCGGAGTGCTGTCGAGTTGGCCCGGGATTGGCGAACCGATAAATATTTGAGGCGGCTTGAGGCGATCATGATTGCGGTGGATGAGTCGAGAATGTTTCTTATCTCCGGAAGCGGCGATGTGATGGAACCGGATGAAGGCATTCTGGGAATAGGAGCCGGGGGGGTGGGTGCCCAGGGAGCGGCAACGGCGCTTCTCAAACATACTGACATGGATGCAAAAGAGATTGTAGAAGCAGCGATGAAAATCGCGGCTTCTACATGTGTTTTCACAAACGATGCCGTAACCATTGAATCGCTTTAACAGGTTTTAAAAGCGGTTGGGTATGACGGCTTTATTCGGTTCCTCTTTGGGGAGCATTAAAGGAAAATAATAAAATGAAAAAGAAGCATAGGTCGGTGGCATGAGTCGATTGAAACCATCTGAAATCGTTAAAGCACTGGATAAACATATCATTGGACAGGAAAAGGCCAAACGATCCGTTGCGATCGCACTGAGAAACCGATGGCGCAGGCAGCAGGTCCCTAAAGAATTACAGGATGAAATTGCACCAAAAAATATTATTTTGATCGGCCCCACCGGCGTGGGAAAGACTGAGATTGCAAGACGGTTATCAAGACTGGCGGATTCTCCTTTCATCAAAGTTGAAGCCTCTAAGTTCACCGAAGTTGGTTATGTGGGAAGAGACGTCGAATCAATGGTGAGGGATCTTCTGGAACTAACGGTAAATATGCTCAAATCAAAAGAGCAGGAGGCGGTCAAAGAGAAGGCCTGCCAGAATGCCGAGGAAAAGATGTTGGACCTTCTCCTCCCAAAATCCGGTAAAACTTTAGAACACAAAACCGATGATTCAAAAGAGATCGCTTTCGAAGTAGTTCCAAAAGCCGGTGGCGAATTGTATTCCACAAGGGAAAAACTTCGTACCATGCTCCGTGACGGGAAGCTGGACAATAGATATGTCGACCTCGATGTTGCAGAACGGGCGATGCCGGTTGTGGAAATTTTTTCGAACGTCGGTATGGAGGAGATGGGGATCAACTTTAAAGATATGTTGGGGAGTCTTCTCCCAAAGGGAACAAAACGGAGGAAGATCAAAGTTCCTGAGGCGATGGAAACCCTGGCACAAGAGGAGGCACAGAATCTGGTCGATGTAGATAAAATAGTAAAACAGGCCATTGAAAAAGTGGAACAGTCCGGAATTATTTTTCTCGATGAGATTGATAAGATTGTCGGTAAGGAAAGCGGACACGGTCCCGACGTGTCGAGGGAAGGTGTCCAGAGGGATCTTCTCCCCGTTGTCGAGGGGTCAACTGTGATGACCAAATACGGGGCGGTTATGACCTATCACATCCTTTTCATCGCTTCCGGTGCTTTTCATACTGTCAAGCCCTCTGATATGATACCCGAACTCCAGGGAAGGTTCCCGATTCGGGTGGAACTCGACTCCTTGTATCGCAAAGAATTCGTAAGGATTCTGACCGAACCCAAAAACGCCCTGATTCTCCAATACATAGCGATGTTAAAGACAGAAGGGGTTGAAGTGGAGTTTCAAGATGACGCTATTGAGGAGATTGCAAGGATTGCGGAAGAAGTCAACAACCTGACTGAAAATATTGGTGCAAGGAGACTCCATACCTTAATGGAGTGCCTCCTTGAGGATATTCTTTTCAACGCACCGGACATAGAGGAGAAACGGATTGTTATCGACAGGGAGTATGTGGAAAAAAAGCTAAAAGATATCAAGGACGATGAGGATTTAAGTCGATATATCCTGTAAAAAGAAAAAAGGGTTAACAAATCCGACCATGGGTAATGATATAATAGAGCAATCAGATCAGTTTATTTTCGGGACGTATAAACGATTTCCCATTGCAATTATAAAGGGAAAGGGGTGCAAACTCTGGGATTCTGAAGGCCGATGTTATACGGACTTTGTTTCGGGAATTGCGGTATGCAATCTTGGCCACGCCCACCCAAAGGTTTCCAAGGCCATTTCCAAACAGGCAGATCGACTTTTGCATGTTTCAAATCTTTACTATACGCTTCCCCAGGCAAATCTTGCATCTTGGCTGGTTGAACACAGTTTTGCGGACCGGGTATTTTTCTGTAACAGCGGGGCCGAAGCCAATGAGGCGGCAATAAAGATCGCCAGGCGGTATTTTAAGGAAAAAAAGGAAAACGGCCGTTACCGGATCATTTCCATGCTAAACTCTTTTCATGGACGTACCATGGCCACACTTTCTGCGACAGGGCAAGATAAAATCAAGAAAGATTTTGATCCGCTTCTAAAAGGTTTCGATTTTGTACCGTTCAATGACGTGGATGCACTGCGCCGGGAGATCGGGTCCTCAACATGTGCGGTGATGGTTGAACCGATCCAGGGAGAAGGGGGTGTTCGATGTCCTGATCCTGCGTATTTGAAAACCATCAGACAGATTTGCGATGAAACCGGGATACTGCTTATTTTCGATGAGATACAGACCGGAATTGGCCGAACAGGAAGCCTTTTTGCGTATGAACAATTCGATGTTGAGCCGGATATCATGACCTTGGCCAAAGCCCTTGCCAACGGGTTGCCTATAGGCGCTATGCTGGCCAAAGAGCACGTTGCCTCTGCATTTGGCCCGGGATCCCATGCATCGACCTTTGGCGGCACACCGATTGTAACCGCGGCTTCATTGGAAGTGGTCAGAGTACTTGAAGAAGAAAAGATCATCGACCATTGCCGTAAAGTGGGATCATATTTTAAGGAAAAGCTTTTATGGCTCAAAAAGAGGCATCGATCGATCACCGATGTCCGGGGGTCGGGTCTTCTTTTGGCCATTGAACTGAAATTGGATGGCGGGCCGATTGTTGCAAATTGTCTCGAGAAAGGATTTCTCATCAACTGTGTCCAGGAAAATGTTTTACGCTTTATCCCCCCGTTGATCATCCGGACAGACGATATTGACGCGCTGGTGGCCTGTTTGGATGATATTTTTTCGTCAATTGATCAGGACCGATGAACCGGGACAGCAAACACGTTATCTTGCCGGGAGCCAATGAACAAATAATCGATGTGAAACGCCGTTGTCACAAAAATCATTGTTTGACCGCTTCAATACTGATGATGGTGTTTTTGTCCCTTTTGGGGTGTGGCAAAAAGGCACCGCCTAGACCCCCCGATCAAATACCCCTGCCGGTGGTAAAGGATTTAAAGATTACAATCGGACGGGACATGCTTTGGCTGACATGGACGATCCCGGCAGCAGAGGATAAGAAAGACTCGGAATTTACCGGTTTTTCAGTCTATCGATCAAAAACAGCGATCCCAGAATCCGATTGCAAAAATTGTCCGATTCTATTTGCAATGGTTTATCAAGTTCCGGTGGAAGTGAAACCTTTCAATGATCCTTACCGGAGCACCATGTCGTTTGAAGAGCCCTTGGAAAAGGGCTTTAGATACATCTATAAGGTGATCGGTCATTCGGACGACGGAAGGGTAAGCGGAGACTCAAACCTTGTCGATTTTAAATATTGAGATAAAAACAGTGAGCGGGGGGATGAATGCATCACTTTGTATATCGTGAAAATGAGCTTTACGCAGAGGACGTTCCGATAAAAAAAATCGCCGAGGCGGTTGGTACACCATTTTATTTATACAGCCATGCAACTTTAAAACGCCATTTTCATACGTTCAATGACGCCTTTCAAGGAATTTACCCCCTTGTCTGTTATTCAGCAAAGGCAAATACTTCACTGGCGATTTTAAAACTGTTTTCAGACCTCGGAGGCGGGCTGGATATCGTATCAGGCGGTGAGCTTTACCGGGGGTTGAAGGCCGGATTCTCTTCGGACAAAATTGTTTACTCAGGGATTGGGAAACGGGTCGATGAAATCGACTATGCGCTTTCATCCAAGATTCTGATGTTTAACATCGAGTCACTTGAAGAGCTTGAATTGATCGACAAAAGGGCGGGTATCTTGAAAATGAAAGCGCCGATCGCGCTCCGTGTAAACCCGGATGTTGATCCAAAGACCCACCCCTACATCTCCACAGGCCTCAAAAAGAACAAGTTCGGGCTAGACATCCAGAGCGCCATAGAAGGCTACAAGGCGGCAAATCGGCTCCAAAATGTTCGGATCATCGGAATCGATTGTCATATCGGCTCACAGATTACAGAAGCAAAACCGTTTGAAGACGCCCTTCAAAGTCTCATAAATCTGAAAAATGAGATAGAAAAATTTGGCATCAAAATTAAATACCTTGACATGGGTGGCGGGCTCGGCATCGTCTATGAAGACGAATCTCCGCTTCATCCCAGTGAATATGCCAAAACAATAGCCGCGCTGCTCAAAGATACCTCCTTTCAACTGATCCTGGAACCGGGTAGGGTTATTGTTGGAAATGCGGGTATTTTGGTGACCCGTGTTCTATATCGGAAATCCGGATTGAAAAAAAAATTTGTGATTACCGATGCAGGGATGAATGACCTTATTCGGCCTTCCCTCTATGATGCCTTCCATGCTGTTCAGCCGGTGGTAAAGACCGAAGAAACGCAGATCGTGGCGGATGTGGTAGGGCCCATTTGCGAGACCGGGGATTTTCTGGCAATGGACCGGAAAATTTCCGATGTAAAAAAAGATGACCTCCTCGCGGTGATGAGCGCAGGTGCCTATGGGTTTGCCATGGCGTCCAATTACTGTTCAAGACCAAAGTTGGCGGAAGTAATGGTAAAGGATAACCAGTTCCACGTTATCAGGGCCCGCCAACAGTACTCGGACCTAATGGAAGGGGAGTCGATCCCATCATTTATCCAAGGATGACGGGCTGAAAATTAACCCTCTTAATGAACTTAATACTCAAGTTTCGCACCCCCAATAGGGCGCGGTGCCGCATCTGGTGTGGGGTAAATAAAATTTTTTGGAAAAACAATGAGGCAGCTGTTGTGGACCTGAACCCATAAGGTAATCTCCGAGCACAGGCACGCGATGGTTTGGATTTTTATGTAATATCAGTTGCTTCTGGAAGGCTTACTTTTAAAAAGTTTTGTGCCGTTGTCAAAGCGCTCATCATCAATTTTTCCCAGAAAAATTTCTTTTTACCCTATGCCTGATGCAACTTTCCTTAAAATATCAGGTGCGAAACTTGAGTAACTGATAACGAATAACAACTAATCGAGTTTTGGCTCATTTAGAGTATTAGATTAGATTCCCCGATAAATCGTGATCCTCCAAAGGCGGATAAATTTCCACTTCGCTACAACCGGCTTGTCCGGGTGGGGTATTAAGGAAAAATGGAAAAAATTAATTTTTTTAAAATGAGCGGTAGCGGCAACGATTTCATTGTGATTGACAACAGAGAAGGGGTTGTTGAAGAGAAAAATTTAAAAACATTTATTTCGAAAATCTGCCGAAGACGCATGTCCGTGGGTGCGGATGGAATTATTCTTCTAGAGAACGCCGAAGGGGTCGATTTCAAATGGCGATTCTATAACGCCGACGGCAGCCGGGCCGAGATGTGCGGGAACGGCGCCAGGTGTGTTTCGCGATTCGCCTGGCTGAACCGGATCGCAGGATCCCGGATGTCTTTTGAAACCGATGCCGGGATAATCGATGCCGAGGTTGTCGATACCGAGGTTATGATCAAAATTCCGGACCCGACAGGCCTCAAACTCAACGATTCTCTGGAGATGAATACAGGACCGATTTCCATATCCCGTGTAAACACCGGAGTGCCTCATGTGGTTGTGGAGGTGGACGACATCGAGGAGGCTCAGGTGGTCGAAGTGGGGCGGCAGATTCGTTACCATGAGGCGTTTGCCCCGGAGGGCACAAATGTAAATTTTGTCAGCTATGATAAAGATGGCAATCTTGCCATCCGAACATATGAACGAGGCGTGGAGGATGAAACGCTGGCTTGCGGCACAGGGGCGATAGCAGGAGCCGTGATAATGGCCTGCAAATCAAAATCTCCATCCCCTATTAAGGTTAAAACAAGAAGCGGGGGATTCCTAATGATACATTTCAAAGTGGAAGAAGATCACTTTTTCGATGTTTCCCTGCAAGGTGATGCCCGCATTATATATCGAGGTGAACTGTGTGAAGAAGCTATCGAATGATGGAGGCATAAAAGAGGTATGATGGACATTATAAAATCGAACCGGTTGGCGAGCCTGCCACCCTATTTATTCAAAGAAATTGACAGACAGAAAGAGGAGGTCAGACAGCGGGGGGTGGATGTTATTGATTTGGGTGTAGGCGATCCCGATCTGCCGACCCCGATCCATATCATAGAGGCACTGAATCAAGCCGCTTTGAATCCTCAAAATCATCGCTACCCATCCTATTCCGGTATGGCTGAGTTCAATCAGGCGGTTGCCCGTTGGTACAAACGCAGATTTCATGTGAATCTTGATGCAGCAAAAGAAGTGGTCACCCTGATCGGATCAAAGGAGGGGATTGCCCATATCCCCCTTGCTTTCATCAATCCGGGTGATTGGGCTCTGGTGCCAAGCCCCTGTTATCCGGTCTATCCCACCGGAGTCCGGTTTGCGGGCGGGAACCCATATTTTATGGATTTGTTGAAAGAAAATGACTTTTTACCCGATCTTGATGCAGTACCGGTGGAAACGGCAAAGAACGCAAAGTTGATGTTCCTCAATTATCCCAACAACCCCACATCCGCCATTGCAAGAAGGGGATTTTTTGAAAACGCGGTCTCCTTTGCAAAATCAAATAATATCATCGTCTGCCATGACGCTGCCTATACCGAGATGGCTTTTGACGGATACCAGCCGATAAGCTTCCTTGAAACCGAAGGGGCCAAGGAGGTGGGGATAGAATTTCATTCCCTTTCCAAGACTTACAATATGACCGGCTGGCGGCTCGGTTTCGCAGTCGGCCATCCCGAGATCATCGAGGGCCTCGGTGGGATAAAGAGCAACATCGATTCCGGTGCCTTCCAGGCGATTCAGATCGCCGGGATTGCTGCGCTGGAAGGCGATCAGACATGCGTTCAAAATATGAACAAGGAATATCAGGAGCGTCGAAATATTTTGGTGGATGGGATTATCGATCTGGGGCTATCTGTCAAAAAACCAAAGGCGACATTTTATGTATGGATAGAGGTTCCCGATGGATATACATCAGCGGCGTTTACGACCCATCTTTTAACAAAGGGAGGTATTGTTGTTACACCGGGAAATGGTTTTGGGACAGCCGGTGAAGGGTATGTTCGAATGGCTTTAACTGTCGGAACAGAGAGGCTGAAAGAGGTTATCGAAAGGATTCGCTCCATCGGTTTTTGAGGTGAAACAGAAACACGCCGTCTATATTTCTATCGGTTCAAACATCGGTAACAAACTGAAAAACTGCCAAAATGGTATTGCAGCCCTGATCAAACCGGGTTTGTCCTTTTTAAGAAAACAGTCTCCCTTTTACTCAACCGAACCGGTTGATTATAAAAACCAGGATTGGTTTATCAATGCGGTGATTAAGATTCAAAGCGTTTTTGATCCGTATCAGCTCCTCAGCGAAATTAAATCGATACAACAGGATGCCGGGAGAACCTCAGACCCTGTCCGATACGGCCCCCGGATCCTTGATCTCGATATCTTACTCTATGACGACCTGGTGATCAATTCATCCGGTTTGGTGATTCCACATCCGAGAATGCACAAAAGACGCTTTGTTTTAAAGCCGATATGTGATATAGATCCAAAAATTGTCCATCCGGTCCTGAAAAAAGATATGCAACATCTTCTGGACAATCTAAGTGATGGGCAAAAGATATTCAAGTACCGATGAAATTATTAATACTTTTGGCAATCGTATATTTGGGTTACAGGGCTTTAAAGTCTTGGATGCTTCAAAACACAGCAATGGGTAAAACGGTTTCTCAAAAAGCCACCGGAGAGATCGACGATGTCATGGTTAAGGATCCCTTTTGTGAAGTCTATTTTCCCAAAAGAAACAGTGTTCATTTGAGGATGGAGGGAAAAGATCTCTATTTTTGCAGCACGCGATGCAGAGATGGGTTTGTTAAAAAAAAAGAAAACATAAAAGATAAATCGTAGCTTTTCAGGGGGCGGTTGTTTCCCCGTAACGATATTGGCGGAGTCGTTTCGTATTTTCAGTGATTTAGCAGTGGGGGAGACCGCAGCCATCCTGAGCGCAGCGAAGGGGGAATGCGGAGGGGGCAGGAATGCCACCGCTGCTAAATCATTGAAAATACCAGCGATGAAGACACCGTAGTGAAGGGGAAATGACTGACCCCCTGAACACATACGGATAAATCAGCTTCAGGAGGGTGTGTTGATGAAGTTTTTTATTGATACGGCAAACATTGATGAAATTAAAGAGGCTCACAGCATGGGTATGGTCGACGGCGTGACAACCAATCCTTCGCTCATTTCAAAGGAGAGCGGTGCTTTTGAAGAGATCATCAAAGAAATCTGTGAGATTGTAGACGGTCCGGTGAATGCTGAAGTGATCAGCCTCGATGTCGAGGGCATGCTCAAAGAGGCCCGGCATCTGGTAGGAATTCACGACAATATTGTTGTTAAAATTCCGATGACCGTTGACGGGTTGAAGGCAACGCGTCAACTTTCCGGGGAGGGGATCAAAAGCAATGTAACCCTGATTTTTTCGCCGTTGCAGGCGCTGATGGCCGCGAAGGCCGGCGCAACCTATGTGAGCCCGTTTGTGGGGCGTTTGGACGACCTATCCCACGAAGGGATGCTCATCGTTGAACAGATCGTAGAAATCTACAGCAACTATGCCTATAATACAGAGGTGATTGTCGCCAGTATCCGCAATCCACTTCATGTGCTCGATTCGGCCCTGATGGGCGCGGATATTGCCACGATTCCGTTTAACGTTCTCAGCAAACTGGCTGCTCACCCGCTCACTGACAAGGGCATAAGGGCATTTCTGGACGATTGGGAAAAGACAAAAAAATAGGTAGTGCCCATCCACGACTTTAAAATAAATAATAGAAGTGTCCAATTCAGAAATGAGCAATTTTTGTCCTGATCAAGGCCGCACAAGGGTTTGCGGTGAGGCGTACGTCCTGTACGCCGCAACCGAAAACCCGCGGCCTCCGGCTCGTAGAGCTTTCCGAGACGTAGTCTCTACAAGACGGAGTCCTACGCCTCGGAGAGAGAACGCCGAGCAGGGCAAAAAGGGGTATTTATGGATGGACACTAGGTAATCAACAATAAAAGATCAAAGAGTAAGGTGAAAATGGAAGAAAAAGAAAACATGCTCAATTCACCCAACAAGTTGACCCTGTTTCGTGTAGCTGCCATCCCGGCGCTTGTCATTCTGCTTTTATTTACCGGCCGCCTTCCCACTTTCATTGCCGCTGTCTTATTTAGTGTTGCCGCGATTACCGATTATTTTGATGGCTTTTATGCCAGACGCCGGGGGCTTGTGTCAACTTTTGGAACGGTCATGGACCCGGTAGCTGATAAGCTTCTGGTCTCTTCGAGTTTTATTATGCTGGCATCGCATGGATGGGTACCTGCCTGGATGGTTTGCGTTATCGTCGGCAGGGAATTGGCGGTAAACGGCCTGAGGAACATCGTTGCCAAAAAAGGAGAAGATATTTCCGCATCAAGCCTCGGGAAGTTCAAAACCGGATTTCAGATTGCTGCCATCATACCGCTTTTATTTCATTACTCATATTTTGGCATCAATATGGCGGCCATTGGAAACTTTTTTTTGTGGGGTGCGCTTGTGTTTACGCTTTGGTCGGGCATTGACTATTTTATCCGGTTTAGAAAAATGCTCCGAATTTGACCAGTTTGATATTGACAATATCATCGGTACACAGTAGTTTGTCGGAAGCGAGGCCTTTGAAAAATACCCCCTTTCGCCCAATTTCGGTGTCAGGCTCAAATTTTAATCTTCGAAATACTCAATGTATTCCTGTGGTTAAAATTTTCGCCTTCCTTGAACTAAAACGAAATTGAGCATTTTTCAAAGGTCTCGAAGTCTGAGCGGGAATAACTCAGTGGTAGAGTGCGACCTTGCCAAGGTCGAAGTCGCGGGTTCAAATCCCGTTTCCCGCTCCAGTATTGGACAAATAATTTATCGAATTGGCGGCATAGCCAAGTGGTAAGGCAGCGGTCTGCAAAACCGCCATTCACCAGTTCGACTCTGGTTGCCGCCTCCAATGATTTCAAGGGGTTACAGAACATCCTGTGACCCCTTCTCATTTTTTGCTACCATTCTCCTCAAAAATGACTTCCTTCCGATCCCCATCTATGCCAAAGCAGATTGCCCAAGGGATTTTTGTTTGGGTAACATATCCGGTTTCCCCTTCAGTTGAGCGGTAAGCGTTCGTCCTAGAAATACCGGACTTCCGTTTGCAGTTGCCGGAATCTTATCCTCCACATTTATCTCTATGGACTTTTCGCTTGTACCGGATGCCCTGCCGATTTTTCGGACCAGACAAACCAGTTCGTTTTCAGCGTGTTCGACCGCCCGCTCGAATTTCAAAAATTGTCTGTTCCCCTCCAGCCCCTCGATCAGGAACCCGCCTTCTTGATCCGGTTTTATCGTTACCTTACGCCGAATCATTATTTTGCTTGTGATCGCTCCTACCGCGTTGGCGACATCCTCATTTTTTGGTATTATCAGCCGGGCATTCAAAAGTTTCGCCGCCCCTGGAAGAAAATTCTGAACCGGTGCCCCTATTGCAATAATCGGTTTGCTGAGTTTTGCCTGTAAAACATGGTCCTTGTCGGCTCCACTTAAAATATGATCAATGATCACCTGGCAACTTTTACTTTCCTTCAAGCCTGGGTGACCGGTTTTTTCCACAAGCTCTTTTTCAAGGATTTCCTTTGCCAGTTTTTTTATAAACTGTTCCAAAATTTTTTCGGCCAACTCCTTTACTTCCAGGCCGGTTATCTGGCTGACCAGTTTACAAATCTTAAGGGAGGCTTTTTTATCCCATCGGTCAAATTTTTCTGTCACATGGAGCAAATCTGTTGGTGTTAAACCACACCTCTGAATAATAAAATTATCCTCCAGATGGGTAAGATGTAATAGCATGCGGTGTGGTGTCTCAACATATTTGGCCAACTCATCGAGGGAATAGGGTCTCTTTTCCAATAATTTTACAATTTCTTTTTCCTGGTTCGTAAGGGACATGTTGTCGACAGCGCCGGTTTTGATTAGAATTTGCATTGTTTTTGTGGAACTTTGGTAAGAACCCGGATGAAGCATCATATATCGGAGTGCCTTGTGTGTTCCCGGATCTTTTGCTCCCAACCATGCGATCGGTCCAACTCTCTGGGGGCTAATTTCAAAATGATCTTTTTCCCATGAAATAAAACTGTCTCCACCCAACCCGGCTGTCCGAATCTCCAGCGCTTTGACGTGTGTTTTAAACCCGCCGATATCAGCTCCGTTTTTACAAATTTTGACTTCGCCTTTCTGAAACGCCGCGATATCCGATGTGGTGCCCCCCACATCAACCACGATTGCATCTTCACAATCCGTCAGATAGTGCGCTCCGGCCACACTCGCTGCCGGCCCTGAAAGTATGGTTTCTACCGGGCGTTCCCTCGCCATTTCCGCGCTCATCAATGTACCGTCTCCCTTAACCACTACAATCAGTGCTTTGATACCGTGCTTTAATAATACCCCTTCTATATTATCCAACAAGTCTATGGATCTGGGAATAATCCGGGCATTTAAAACTGCAGTCATGGCGCGGGTTCTAAAGTTCAAAAGATCGGATAATTCGTGCCCACATGTAACAAAAAGACCTGTTTCTTCATGCAGAAGTCTTTGCACCAGCAGTTCATGCTCGGGGTTTATCGTACCTGCAAAACCCGAAACCGCGAATGCCTTTACCTGAAAACGCTTAACCATCTCCCGAGCGATTCGCCGCACCTGGAGTTCATTTACCGGATCTGTCTCTTTTCCGGTTATCTCAAGCCGCCCCGGAACAATTGACATCGGCTCATAATCTATATCTCCTGGGTCAAAAAGGCCATAGGGCGGCATCAAGATCAACCCCACTTTTTGACCTTTGCCCTCCACAATTGCGTTGGTTGCCAAAGTAGTCGATACGGCCACCAGCTCCACGGCTTTCAACTTTTCATTATCAAGCCCAGCCAGCGCCTCCTGAATGCCTTCGGTCAAGTTCCACCTTGTTGTCAGTGCTTTATTTTTGCTGCATACCCTGTCAGCGGAAAGATCATATATCACTGCGTCGGTAAACGTCCCCCCGGCATCGATTCCCAGACCGAAGTCTATTTCCCGCTTATTTTTCAAAAGATTGTCATTGTCTCTTACCCAAAACCTTTTCGGTTTTTTGTCGCCAATTTCGGTTTTCTTCCAAATCGGATCGGCCCTGACTCCGTCGCTTTTTGGATCTTGTTCAATCCTGTGTTCCGGCGGTACAACCAATATTTCCCTGGTTGTCGACTCCGTACAAATCAATTTCTCTAAAAGAGACAAATTCCCCTTTATCACTTCATATTTCCAATTATACTCCTTTGCCATTGATTTTGCATAATCTTCGTAAGTCCGAGAATCCTTAACCCCTGTATCGATAAAGACGGCCCGCTGGTAGTTTCGTTTCCAGCTATTTAAAAATTTAAACGTTTCCTTGGCGTCTTTCTCACCGTATTTTTTAACCAGATCGTCATATTCAATTTTCTCATCCCCAAAATAGGCCCAGCGCCGCCTTTGTGATAAAGGTTCTGCTTTTTCTTCATACCAACCGGCCGAAATGTAATAGGTGCCCGGGTAGCGGGAGAATTCATCCTTATATGCTTGATTGCTACCGAGAAACATTGCGATGCAATCGTGTGCCTTCGGAATGACCAGCGGAATATCTCTCGCTTCCACTCCCACGGTACCCCGTCCGCAGATACCATAACCGATTGCTATCCGATCATATTGACCGGATCCGGACACTTCGTCAATCGCTGCCTGGAGCTGTTTCCTTAGTTCCATCGGTTTTTCATGCAATCCTCCTTTTAAAAATTGCATGGAAATATCCAAATTAAAATTCTCAGCCAATCGTTTGATATCAATAGACAAAACGCCACATGCAATCACATGCACCCGTTTGGTGACGTTTGATGAATTTTCTTTTTTATGAGCGTCAGACATATAATATTTCCTTAATTATGGGGCCTTAATAATTTTGTTGATTAAAAAGATGTTTCTTATTTATTTAAACCTAAATTGAGCGATTTTCAAGTTTGTCTCAGATACAAGGAAGATGTCGTTCCGCTATAGTGTACTATGCGGGACGGCATCTGACGCTGTAGGTGCGGTTAAATTGGAAATCCCTTGGGTTTTAAATTTTTAAAATTCAAATTGATTCAATTCCTTTAATATATCTTGAAATTAACCATTTCGAAAATTTGAAACGCTCAACTTAGGTTAAAGTCAAGACGCTCTATACCCCAACATTTTGTTTTTTAAAAGCACAATTCCCTGTTTTTCTTATACAGACCTACTTCTCCAAAGCGGCTGCTAGCATGGCCTGAACATTTTCCAACGTGGCATTAGCCGGTATATCGCATCCTGACTGAAGTATGAAACCTTCGGGGCCTAAGCTTCGGATGAGTTTTCGGGAATATTGATAAACATCGTCGGGGGTGTCAAAAGCGAGCATTGAGGGTGGAACATCACCCATCAGACAAATATGATCGCCCAAAATTTCTTTGGCTCTGAAGATATCAGTTTCACCGTCAAGGGCCATGATAATTTTTCCTTTTGGAAAATCTTTAAATCGATCCAATTCACGGTCCCAGTTTGAATCCAGATGGAGCAGTGGTATCAATCCAGCCTCAACGACCTTGTTTACCTGCTGGTGGAAGTAGGGCCATACAAATCGCTCCCATATCCGGGGGGAGAGCATAAAAGGGGCGGTGCGCCAGCCACCCACCCATGCAACCATGTAACCGCGGTTTATCATGCGGTCGACGTTGGTTAGGGATAGATGGGGTATCATAAGTTCCATGACCGCTTCCACCTTGTCCGGTATTTCCAGAAGGTCAAGAAAGAATTTCTCCGTGGAACGGGAACCGCATAGCAGTTCAAATGGTGTCGTCACATTGCCTCCGGTGAGAACCGGAACGCCCTCATCTGACCACAGCCCGATGATATCAACTCTTTCCTGATTGGCCGGCAGTAGGTTCCAGGCCGCGTCATTAAACACCCGGTCTGACAAGAAGCCCTTAAAGAATTCCGGCCAGCCAATTTCAAGAATCCGATCATAATCTTCAACTTTCATCAGTTCGGTTTCTACAACCTGCCACATACCATCGGGTGGTAAATCAATGCCGGGCACCTTCACTTTTGCGCCGTAGAGATAGCTTAAGCGATACGGAGAAAAAGTACCGTAGTTGATCGCATCACCACCCCCGATCAGTTTGTAGGCCTGAATCATGGTTTCTGTGGCCTTTGAAGGTGAACTGATGAAGTCGGCGATTTCGGTTTTTGTCGCATTAGCGGCAAATCCGGAATATTCCAGAACCACCGGAATTCTATCCGGCTTTTCGAGGGCGACCGCCTTCAATATGCGATCTCTGCGTTCTTTTAACAGTTCCGGGTTGACCTTCATGAGCGTTAAGTTGTTTTGAAAACATTCACAGATTACATTTATGTCCTATAGGGTTGTTTTGAAAGATGAACGTCGAACATCGAACATCGAACGTCCAACGTCGAATGAAAAACAAACATCCAATACCGAACATTCAACTATTTGATAGCTGTTCAACGATCTTTATGATTCTCATCGCTCATTCGCTCCGCTCATTCAAGGCGCAGGGAACGCAAAGTCCGCCTAAGCGGATTCGTTTGTCGGTGACCCCGGTTAAATAGTCTGCCGAATTTAACTGGGCAGGGACGCCGACAAACGAAAATCATCATGCTTCCGGCAATCCGCTCAAAAACAAATCTTGCCCGAAGGGCCTGGGTTTATTCCTTTTCGTCCTTCTCAGCGAAAAGGAATAGAAAAAAATTCTCCGTGAACTTTGCGCCCTTAGCGTCTTGAGCGAATCTGCCAGCGGCAGATAAAGCGGGCGGTGCAAGATACCTACAAAATACGTTATACAATTTACGAATGAGAGCACTAAGGCATAAGTCTGTTTCTTCATCTTTTCCCATTCAACACTTGTCCGCCTTTGGAGGATTCGATGTTGGACGTTCGATGTTCGATGTTCGATGTTCATTTTTTCCAATTAACCACGGACTCGATGTAAGTCTTCAGGTTCTCAAGCGGGGTTTGTGGCAGAATGCCGCATCCGGGAGCGACAACGTGCATTCCAAGCTGCAGCGACTCCTCAGTTTCGTTTACGATCTCTTCCCTGCTGCCCATCGCCAGGGTCTGGGAAGAGACCTTTCCCACGAGTGCAACTTTTCCTTTGGTAACCTCAAGCGCATGGGATATATCGACCGGTTTGTCTAAACTCAGTGCGCTCACACCGGTTTCCGCCATCATCGGAAGCATACGGGTGGTATTGCTACAGATATGCAAAATAGTGGGTTTGGACAGGGACTCCACCAAAGCCTTGGTGTATGGAAACGAAAATTGTTCGTAATACTTAGGGCCTATGCTCTGGGAGGTGCCATCCACCAGCATCAGTACATCGGGGCCTGCTTTTTCAATTTCTTTTGCGTATCGTTTGGATATTTCGGTCATTTTTTCAAGCTGATCTTCGAGAAAATCGGGTTCTGCCGAGAGTGACATCGTGATATCCATAAAATCAAGTGTGGTGGCGAGGAGTTCAAAAGGGGTTCCGAATGCTGCAATCAAAGGGATCTGATCACCTGTCTTTTCCTTGAGCCGTTTGATTGCTTCAAGCACCTCGGGCATTCTTCCGTCCCTCAAAGGGTCAGGGATCTTAATTTGGTCGTATTCGCCCTTTGTTTTCATTTCAGACATGGGGGGCGTTATCAGATCCTCTCCAAACCGGGTCTTGCAACCCATGGCCTCAGCTTCGATATTGATGTCGAATGGAATCCTCACACTCTCAATGCCCGCGATCTCATGGCAGGCCCATGCGAGGCCGGCCATATCTTTTGCGTTTTTTTGGGCGGAAGGCCATTTATACCCGCTTTTTTCCATGACTTCGGCAGTCGCATTTTGAGTGGGAACAGCAGCAGGTGGTCTGTCCACCGGCTGCCGCTCTAACGCCTTCAGCAACCTATCTTTTTGGTTCATAGAAACCTCCTGACTTTCAGAAATATCATTTATAATACTGCTCGCCTGCAAACAGAATTACAGAAATAATCATTCCCGCTAAAAGTATCCGGTAGCTGTAACTAAGAAATCTATATTTCTTCTTCTGTAAAACGGTGCCAAGATTATAGATATCAAGAATTATCGTTTCATACACTTTTGCGTCACTTTTCATAACGTTGTCCATTCGCTCAAGATATTCATCCTGGTTCAGTTGAGCAAAGGACCCAAAGAAAAGCGGGTTAACCTTTTCGGGTTTCAGTCCCTTTTTCCCTTTTTCTGATCCTCCCGGCATAACAGCCAGAAATGCCGAACAGGCGGAACACAGGGCGGAAAAAAGAAAGACTATCAAGGAGACTGAAAGTTTGTTGGCATTAATATATGCAATTGAGATGGTAAAAATAATAAGCGAAGTACTGATCAGAATATTCGCTTTCATATCCGCCATCATGCTAAGTTGGGAATGAAGCAGCTGGCATGTACGCAGCATCTGGTCAATACTTGTGCGGGCTGTTTCCGTGGTTATCTTTTCTTGATCAGACATGGTGTTCCTCTGTTTTTTATGCAACGATGGGATAATTCATTTCTCATTAGATTTTTCCTTGTTTTTCTTGGATGTTGGCTCGTCGCCCCCATAAACCTCCACATAAGCGTTATGGGAGGGGCAGCCCTTCTCCCAGTGATTTCTCACTCTCCTGCCGATGAATGAATCCGGATATTTGCGGCCGATATTACAGCCGGGGCATATCCTGCCCCATCTTGCCAATAATTTTTTCATTTTTATCGTCACCTCCTGCTTTTAAATACACATTTATTCCATCCATTTTCAACATAAATTAAATTCACTCAAGTTTCGCATTCCCGATAGGACATAGTGCCGCATATGGCAAAGCCTCCCCATCAATTTTTTCCTGTTTTTCCTTTGCGCGCTTTGCGCCTTTGCGTGAGAAAAACAAAATTCAGAAATATTTTGCCACAAAAGACACATATTCCAGAACTAAGAAATTAAAGAATCATTTCAAATAATACGTAATCCGATTCAGCATTTTCTCTAAAACAATCAAGGATTGACATCCGCTGTTTATTCTGTTTGGATAGTAATAACCCCAATTGATCATAAACAAAACTGAAAGAGACTTTAAAATAGGGAATAATCAGCTTTCAGTATAATTTTCAAGATACCCTTAAGCACCCAATGGTGAAGCACCTCAAAATGTTCCCACCAAGACCCTTCCGGGGGCTTTCCACGCCGTTGGGGGCCTGATCATTTCTTTCGTTTTGTTCATTCGGCACTTTTTTTCTTATCTTAGCAGGGCGTTTAAAAAGCTTATATAAATTACATTTAGCCTCAAAAACGCAAATTGAAAAAAGGAGGCCCGTCATGTCAACCCTATTCACACCCATAAAAATTGGAAAGATGGAGGTTAAAAACAGATTTGTCCACTCGGCAACCTATGAAGCCATGGCGTTAGAGACCGGCGAGGTAACCGATGACATGATCAAAAGATACAGCAACTTAGCCAAAGGAGAGATCGGATTGATTACGCCCGGATTCATGTATGTCCAACCTTTAGGAAAGGCGTTTAAATACCAAACGGCTATATATAGTGATGAAATGATTACCGGTCTTCGCAAACTGGTTGAAGCTGTACACCAGGAGGGAGGGAAAATTGCGTTCCAATTGGTCCATGCTGGATTGCAAACTTTTGATGCAATCACCGGGCAATCTCCATTGGCGCCGTCTAAAAAAATTCGAAACCCCATGAGCCTTAAGAAACCTGAAGAAATGAAAGAAGAAGAAATTCAGGAAGCGATAAAGGCTTTTGCTAAAGCGGCAAACCGGGCTGGGGAGGCCGGCGCCGATGCCGTGCAGTTCCACGGAGCGCACGGTTTTTTAATCAGCGAGTTTCTCTCACCGTTTTTCAACCGCAGAAAGGATTCATGGGGCGGATCGGACGAAAACAGATTTCGATTCCTAAAGGAGGTTTTTCAGGAAAGCAGAAAGGCCTTACCCGATGAAATGCCGATATTGATTAAAATGAATACCAATGATTTTACGCCCAAGACGGGAGTAACTCCGGAATTGGCTAAAAAATATGCAGGATGGCTGGTTGAGTTGGGCATCAATGGCGTGGAGTTGAGTTGCGGCACCCATTTTACATTTCATACCACTCGTGGAGAGATCCCTGCCGATGAATTCTTAAAAGGAGCAGTTAAACTGGGATTACCAAAATGGATGAAATTCCTGGCCAAGCTAAGCTTTAAAAAACTGGCTCCAAAGTGCAGCTTCGAGGAAGGATATAATCTCGCAGCTGCCAAGGTAATTAAACCCGTATTGGGAGAAATCCCTCTGATGATAGTGGGCGGAATGCGCAGGATTAAACACATGGAAGAGGTTCTTGAGAATAAATTTGCGGATCTTATCTCCATAAGCCGTCCTCTTATTCGAGAACCGTTTCTCATAAAAAAATTCCGAGAGGGAAAGACCGAGGAAGCTTCATGTGTCTCCTGCAATAAGTGTCTTGCAGCCATTTTCAACAATCTGCCGGTTCGGTGTTATAACGACGGCTTACCCGTCTAAATCGGGCAAGGGATGGATTCTTTTTGCTTTCCGCCCTCCCTGTGGAATGCGGAGCTTATTCCTGCGGGCTCAGCGGAAAGCAAATAAAGAATGACTTCTTCGCGAACTTTGCAGCTTTGCGGTTAATCAAATAATTTATGTGACTGTATTTTTTGAATACAGTTACTAAGGTGGCCCGGCAACTTAACCTCTTGGTTTGTATCACCGCATTATCATATCGGTGGAAGAGGATCATTTCCGAATGAAAAATAATTAAACCCGCTCAAAGGAGGGCTTAAATGGAGAAAAACTTCAAATACTGCATACCCAACTGAACCTTAGTTAGTGTCCATCCATGATTTTAAAATAACTAATAAGGGTGTCCAATTCAGAAATGAGCAATTTTTGTTCTGATCAAGGCCGCGGAGAACGCCGGGCAGGGCAAAAAAGGCCATTTATGGATGGACACTAGCCAATCGGTTGGGAGACCGAATTCCCTATACCAGAATCGCATCCTACTGTTGACTCCACTTCGAGATACCTTGATCTCGACATCTACACCTGAGCTGGCCTGAACTCATTTTCCTTCTGATATCAAATTCCGTGCAGCTTGTCAGAGCGTAGCGAAGATTTATTCGCCTCCGGAGAATCCCTTCCGACCGGGGCTGCAGCTCTTCTGGCGTAACTATTCAGGGGGCGGTTGTTTCCCCGTAACGATATTGGTGGAGTCGCTTCGTATTTTCAGTGATTTAGCAGTGGGGGAGACCGCAGCCATCCTGAGCGCAGCGAAGGGGGAATGCGGAGGGGGCAGGAATGCCACCGCTGCTAACTCATTGAAAATACCAGCGATGAAGACACCGAAGTGAAGGGGAAATGACTGACCCCCTGAATACATACCTTCTAGCTACACGGCAAAAGCGGGTCTTTTTATGGGCAAGTCTATAAAATGGGTGATAAAATGAAATGTTCGGAATGCCGGTTTGAAAATCCTGATGATGCTAAGTTTTGTGTAGAGTGTGCAAATCCTATGGAATTTCACTGCCCGAATTGCAAGGCCATAACGCCTGCAACAGGGAAATTCTGTAAGGAGTGCGCTTATGATTTGAGCCAGCCTAAAGAAGCTGCATCCAAAGATCTCTCTTTTGACGAGAAATTAGACAAGATCCAGCGTTATCTTCCAAAAGGCCTTACCGAAAAGATCTTATCTCAAAGGAACAAAATAGAAGGTGAGCGCAAGCAGGTCACGGTGATGTTCTGCGACATGGAGGGGTTTACCGGGCTTTCTGAAAAAATCGATTCCGAAGAACTCTATTCCATTATGGATCAGGTCTACGAGATTTTGATTCACAAAGTCCACGACTATGAAGGCACAGTCAATGAGATGACCGGTGACGGAATTATGGCCCTTTTTGGTGCACCGATTGCACTTGAGGACGCTCCTCAGCGGGCGATCCGATCAGCCTATGCAATCCATCGTGAGATGACCAGGTTCAATGATAAGATAAAGCAAGAGAAAGTGAAAATACCTCCAATTAACATGCGGATTGGCATTCATACTGGCCCTGTGGTTGTGGGCACTTTAGGCAATGACCTCCGGGTGGAGTTTAAAGCAGTGGGAGACACAGTCAATCTGGCCTCCAGGATGGAAGGGTTGGCAGAGCCTGGAACAACCTATGTATCTGATGAGACCTTCAAGCTAACTGAAGGGTTTTTCCGGTTTGAGGCTTTAGGAGAAAGAGAGGTCAAAGGCAAAGGAGAATCTGTCAATGTATTTCGTGTCATTGCACCCAGCACCCGAAGGACACGGTTTGACGTCAGTGCCGAGCGGGGTTTAACCCCATTTGTTGGAAGGGGAAGAGAGCTTGAGTTGCTATTGGATGGTTTTGAGCGATCCAAGGCGGGCAGAGGTCAGGCTTTTTCTATCATGGCTGAAGCAGGAGTCGGCAAATCAAGGCTTTTATATGAGTTTAGAAAGGCCGTCTCCAACGAAGATGTGACGTTTCAGGAAGACAAATGTCTCTCATACAGTCGAGACGTAACCTATCATCCGGTAATCGACATCGTGAAATCCGACTTTGATATCAAAGAGGACGATGGGGATTCTGAAATCAGAGAAAAGATCAAACGGGGTCTGAACATTATAGGTGTCGATGAGGCTTCAACCCTGCCGTATCTCTTGGAACTTTTATCAGTTAAAGACAGCGGTGTGGACGCGATTTCTTTAAGTCCTGATGGAAGGAAGGATCGAATCAATCAGGCATTAAATCGAATTGTTATTAAGGCTTCCCAGATCAGACCGCTAATCATAGCTAACGAAGATCTTCACTGGATTGATAAGAGTTCTGAGGATCGTTTAAAAAGTCTCTTGGACATTATATCGGGAGAAAGGATATTTTTGATATTCACGTACCGGCCAGAGTATGTGCATACATGGGGCACAAAGTCTTATCATAATCAAATTACGCTGAACCGGCTTTCCAATTCGGAATGCCTTGCAATGGTGGCATATCTTTTGGGTACCGAGAACATAGACAGCGATCTTGAAGAGGTAACTGCCCAGCGTAATCTCTGCTTATACTACTATTTTGGTCTGGAAGTCAGGCAGCTTGCCGTTGAACAGCAGACTCAATGCATGGCTTGACTTGATGCCTTGTTTCCTACAGGTTGACAAATAGCTTCTTATGAGACAAA